>CAZHCM010000008.1:0-36699 GCA_964531005.1 uncultured Sangeribacter sp. | reverse complement strand
TCCCCATCTAACTACCCCAGGCGTCTCCACCCCCACCATTGCCCCTCCAGGTTAGGCGGAGCCGGTTTGTCGAAGGTGCAACGTCCCTCCGGCCCTGACAAAACCACCCCCTCCCCTCAAAAAATCCCCTCCCCACCCCCTCCAATCCAAAAATAATCCCTATCTTTGCATCCGGAAAAGAAACTCTCAACAAAATTATGACAGACAACCACCTCATCAACTCTCTCAGGTGTGATCTTAGCCAACCATTACCCCGGCATCAGGGATGGAGCATTGGATAACCCCGCAGACTAATAACAGTAATTCCTATCATTTTAAAGATCTAAGTATCCCCTATGTCACTTGACTCTATTACTATCATCTCGTGTATCGTCATCGTCTGCGTCCTATTAGGTCTTATCTATAAGGCGTGGTGTATAAAATCCAAAGCGACCCATCTAATCAAGCAAGCAACTGAGTCCGAGGATTCTCTTTCTCGCCTAAGAGATACTAAACTTGCCGGCATAGAAAAGGCATATGCTGGCTCCATTAAGATCAAAGTTGAGGGAAAATTAAAGACAAATATACCGGCATCAGAGTTCTTTTCCGAATTTACTGTATGTAAAGCCATAGGTATCAACACAAAGATGATTGATGCCGGATCAGGGACACTCGTTGGTTTAGGACTCCTGGGTACTTTTCTAGGTTTAACTCTTGGCATCTGGAATTTCGATAGTAGCTCAAGCGATCATATTCAAGCCAGTATCCAAGCCCTTCTGAACGGGATGGGCACAGCATTTATCACCTCACTTGTAGGTATGGGAGGATCTCTTTGCTATACATACATAGAGAAAAAGTGGAGAAATTCACTATCCAATGCACTATTTGATTTTTGCGACAAGCTGGATGACAATAACTACATTGATGATATTGAACTATCTACATATAATCAGAAAATCTTTATCGAAAACGCAACCAATACACTTACCACACAATTCGCGTCTGTGGCAGATACACTCTATGGGAGGTTGGTACCCTTCCTGCAGTTTCAGGATGGTCATGGGAATAGAGTAGCCCTTTCAAACGCCGTGCGAGAGATTCTCATAAATAACCAAGAGCAAACCCAAGCCCTTAAATCCTTCTCAACTGACCTTGCACTACAGTTGAACGACATATTTGACGAGACCCTTTCGCGCCAGATGCAACAGCGCCTCATTCCACTTATGGAAAGTGTGGACGCCACTACAAAGGCAGTCGTCGAGCACATAGATCAAATGGTCATGCAATTCTCCCATCCTGCAACTATAATGATCGAAGAAGCGGTGAAGGAGTTAAAAGCCACCCTTCTTGAAAGCATGGAGGCCTTCAAGTCAACCCTATCTAATAAGGCAACGACTGAGCTGGAGAATTTGGCCCTTTCCCTTGGCTCGGCAACACGAGTCATCGAAGTATTCCCTCAAAACATGTCGAACATTTCAAGTACTCTACAGGGTACTATTTCTGAGGTCAAAGATTCTATTAAAGAGATTACCCAGGCATCCGCATCCGCTAATACCACTGCAATGCAACAGATGCAGGAGCAAATAGTCTCCGCAACGTCCTCAATGAGTGCATCTATCACAGAGGTAAAGGAAATAATGTCACATGTCACACAGATGTCGGAACAGTCGTCGAAAGATGTGATCGAGAATATGACCAAATCCTCAAAAGAAATGGCGGCATTACTTCAGCTTACTGTTTCTGAAGTAAAGGACTCCATAAGCGATATTTCTACCTCCACTGCGTCAGCTAATTCCACTGCAATGCAACAGATGCAGGAGCAGATAGTCTTTGCAACCACATCCATCAGTGACGCGGTTGCCGACATAAAGGGCGTGATGACATCTCTAACCCAATCCTCAGCGCAATCTTCTCAAGAGATGATCAAACAAGTATCCACCTCTTACTCTGAAATGAGTGGAACCCTCAATGGGACAATGAATGAGATTTCTACAACACTCCAAAAGACAGTCCAAACCTTATCATCTGAACTTGTCAGCAAACAGGCAGACTTACTTGCCCTTCAAGAAATTACGACAAAAGAAATAGGGAACATGGTTACTGAAATGAGCAAGTCCTGGACAATGTCATCCGAAGCTATGCTACAGCGTAACCAAGCCCTTCTTGGCAAGTTCGACGATTCAATGGAACATCTCAATCAAATCCATGACGCCATGTCAAATACGATGAAGACTTTCCAACAAGCCCAAGGCTACATCACAGGCACCACCTCAAATCTCCAGTCAATAACGGAGGAGATGAGAGGCGCTACAGACAATTTCCGCAAAAGCCAATCAGAGTATGCCACTAGTCTGGAACAGATTCAGACGGGAACTTCCCAAAAGCTCAATGAGATCCTGACCCTACTTGAGACAGCAGGGAGCACGACCGATGAATACGCTCAAAAATTTGAAATCATCCGTAGCGGGTTGGGGCAGATATTCTCCCAAATTCAAGCTGGTCTTAACGAATACAGCAACTCTGTCAGAAGTTCCTTACAGCGCTATTTGGAGGCCTATTCTACCAATCTCACCAACACCACCGACGCCCTGGCCTCTACCATCCAGCAACAAAATGAGATGGTCGAGATGCTTGTCGAGACGGTTAATCAGAAACGCAAATGAAGAAAAGGATTACTCACACAGGGGATCGCTCCGAGAATGTGTTCGCACTCTCTACGGGCGATCTAATGGCAGGCCTTCTCTTCATCTTCATTCTCCTGTTGATGGGCGCACTGCTCCAAGTGGAAGAAAAGGCAGAGCAAGACGAAATGATAGTTAAGAAGTACGATCAAATCAAAACACAATTGTATATCGATCTTCAAGCCGAGTTTAAAGACGATCTGCCTGTTTGGCGAGCTATGATTGACTCCACCCTTTGTGTTCGCTTTCAAGAACCGGCAATGCTCTTTGACAATAACATGGCTGTGCTTAAACCAAGTTTTAAGGAAATCCTAAATGATTTCTATCCCCGCTATATAGCAATACTTAATAAACCTGAGTATAGGGATAATATAGAGGAGATACGCATTGAAGGGCATACGGATAGCAATGGAGCCTATTTCCACAATATGGAATTGTCACAGAACAGAACCCGTGCAGTGTTGGAGTACTGTATGAGCCTCATGCAACCCGACCAAATAGAGTGGGCCAAGAACTTCATCACTGCCAATGGCCTGTCTTCCAGCCATCCCATAATGAGGAATGGAGTGGAAGACAAAGACCTTTCCCGCCGTGTGGAGTTCCGCGTCAGAACAAATGCAGAGAAGCAACTGGAGGACATAACGAAAAAAAGAGGCATGAAATAAATGGATAACCTTTTCACGCTTTTAAGTCTCGACCGGGAGGCGTTGACTAATTATACCTTGCAATCTCGAGAAGTGGAAAACAATCTCGAGGCAGGGAGAATACTCAACCGTGCTGCACGTAGGCTGAAAGATATTGAAAACAGGATGACGTCCGATGGCCGTAAGCCAGAATTCAGCCAAAAATCAGTCGAGGAAGTCATAGCAAAGATCAAAAACCACGCTCCCGGTAAAAAGTTGGAATGGGACATAAAAGAACTACGAATACTATCCTACAATCTGTCCCAATTACTAAATTTTAGCCCTCATTTCGAGCATGCCATCAACCTGTTAGATGAACACTGGCGTGATCTATTCGTAAATGGATTGGCATTCTTTCTCCTAAACTCCTGGAACACGTCTCCACTTCCCCTAAGGCACTTAGCTTACCAATTGCTCAAGAAGCATCTTATCACATATTCCGGGGGGATTAGAAGATATCTATGCTTAAAGCAAAGTATCGATCTATTTGACATGCCGGGCCCTAAACGACTTTCAGCACTTCTTGTAGCCACCTCGACAACTTTGGAAGATGCTCCCGCCAAATTAGGGCTCAAGGGATCGGCCCTCTCTTTTCCATATTTTTCCGATGTCATTATAGATTATGTCAGAAAGCTTACCATGTCCAATTATGACTATGTGGAGGATCTCTTTCGCAACAAGCATACATTAGACAGGACAAAGAAGCTCTTCTTTGCGCATGCGATCGAAGATGCCGACAGGAAGGCAGATGTGAGTCTCCAGACTACCATTAGCCGTGTTGCCCGCAGAGTTATGGGAGATATAAACGATGCCGGTATCTGGGCACCTTTCACGGGAGCCACACCGGAAGAAAGGGTACTGCTGAAAAAAGCCAAGGACCTTGTGACGGCATGGTATGCTCGTAAAAGTGTCGAGGCCTTCTTTGATAGATGTGTCCAAGACCCACGAAGGAGAAAATGCTGGCTGGAATATGTCCAGAACGTCTCTGATTTTCGAATCGTCGGCTCCACTACGACAAAACTTAAGCTGCAAGGTGATGCCAATGTGGCTCCTCTATTACGAACACACTTCATAGAGACCAATTCACGAGTCGCCACCACAGCAGCTCTGGTACTGTTCATAGGGAATAAAGTCTTCGTAGAATTTTCAGATGTGGGATCCCTTTACATCTATAACTCATCACATCGTTTAATCAGGAACATACGAGGGAGGAAAACCTTGGAATCGACCGGTGATTTGAAATCCCCTGACATGGCAATTGCAGTGGATAAAGTCAACGAGTGGAGCTATATCTGTCTGGATGAAGGAAAACTCACCCATCGCGGGGAATGGGAGATACGCTTCAGACGATGGATGCGAGAAAAGCTCGGAATTAAGCCCGGCGAGAGGTTATCCGATGAGCAGCCTACCGCTTATATGGACACTGGGAATCTATTTAGCGACAATGAGCCACTGCAATCTTCCATAAAAGCCACTGAGGATAATGCTCTACCGGAACCTCGTGACAGGGTTACGCCTCAAGGGTCATTATTTAAGGATGAGGAGATGTCAGCGGGTAGCAATATCACAACCCCTTATCCTGGTTCGCGTATTAAAGCCACAATAAGTGGTATACAAAGCAAATGGGTGTTTAATGAAAGTGTACGCATCATCGCAGACTCTAAATACGTGTATATTTTTATTAAAAAGTCAGCCAGAACATACTATCTCTGTCCCAACCCACTCAATAAAATCAAAAAATGTAATATTTGGATGGCAGCTGTTTATAATTCAGATAAAATATTTGACGTAAAACTTGCTTGTCAAGATAGCGAATATACCGTTGTGCCTACTAGATACACTTTAGGGAAGCTGGTTTGGAGGGAGCCTGACATTATATTTACCCCATTAAACAATAAAAATATAGTAATACATACTCAGTAATATGCTAACAGTCACTCTTACTACACAAGGCTATAAACTATCTGTCGACTATAATGGCCATACGCTGCATTTCAAGGAATGGGATGCTACAGACGCACGTATATATTACATGCCTCTAGCAACCTTAGTGGACAATGGGCATGCCTCCTATGACAAGGAGGGGTGTTATGTCCCCTTTGAGTCCATGGAATACCTAGACGAAGAAGACAGAAGTTTGCTCGGTCTTCCGGGCCAATATCCTTACGCAATAAGGCTTCGTAGCGAAGGCGATTTCAAGAGCCCCCTCTTCCGTTACTGCATCGATTTCCTGACACACTTTCCAGGAGGGGATATGCTTTCCGCAGTTGCTAACGGGACTGAGATCACCTTATCTGACGGTCGAAAGTTCACCTTATCCTACGCACAGTACCAACTTATCAAGCTCACAGAAAAATATAATTCAACTAACAACGAATTTAAGACTTTCGAATATACGCTTCGCAAATTCGCAGAAATCAAAGAGGCGGCACGCAACGCCAATGTGTTTCTTGACCCATATCTGGAGGCCGAAAATGTGTTCCTCCCACACACGGTCCAGTTGGATTTGTCCAGAGAGGATGATGCATTAAAAATCTTACCATCCATCGACATCAAGGACAACGAGAAGTTTCAAAAGACTTTCGATAGACAACGACGCTTATTGGATACATATCCCGTTTCGGATGAAAAAGGCAATAGGACCCGTATTGTCTTTACTAAGAAACAAAAAGAAAACTTGGAGACCATAAAGAAACATGGTTGCCGTTACACAGACATTGATGAGATTAATCGCCTCATTGATAGTCCAACCGAGTTCTTCGACCCTGACGAGTTCGACCTCTCTCAGTTCTATAGCGAGCGTGTTATTGACCTGGGGTTCTATAAACCCAAGTTCTATCCCTTTATATCTCCCTATAAGTCTGTGTGGATAGCCGGCGCAACGATTGATCATCCGGTGGCAGGCACGTCAAATGTTACTATAGAGACTCCCGCTGATTTAGCCGATTTAGAAGTGGCCATAAAAAAGGCTGAAGATGAAGGCACGCCCGTATGCCTTTACGGAGAAATCGAGATTGGGGTGGGAGATGCAAAATTTTTAGCTGAAATGGCTCGCAAACAACTCGCCAATCCAAAGAATCCCATAAAGATAGAGGAGGATGGGACAGGAAAGAAAGTGCTCATTATCGAGGAAAATGCCGAGAGTACCGGGTATATCTTAGCAAATCATACTATAAAACCTGATACGCACTATGTGCTGTACCCGAACACCAATCTTCGTAGTGACTTTAAATTAAAAAGCCATCAAGAAGAAGGCGTGGCCTGGTTTCAGTATTTACTGGAGAAGAAAGCATCCGGCTGTCTGATGGCAGACGACATGGGTCTGGGAAAGACCTTGCAACTATTGTACTTCTTGGACTGGCATGCACAAACACATCCTATGCATAATCCTTATCTCATCGTGGCTCCTATTTCTTTAATCGAGAATTGGCAGAATGAATATAATAAGTTTTTTAAGAAGCCGATGCCGATAACCATTCTTTCCTCAGCTCAGGTACCTCGCAAATTCGATAGAGAGTCGATTAAAAAGATGCAAGCGTGTAAACTAATAATAACGAATTATGAAACCGTCAGAAATTGTCAACTAAATTTCTGTGCTGTGAACTTCGATATCGTAATTCTAGACGAAGCTCAAAAGGTTAAGACCCCGGGGACACTTGTGACAAATGCAGTTAAAGCATTGAAGAGCAAATTCCGAGTGGCCTTGACAGGCACCCCTGTTGAGAATACTCTGTTGGACCTTTGGTGTATAATGGATTTTTGCGTTCCCGGATTACTGGGGAATGCTAAAGAGTTCGCAAAGAAGTACCAGCACCCGCTGAAGGACGAAGACACAGACCTTATTGCTCTGGGCGACGAAATCCATAATCGTCTGGGGGTATATTTCATGCGTAGACTCAAATCCGATGTAGCCAAAGATTTGCCGAACAAGCTTGAGATAATACAAAAGGTGGATATGCCTGCCATGCAAGAGCGCATCTATCGACACGTGGTGTCATCCTACGACCCTTCCATAAAAGGACACATGCTGGTGACAATTATGGGAATCCGTGAAGTGTCTGAACATCCTTACCTGCACTCTGGATCCCTAACGGGTCATACTACCACTGACTTGATTGACAATGCGGCAAGGCTCATTGCCACCGTTTCATTTCTTGACAAGATTCGTGCAAATTCTGAAAAGGCCATAATCTTTGCCGAGAGGAAAGATACACAAAAGATGCTCCAAAAGATAATCCTGGAGAAGTACCAGTACATATCGAGAATTATCAACGGTGACACCTCTTCAAATTCTGCCCATGGTAGATTGTCTCGTCAAGGAGCTATTGATGATTTCCAAAGCCAGGTAGGATTTGGCGTAATAATCATGTCGCCTGTTGCAGCGGGTATGGGACTGAATGTGACAGCAGCTAATCATGTGATTCATTATAGTCGCCATTGGAATCCTGCAAAAGAGAATCAAGCCACCGACCGTGCATATAGAATTGGCCAAGAGAAAGATGTCTATGTATATTATCCGATGGCAGTAAGCCCGCACTTCAAATCCTTTGACGTGACACTCGATGAGCTCCTGAAGCGAAAAACCAATTTGGCGACCTCAACCATCTTCCCCACTGAACGAATTGAAGTGAAACCTGAAGACTTTGAGCAGTTATTCAATATCTGATCTCGTGTTTAAGTTCTTAACACATACTAGTCAACCCATCATACGATGCCGCTACCGATCAATGTGGATTATCCTGCGGTCGCAACCTTTGGGGCGCGGGGGGCGTTAGTATTGGGAGGGCAATGTGCTCTCGGATAAATTATTGAATACTATGATTAGATTGAATGTGGCTGTGATTGCCGAAACGGAGGAAAACGCCAAGAAATTCAAGGAGGCCGCCGTCGAACTGGTCTCTTTCTCGCTGCGCGACAAGGGGTGCGTGGACTACGACCTCTATCAGTCGAAGACCAACGATGACCGCTTCATGATCATCGAGACCTGGGAGTCGGAGGAGGATCTGAAGGCCCACTCCGAGTCGGAGCACTTCAAGCGCCTCGTCCCGGTGATGAAGGCGAACGCAAGCATGATCACCGAAAAATTCGAATTCTAACCCTCAAAACCGATACGTCATGTACCAATATCAAGTGTCTTTCGGCGAGGCCGTCAAGCGCGCCTTCGCCAAATACTGCTGTTTCACCGGCCGCGCCTCGCGTTCGGAATACTGGTGGTTTGCCCTCTTCGTGGCCATCGTCGGATGGTGCATCTCCATCTTCGGTGGCGTCGGTTTCACGGGCGACTCCCCCTCTACGGGCGCCCTGATCGTGGCCTACGTCTGGGACCTCTTCATCCTTCTGCCCTCGATGGGGCTCTGTTTCCGCCGCCTGCATGACACAGGCCGTTCCGGCTGGAACACCTGCTGGGCATTCCTCCCTGTCATCGGCACGATCATCCTTCTGGTGTTCCTCTGCCAGGCCAGCCAGCCCGGCGACAACCAGTACGGCCCAGAGCCAAACATGACCGACCGCCAAAAGGGATAATAGACCTTCGGTCTCCCATACGCTTGTCTCCCAGCCTATTACAAAAACTTTTCTTTGTAAAGAAAGATTTTTGCCCATTTTCTTTCTTTACAAAGAAAAGTTTTTGTAAATTTGTAGCACACAGTGTTTTATACAGAGATTTTTTGAAACCTCGGCGCATCCCCTTGTAGGGCTGCACCCTGGTGCAGCCGCCCCGGGGGAGGAGGATTGTTACAGAAACATTAAACTTGGGCCCGTTTTTTAACTTTCACGGCCACCGGCATGTTTACCTATCGAAAGCAAGAGAAATTCGTTTCATGATGTTAGGTTAGTTAGTTAAGTATTATGGAAAACATGTGACAGACGCCCCACTGCGAAGCGGGGCGTCTGTCGCATCCAGGAGCGTAACCCTCTTTATCTTCCCATACCCACCTACACACCCAACACATATACGCATCGGAGATAAGATGACGGAAACTCACAGAACGTTTACGGACACATTTCTTCTATTGTCCTATATAAACCTCACATGCTCAACTTCTTATATCTTACCCAATAAAGAATAACGGAATATTTCACGGAATTTTCACGGAAACTTCCCGGAATACTACCTCTATTTCACGGATTCCAGCAACGCTCGTCCTTTACAGGCCCGTTGATACTTCTACCTTGGGGCCGAGTTCCCAGTATTTATTTGGGCCGACATGAATCTTGCCATCTCTCCTGAGTTTCTTGAGCAAATAATCTATATGATTTATTTTTTGCTTCTCATTCAACACTTCCGGAAGTCGTTTCATCAACAGTTTATTAATTTGAGACCTGTTAAGTCGCGTATGTTCGTGAAGGGCCTTCAAGATAAGATCTCGACAAAATTCATCATCGAAACCCCTTTGAGTCGAATATTCAGCCTCCTTGTGCGTCAGTTGTGCTATCTTTCGGCTGACTATGAGATTGGGGTGTCGTCCCTCTATGAGGTGCAGCTCTTTTAGCTTTAGTCTGGCTTCTTTGGAAATGGCCTTATTTCGTTGCACTCGGTCGAGAAGAAATACAGTGGTCAAGTCAAGAGAAGTATTTTCCATAAGAGCAGTGGAATATTCCTCGTTGAGTACCTGTCCCGGCATAACCATAATCACATGGTCCATCGTACTCTTGTCATAGTCAGGCATAGGGAGATAGCGTGAACGTTGTTTCAAGAACATATCATGGATTCCGAATCCTTGACTGTCTATCATATTGAGATTAAGCATCGCTCTTTGCAGGAATGGGTTGCGATACTGAGTGGGGGTTTTCTCACCGGCAATGTAATCTTCATAGCTACCCTCATAGAAGCTACCTGCATTTTGAAACGTAACGCTGTCGGCCGTCTCAGTTACTACGATGCGTTCACCTCTCGTATAATCTTGATGGAGTATGCAGTTATGGAGGCCCTCCAAAAGCGACTGTTGATCGTATTTCATGACCGGAGAGGGCAGAAGGGCGTTGGAGGGGAAAATCTTGATCTGATAGTTTCTTATTGTGCCACGCAACTCTATTGCCGATAGCAAGAAGGGAGGATAAAAAATATTAGCGGCCCTTTCTTCTCCTGTCTGAAGTTTCCACACAATTTCAGCAGGATGATTCAGGAAATGAGCTGCCTCTTCCTTCCCGAGCAAAAGCAAAGCAGTTTTCGTAATTTTACCGTTCTTGGTAATTTTGGCTTTGTCAAGGAACTGTTTCGTTGACCACATTCTTGCCTCCTGTGCCCGTTTTGGATATCGTTCGCAATATCCGTCAAGAGCTGCCTCGACTGCCGCCTCATCCAAATCTGAGATGGTGGCCTCCGGTACAATCTCTGCCGACCAATCGTAACTGTCTAATTTCTCATTCAGAATAACGTTCTCCCGATCACGTTTAAGTATAACCAATGATTCGCCGAGACGCTGGAATTTTTTCCTATGGGCAATGACCGGACGACGCGGCAGGTGCTTGGGAATGTTAATCACCCAAACAACCTTCTTGGTGTCATCAGTTACATATTCCTCAACAGACAAGCCTTCAGTCGGGAGATCCGGACATTGCTCTACCATCTTCTGTATGACAGAGACTTTGTCGAAGTTTACCTTTGACAAATCTGTGCCTACTATGTCGAGAGTGCCGTCTTTCACTCCTATGATAAGATGTCCACCTTCCATATTAGAAATGCCCGAAAGATATGAAATCACATCCTTGTGTTCATCATTGGCAAAGGAATTTTTAAGATTCTTCATCTCCTTCCATTCGCAAGAGGAATCCTCTCGTGGGAAACGTTCTCTCAAGTATCGTTGTAATTCTTTTTCTGTCATGAGCGATTCTGATTAACTTACATTGAGTTTAATCATGTATTCTTTTATGTCGATGCATTGGTTCAAATATATCATATTGGTCGAGTCATAACTATGAATAACTCTTCACATTGCAAATTTACGAAATTTTTCCGAAGAAATTTGTATGGGCCGGGTTAAAAATGCGCTCTACACTAAAAGTGGCGAATCTTCAATGGTAAGCTCTATACCAAAGTCAAAAGAAACAAGTAGGACTAAGCTGGAGACGTATATAATATGGGGACTACGCCGAGTCGGCGTCACGTGCTGATGGGCAAGCCCTCAGATCTCAAGGGGATCCGCATGCATTGTTACAGAAACATTAAACTTGGACCCGTTTTTTAACTTTCCCGTCCACCGGCATGTTTACCTATCGAAAGCAAGAGAAATTCGTTTCATGATGTTAGGTTAGTTAGTTAGTATTATGGAAAACATGTGACAGACGCCCCACTGCGAAGCGGGGCGTCTGTCACGTTTGCAAGGAGCCTTGGCGAGTATTGACACCGACATGTCTCGACGACTCCTTTAAAGGGTGTCAGGCCTTACCTGTTATTTCACGGGAAGGGTGACAGTGCCGTCTACTGTCACCGAATCGCCACTCATCGACTCAAACGTTGCATCATCGAAGGAGAGTGTTATAGTCTTACTAGTTTTTGCCACTACCTTGATTTTGTTTCCAGAAGGTGTTATGCCCCCTAATACCACGCCTCCTTTAGGCGGGAACCAAGCAACATCTATGCCAGTCGGGTCTGCACCTTCTCCCCAGATCACGTCATTATACGTGAAATATTGTCCCTCTACGACCTCATCCCAGCCATAGATAGTTATTGAGAAGGTGGCGCCATCAGGGTAGTCACCATACTCCAAGTCCCAATTATAGGTATTTTGGGAACCATTGAGACTACCCGCGCAACGCGTGAACTCGTGCTTCGTGCCGTCGATGGTGAGCTCGAATTTTCCTTTTGAGCCCCCGTTGGGTTCGTCGTCGTCATCGCCACACGAGGTGAGGGCGAACGACATTGTGGCGAGGAGCGCCACAATCGTCAGATAGAGATACTTCTTCATATTGTCGGAAAGGATTAATTAGTTGCTTAGAAGCGATAGGCCACGCCCAGGCTGATGGGCAGGCGCGAGAAGTCCTTCATGTACTGGTACTTGATCTCGAGATTGACGGCGAGATGGCTGCTGATGGCATACTCCCCGCCCACGCCTACGTTGAAGTAGAACTTGCTGGCCGAGCCTCCACCCATATCCATGTCTTCCGGGTAGTCAAACGACTCGCTGCGAGAGAGGTAATAGTCCATTCCTGGGCCGTCATAGCCCAGCGAGACACCGCCGCCGAGGTGGCCATAGCCTACGCCGACGAGGGGATAGACGTGGAGTTTCTCGGAGAGTCCGAAGAGGTAGTGGGCGTTGATGCCGACTGTCAGCACATCCACGCCCTTGGCCTTGAAGCCATAGTCGAAGGCCGCCTCAAGGCGCAGTGGGTCGGTGAGGTTGTACTGCACCTTGGCGCCGAGATCGAAGTTGGTCAGTGATGCGCCTTTCTGGAGGCAGGGAGCGAAACCGAGGTTGACGCCGACCGCAACATCCCCTTTTTCCTGCGCCGAGGCAGAGAAAGCCCCCATGACCACGGAGAGTCCCAATAACAAGCTGGAAATCTTCTTCATAGATAGATGGTTAGATAATTACAGGCAGGTTCTCTTGATCCACATCTCCCAAGGGCGAGCAGAACCCTTTGACTCGCCACTCAGGAGCAATCAAGTATCTCTTAGTAAGAGATTTGGATGTATCCCGACCCAGCCTGGGTCAATCACCCCGACAATGCCAAACCTCCGACTCCTCCCATCCGGACGTGGGCGTGGCTAGCCACGCCCCTACTCCGGGACAGGCCACTCTCATGCTTCAGGGCGGGGGGATCAGAGGTCGGGGTCGAGCTCGCGGAGCCAGTCGTTGTCGGGGGGACGCTGGGGCTTGGGACGGCTCGCGGGGGAGGGGGCGTGGGGCGCCTCCATGTCGATGATCAGTTCGTCGTTGATCTTGGCCTTGGCGTCCATCTCCTTCAGTTTGCCGCGCAGGGTCTCGATACGGCGCTCATAGCGCCGCTTCATGTCCTCCACGCGCCCAAGCATTGCCTGAAACTCCTCCAGCTCCGCCTCCAGGCCCTGCATCTCCTCCAGCTCGGTGGTCAGCCGGCGCACCTGGGCCTGGGAGGCCGCCAGCTCGTTGCCACGCTCGGCCAACTCGCCTCGCAGATTGGCAGTCTCGGCACGCGCGGCGTCAAGCTGCGCCTGAGTCTCGCTCAGACGCTGCATGATGGAGTCCACGTCACGGCGCCTAACCGTGCGCTCGTCTTCAAGAAGGCGCATACGCTCGTCCACCTTCACCAAAGCCCGGAAGCACTTGACCGGATGAAGCCAGGCCACGAAAGGGCCCGATGGCACGTAGATCTCCGTATCACCCACTATTCCTCCTTCTCATTCTCGCCGGCCGCCAACACGCCGGGGCGAAGCACCACGCCCGCGCCCTTGCGTCCGTTGATGGCGATGGTCAGCGGCTCGTCGAAATGCACCACGCGCACCCCCTCGCTCTCGTACGTGGCCGGCAGGGAGTCCAGGTATGCGGCGTCTATCCAGCCGTTGCCCCCCTCAGGGTCGACCGTGAAATAGCCCACGCCGAAGCTGGTGAGGTTCTGGAAGAAATGCGTGCCCTGCGAAGGCTCTATGCGATACCCCGGGAGGGCCGACTCCACGATCAGGCGCGCCCCGGCTATCTGGGGCCACTTAACGGGTATGCCCAACGCATGGTCCGAGGAACCCCAGCGCCCCGGGCCTATGAGGATGTAAGGCTCCCCCGACTCCACATAGCGGCGGTTGATCTCCTCAATCTCCGAGGCCAGCTCGGCATTGCGGGCGGAATTGAACGTCGAGGGGCGTACGTACACCACATCCCTGACGCCGTCCATCACGCCGTGGCCCAGAGCCGTGTCGCTGCGCAGTATCAGGTCGCTGTCGGGATGCTGGAGGATGGTGTCGTCGAGCATCTCCTTCTTGTCGACGATCGGGCGCATCTGGAGCCAGTAGAGGGTCCCCTTGTGCTCGGAGCGGACCGCATCCTTGTCGATCATGCCCGCAAACTCTATCTCCACCGGGCGCCCCATCTCGTACTGCCCCGTGGAAAGCATGAAGTCGATGGCCTCGGCCAGGGGGAAGACGTTTTGTTTCAGAACGTTGGCGAAGGTCACGAGCTTGCGTCCAGGCCCGATCTCGTTGTCGCGGATCATGCGGTCGTTGACGTCGAAAGTCGAGACCAGGTATTTCAGCGCCCCCGTCTTGAAGGCGTCGGCCACGGGCACGCGGCGAATGTTGAAACTGTCGTTGGTGGTCAGATGCTCGCTCGCCTCGGCGTCGGAGGGCAGGGCGTATAGATATGTCTGGGTGTCGCGCAGGGCGAGATCCACCGTGGAGGTCTGGAGCACCTTCTCCGGGTGACGCGGCGAGAAACGCAGGGCCATCCCACCGTCCACGATATACTTGCCCAGGCCGACGGCCACCTCGGCCACGCCGTCCTCGGCCACCTCGTCGCCCAGAGGATAGTAGTTGAGCGAGCGGCCCACGCCCGAGAAGGCGGGGTAATAGAGGCCGTCGTGGTCCTCTCCCACCACTTCCTGCAGGATGACGGCCATCTTCTCCTGGTCGATGACGTTGCTCGTGGCGTTCATGTACGCCTTGGAATCGGCGAAGAATACGGAGGCGTAGACGCCCTTGACGGCGTCGCAGAGCAGGCGCAGCATGTGGGCCTTGTCGTCAAGGTGCGGGATCATGTAGGTAGCGTATATGCCGGCGAAAGGCTGGTAATGCGAGTCTTCAAGGAGCGAGGAACTGCGCACGGCCAGCGGGCGGTCGACGACCTCGAAGAGGGCCATGAAGTCCTCTATCAGGGAGTCGGGGAGGTCGGCGGCGAGGAACGCATCGAGGATCTCCGAGTCCGAGGCGTCGGAAAGGGCCAGCGGATAGAGGTCGTTGATGTCCATGAACTCGTCGAAGATGTCCGTGCAGAGCACGACCGTGCGCGGGATGGTGATCTGTATCCCCTTGAAGTCCTCGCAGATGGGGTTGCGCTTTATGATCTGGTCGATGAAGGCCAGGCCGCGCCCCTTGCCGCCGAGCGACCCCTGGCCGATGCGGGCGAAGTTGCTGTACCAGTCGAAGCGGTTGCGGTCGAAGACGGCCACCACGCCACGGTTTTTCATGCGGCGGTACTTGACGATGCACTCGAAGACGAGCCGGCGCACGTTGTCGGCCTGCGTCAGGTCGGTAAACTGGAAGTTCTTGATGGCGTCGGCTATCGGGAAGAGGGCGCGGCTGTAGAGCCAGCGGCTTATGTCGTTGTGGCGTCCGTGGCGCATCAGGGCGTCGTCGGGGATCTCGAAGATTTTCTTCTGGAGGTCCTTGAGGTCGTGTATTCGCATGATCTCGCGTCCTTCGTCGTCCTTGACTATGAAGTCGCCGAATCCGAAGAGCAGGCGCACGGCGCGGCGCAGGTCCTGCGGCAGTGTCTTGGAGTTCTTGTCGATGAAGGCGTACCCCTCCTTTTCGGCCCGGGCACGGTTGACGCTCTCCTGGCTCTCCACGATGACGGGCATGTGGGGGAAGCGGGCGCGCACGTATTCTGCAAACTGGAATCCGGCCTCCGGGTCGCGGCGCCCGTCGCGCGGGAAACGGACGTCGGTGATGACACCCAGCATGTTGTCGCCATACTTGTCGAAGAGCTCGACGGCCTCCTCGTAGTCGCGTGCCAGGAGTACCTTCGGGCGGCCGCGCATGCGAAGCATCTGCTCATGCTCGTTGAGGGCCTCGGTGGAGAAGATCATCGACTGCTTGAGCAGGAACTTGAAGAGGTGGGGCAGCACCGAGGAATAGAAGCGTATCGAGTCTTCGACCACGAGAATCGACTGCACGCCGACGTCGCCGATGTCGGCCTCGGCGTTCATGCGGTCCTCGATGAGCTTGATGATGGCCAGGATGAGATCGACGTTGCCAAGCCAGGAGAAGACGTAGTCCACGCCGGCCAGGTCCTCGTCGGATATGCGGCGGCGCACCTCCTTGGAGAAGGGGGTGAGCACCACGAATGGGATGTCTGGATACTTCTCGTCGATCTTCCGCGCCTCGCGGAAGGTCTCGCTCACGTCTACTCCGGGCATGGCGATGATGAGGTCGAAGGGCTTCGATTCGAGCTCGTGCCAGGCCTCCTCGTAGTTGGCCACCTTGGTGAATCGCGGGGGCGACGAGAGATTGAGGGCTACATACTCGAAGTAGACCTGCTCCTCCACCCTGCCGTCCTCCTCCATCATGAAAGCGTCGTAGGGGGTGGCGATCAGCAGGATGTTGAAGATGCGCCGCTGCATGAGGGTGCGGAACTCGGTGTTCTTCAGGTACAGGCGGCTTAGCAGGGAGTCGTTGAAGTGGTCCATGGGCGAGGCGTGGGGCTTTTAGTTATTGGAGGGCTCTGAGGGCTGTGCGTTCTCTGAGCTCTCTGAGGCCTCTGAGGTCTCTGAGGTCTCGGATTGCTCTGCCGGCTGGGATGCCTGCTGGGTGAGGAAGCGCTCGAGGGCGGCGGTCATGGAGGGCACCTCCTTGGTGGGGGCGGCGAAGTCGAGGCGCAGCCCGGCCTCCTCCACGGCCTTGGCGGTGGTGGAGCCGTAGGTGCCGATGGCTATGCCGTTGACGCTCTGGTCGAAGTCGGGGAAGTTCTTCTTCAGGGAAGTGATGCCCGCCGGGCTGAAGAAGAGCAGAAGGTCGTAGTCCAGCTTCTCGTCGGGGGTGAAGTCGTTGCTGACGGTGCGGAACATCACGGCCGGCGTCACGTCGATCTTGGCCTCCTGCAGGAAGGTGTAGTCTTCGTTGGTGACGTCGGAGATGGGGAGCAGGAACTTCTCCTTGTTGTTCTTCACCATGGCGGCCATGAGCTGCGGGTCGTTGAGCTTGCCGGACTGGCCGAAGTTGATCTTGCGCTTGCGGTAGACGATGTATTTCTGCAGGTAGAGGGCCAGGGCCTCGGTGACGCAGAAGTATCGCATGGTGTCGGGGACGTTGACGCGGCTCTCTTCGCAGAGGCGGAAGAAATTGTCCACGGCGGTGCGCGATGTGAGGATGACGGCGGTGAAGTCCGCCAGATTGATTTTCTGCTGTCTGAACTCCTTTGCGCTCAGGCCCTCCACCTTGATGAAGGGACGGAACACGAGCTCGACGTTGTGTTTTTCGGCTATATCGTAATACGGGCTTTTGCCGGTCTCCGGCTTCGGCTGCGACACGAGAATCTTCTTTATGCTCATTTCTTAAAAACTAATCATTCTTACATGTTGCTGCAAAGTCCCACCGCCGCGGCGGCGGTGATCAGAAGCGGTACCACTTCCAGACTGCAAAGGTAGTACAAAAAAAGCACCCACGAGGAGATTTGGGTGAAAAAAATGCGAAATCCCTTCCAGACAAACACCAATTTGGCCAAAATGAAGCATCCGAGCCCTATGAGGGCCGATAGCCGGGCCTCTTCGGGATAGCAGATGCAGAGCAGGGCGAGGGGGAGCAGGAGGAGCCCCAGGAGGCCCTGGCTGGCGCCGTAGCCCCGCACCCACATGCGTGTGTGGGGGGCGTCGGAGAAGACGTTGCCCACCACCGCGTAGGCCAGCCACATACCCAGGGCGTAGGCTCCGCACACCGCCACGCACACCCCCGTCTGCAGGGGCGTGGGGGCGCCGGGCAGGAGGCCCCACGATAGCAGCACGCCGGCGCAGGCCGTCTCCAGGAGGTTGAGCACCACCAGGAAGGAGGTCTCGCGCACGGTGTCGTCAAAGACGTTCTGGCGCAGGCGCACGACGGTGAGGTCGCGGAGCAGGGTGACGAAATAGCGGCCGTTGTTGCGAAACTTTATGGCCACTATGCAGAAGAGAGCGAGCAGTCCTCCGGTCACGAGCGAGCTTCCGAGCGTGTCGACGGGCATCGCCCCCGCGCCCGGATGGGCCGGGGGGTCGTACGCCAGGCCGACCACAGGTATCCCCTTGGCCTCTGCCTGGGCACGCGCCACGCTGTCGGCGCGCACGGCCGCCAGGCTGTCGGCCCTGGCCTGCGCCACGCTGTCAGCCTGCGCCTTGGCTATGCTGTCGGCCCGCAATGCGGCCTGCTGTGTGTCTGTCATCTCGGCGTCGGTGCTCTATGGTCAGTCTTTCTTGCCAAACCATCCTTCGGCCTCGTACCACCGGCACGCGCGGCGCACCCCCTCCTCGAGGGGCACCGTGGCCTCGAAACCGAAGTCGCGGCGCGCCTTGGAAGTGTCCACGCTCCAGTTGCGCTGGCGCAGGATGTTGTATTTGTCGCTGTTGAGGGTCGAAGGCTTCCCCTTTGCGGCCCCTATCTTCTCGGCCACGGCGCACACCCCCTTCACTATCCAGAGGGGGGCCTTGACGGGGAGCACGACGTGGCGCCCGAGCGTGTCGGCGGCCATGCGCCTGAACTCCGCCTGGGTGTACGTGCGGCTCTCGGCTATGTTGTATGTCTCTCCTGTCGGGGCTTTCTCCAGGGCGTCGCAGATGGCGCGTGCCAGGTCTTCGACGTAGATAAAGGAAAGGAGCTGCCGGCGGAATCCCACCGAAAAGTCCACCCCCTTGCGGATGGAGTCGAACATTAGGAAGTAGTCGTGGTCGCGCGGCCCGTAGATTCCCGTGGCGCGGAAGATGACGTAGGGCACGCCGCTCATGGTGAGCGTCATCTCGGCCTTCAGCTTCGAGGCGCCGTATCGGGTGTTGGGCTGCGGTATTGTCTTCTCGGTGAAGGGGGCGTATCCTTTGGGACCCGGGCCGACGGCCGAGAGGCTGCTCATGTAGAGGATTTTCCCGGGCACCATGTCGGCGCTCCTGAGAGCCTGCAGGAAGTCGCGCAGGTAGTCGTGGTTGATGCGTGCGAAGTCGGTGTAGCGCAGGCATTTAGTGGCCCCGAGGTTATAGACCACATAGTCCCACCTCTCCCCTTCGGGGAGCGCCTGGCGCAGGGTGTCGGCCAGGGTGGAGGGCTCGTCGAAGTCGAGGGTCACAAACTGCAGCCGCTCGTCGGCGAGCCACTTGCGCGATGTGCTCGCGCGCACGCCGGCCCATACGCGGGCGCCGCGCCGCAGACATTCGTCGACGATGAACCCGCCCACGAAGCCGCCGGCGCCCACCACAAGTATCTTCTTGTCTTTCAAACTGCTCATTTCTTCAGATAGCTGCGACGCCGGGGCGTCGTCTCTTCAATTAGCTGGCGGGACGGGAAGACCCGTCTCCATATCTATAACGCCAAAGCCGAATCCGCGTTCAATCAGCCATTCGAGGCTTTCAGGCAGGGCGGTGCGCAGCTTGGCGATGCTGCGCAGGGAGTCGTGGAAGACCGTAACGGAGCCGTCGGTGACGTACCGGCGCACGTTGCGGCTCACGTCCTCGGCCTCCAGGCGCCGGCTGTAGTCGCGCGTCACGACGTCATACATCACCGTGTGCCACCCCTCCTCCGCCAGGGCGCGGCGCACGCCGGGGGTCAGCGTGCCGTGGGGAGGGCGGAAGAGGCGCCCGGGGATGATGCGTGCCGCCTCCCTGACGTCCTCGATGTAGGTGCGTGCCGAGTGGCGGTGCGATGCCAGGTGGTGGTAGGTGTGGTTGCCCACGCTGTGCCCGCGCTCCAGCACCCTCTCCATGAGTCCAGAGTAGCGCCTGACGTTGTCGCCCACCATGAAGAAGGTGGCCCGCGCCCCGTAGGTCTCCAGACAGTCGAGCACCCAGGGCGTGGTGCCCTCCAGGGGGCCGTCGTCGAAGGTCAGGTAGACGGTCGGCGACTTCGGGCGGCTCCCGGCGTGCCATAGCGCCCCGGGTGCCATGATGCGCCGCCACCACTGCGGCGGATACTCTATGAGCCTCACTTCCCCTTCATGTACTCGGCCGAAAGACGCTTGCTGCGCTCGCGGTCCAGGGCGCGGAAGGACTCGTATTTCTCCAGGTCCTCCATCTTGCCGCCGGAGTTGAGATAGAACTCCACGACCTGCCACATCATCGAGTCGACCATCTTCTCGTCTTCCGTGGCCTGGCGATACAGCTCCGGGGAGAGCCCTTTCAGCTCGTTGGCTATCTCGCTATACTTGGCTATCTCCTGGGCCAGCTCGTCGAGGGTGTACCCCTCTTCGGCGGTGGAGGAGGCCGATCCGCCGTTGACATAGCGGCTGTAGTTGGAGGCAAGCTCCTCCTCGTTGAGGCGCCACCTGTCAAGGATGGGCTTCACCTTGGCCATGTCGCCCCCATACTCCTTGTAGAGCTCTATGATGCGGTAGTACTGGTAGGGCATGAGCTGCGACTCGTAGGTCATGGCGGCTCCGGGGCCGAACTTGAGGGCCATCGAGCGGTTGTAGGCCACGTAAGCGCCGAAACGGTCCATCAGGCCGAAGAGCTGCTGCAGGCCCTTCTTGGTCAGCGCGGGGCGGTCGAGGTAGTCTTTGCCCCCCAGCTCGCAGTAGAGCTGCGCCACGCTCAGGGCCACGCTCACGGTGTAGGGAGACGTGGTGGAGGGGAGTTTCTTCTCCAGGAGGTCGAGCGCCTCCAGGGCCTTGGCGTATTTGTCCCTGGCCCCCTTCAGGTCTCCTGCCTTGCGCAGGGAGTCCCCTTCGTAGATGAGTTCGGAGGCCAGGTCTACCATCGAGCTGCGCATGGTCACGAGCATGCGGCGCACGGTCTCGTCGAAATAGGGCGCCTTGTCGGCGCTCACGTCGGCGCCGCCCCAGCGGTACTTCTTGGTGATGACGTCGTAGGCGCGGTCGGTGCGCGTGGCCATGTCGGGCTGCGTGGTGGGCACGAGCTGATGCGTCATGCCCGTGGAGCGCAGGTAGGGTGTCAGGCCGAGATGGTATTCCCCACCCACGGTCGCGGCCCAGTAGATGGGACGCTCCCAGCCGTTGGCGGCGTTGGTGGCTATGATGTCGAGCATCAGAAGCTCCCCGAGGCTGACGTATCCCTTCTGGCGGAAGGCCTGTGTCTGGCGCAGGTCTATGACGATCTGGTCGACAATGTTGGCCGTGTCCCTCTCAGCCACGAGCCCGCGCTTGATGACCGTCTGGCGGTCCACCGGGATGGTGAGCACTCCGGAGGGGAAGGAGGCGTAGGGGGAGACGTCCGTCTTCCCGGCCCCCTGGTACACCCCCTTGATGGCCTGCAGGAGGTCGGCCGGGGCCGACTCCTGGCCCACGAGGGTGACGTCGGCGCGGCCGTAGGCATAGTCCTGCGGGGTGGCGGTGAACTTCACCGGAGGCGCGTCATACGACTGCATCCGCTGCTGGTTGGCATACCAGTCGGAGTTGAGGTAGCTGAGGTTGATGATCTTCACGTCAGGGCGCACGCCCTCCACTTCCTGGGCATACCAGAGGGGGAAGGTGTCGTTGTCGCCGTTGCAGAATACTATTGCGTTGGGCTCGAGGCTCTCGAGGTAGTTGATGGCGAAGTCGCGGGCGGCGTAGCGGCCCGAGCGGTCGTGGTCGTCCCAGGTCTGGCTGACCATCTGCAGGGGGATGGCCAGGCCGATGAGGGCGGCCACGCCGGCGCAATACTCGCTCTTGAGCTTCGAGCGCTCCAGCAGTCGCCACAGGGCGGCCACGCCCAGGCCAATCCAGATGGCGAAGGCGTAGAAGGAGCCCGCGAAGGCGTAGTCGCGCTCACGCGGCTGCCCGGGGGTCTGGTTGAGGTAGATCACGATGGCCACGCCGGTCATGAAGAAGAGGAAGAACACCACCCAGAACTGCTCGATGCCACGTTTCCCCTCGAAGGCCTGCCATACGAGGCCGAGGAGGCCGAGGATGAGGGGGAGCATGAAGTAGACGTTGTGGCCGGCGTTGTCCTTGCCAAGGTCGTCGGGGAGCATCGACTGGTCGCCGAGGCGCAGGTTGTCGATGAAGGGGATGCCCGAGATCCAGTTGCCGGCGTCAAGCTCCCCCTGCTGGTTGTTGATGTCGTTCTGGCGACCGGCGAAGTTCCACATGAAGTATCGCCAGTACATGTGGTTGAGCTGGTAATTGAAGAAGTAGGCCAGGTTCTGCGTGAAGGAGGGCTTGAAGGCCTGCTTCTGCGGATAGGCCAGCGTGCCGGTGTATTCGTTGTAGACGGGCTGCGCCTGGGTGTCGAGCTCGGGGAGCTTCTGCCCAGTGGCGGGGTCGACGGCGGATATGGTCACCAGGCTGCCGGGCACCGTGTCGAGACGCACCCACTGGCGGTACATGTCGCGGTGCTGGCGGCTGTAGATGCGCGGGAAGAGCATGTTGAGCTCGGGGTTCATCTTCGCCTCGGGCTTGTAGTCGCGCTTGACGTAGTAGTCGCCGCCGCGCCGCGCGAGCGAGGCGTTGGAGGCCTTCTCCCCCTCGTTGAGGAAACCGTATTCCGAGGCCGGCTCGGCTCCGGGGACACCCTTGGCGTAGAGGGCCTTGCCCGGCTTGATGACGGGCTGGTAGTAGGGGGTGGCGATGGTGACGTAGGAGCCGTCCTCACGCTGCACCACGGTGTCGACAAACGTCTGCGTGATCTCCTTCATCGGGGAGCTGTAGAGCGTCTCGCCGTAGATGAGGGGGTTCTCGCCATACTGCTCGCGGCTCAGGTAGGAGGCGAGGTCGAAGACGTTGTCGGGCGAGTTCTGGTTCATCGGCGTGTCGGCCGTCGAGCGGATGAGGATGAGCGCGTAGCTGGAGTAGCCGACGAAGATGACGGCGATGCTCCACATCACCACGCTCAGCACGCGCACCGGGAGCTGTGTCTTGAAGCGGGTCCACAGCAGGGCGGCCAAGGCTGCGAGCAGGAAGAAGGCCACCCAGGCCGAGCCGATCCAGAAGATGCCGGAGATGGCCACGGCGCAAAGGAAGGAGATGCGGATGGCGTTGGCCGACTTCTCGGCATAGAGCGAGTACAGGGCCCAGAAGAAGACGGCCACCGTGAGGATCGAATAGATGAGGGCGCCGCTGTTGAAGGACATCCCGCAGGTGTTGACGAAGAAGAGCTCGAACTGCTGCGCCACCTTGATGAATCCTGGCACCAGTCCGTAGAGCACCAGCACGATGATGGCAAACGACACCAGCAGGGCGATGAGCGACTTCACGAGGTTCATGTCCTTCCACTTGCGATAGCAGAATACGAGCACGATGGCGGGGATGCACAGTAGGTTGAGCAGATGCACGGCGATGCTCACGCCGATGATGTAGGCTATGAGGATCAGATAGCGGTCCGAATGGGGCGAGTCGGCCTGCGTCTCCCACTTCAGTATGAGCCAGAAGACCAGGGCGGTGCAGAAGGAAGAGAAGGCGTAGACCTCTCCCTCGACGGCCGAAAACCAGAAAGTGTCGCTCCAGCAATAGGCCAGCGAGCCGCACAGGCCCGCGCCCATGATGGCGATCAGCTTGGGCAGGGGGATGTCGCCCTGATGGTCGTCGCGCACGAGCAGGCGGCGCGTCAGATGCGTGATGGTCCAGAAGAGCAGGAGGATGGTCAAGGCGCTCAGCAGGCCGCTCATCGCGTTGACCATCACCGAGATGCTGGCGGCATCCGGGGCGAAGTTGGCGAAGAAGCGCGCCGTCAGCATGAAGATGGGGTTGCCCGGCGGGTGACCCACCTCCAGCTTGTCGGCCTGGATAATAAACTCCCCGCAGTCCCAATAGGACGCGGTGGGCTCGAGAGTGAGCCAATAGGTCAGCAATGCGATGGCAAAGACGAGCCATCCGCCGATATTGTTGACCAGCTTGTAGCGATTCGTTATCATGAGAAAGCTATTTTCGCGAAAAAAACCGGCACGGAGGCCCAAGGCCACCATACCGGCTACAAAATTACAAAAAAAATCCCATTCACGAAAATATGCCGACTCCCCCTTAGCCGAAGTAGCCGTTGGAGAAGATACCGTTATAGGGGGAATCCTTCGGAAGATTGGGGGTGAGTTCGGGGCGGCGCTCCGGCTGCCACGTGCGTATCTTGATCACCGGCTCGTCGGGGTTCAGGAAATCCACCATCAGGTACAGGTATCCGACATCGCCATAGGAGGAGGAGAAATATTCCTGTCTGAGCTGGATTCCGTAGGTGTCGGCCCCGACATCCACCGCCCCCACCTCAGTGTTGGCAAAACGGATGTTGATATACTGGTTTGATGCGAAACAGCGCTTGAGCTGCTCGATGTATTCGGCCTTGGTCTTGCGGGCGTAGGTCACATGCTCACGGTTGGCCATCATGCGTGTGTCGCCGTCGCGCTGCACGCCGGCTTTCTTCACCACGTGCCCCACGATGATCACCGCGTCGTCGTCAAACAGGGTCTCTATGAAGTCGAGGCGCTTGAGCGCAAACGCCGTCTTGTAATTCTCCAGGAAAGTCACCAGCACCATCTTCATGTAGTCGGACCAGGCATCCCCCTTCATGGAGAATATGTCCTTGCGCGCCACGCTTCCAAGCCCGAAGGCGATGCTCTCGATGAGCCCCTTTGAATTGAAGGTGAAGGTCACATCTTCGGTGAAACGCCGTCTGCCGTTTTCAAAACTGAACTGCATCGGCACGGAGCGACACACCACGCGTTCCCTCATCGGATAGAATTCGTATGTGTCACGGGTGGGCTCCCCGAGGACACGGGCGTTGCCATAGCGTATGAGACGCTCAAACATGTCGTACCCCTCGTCGGTGAAGAGGGCATCGAGTCCGGCATAGGAGTGGGAGCGAATGGCATCGACCACCTTCCGCATAGTCTTGGCGTAGCCTTGCGATTTCCCTTTGGCCAACGGTGTCACCCCCTCGCGGGCACCGGCGGCCACGGCCTCGCGGAAAGCCTTCAGCTCCCTCCGGTCGCTCTTCAGCCCTCCGGCATTCTCGGTGAGCGTCACGTGTGCGTTGGGTATCAGCCCCGCTCCGTTGAAACTGTCGAGTAGCGGCTGGAACTCCGGCACGAGGTGGTTTTCGTCAGCATAGCGATACTCTATGTCAAGCGCCAGTGGATCCAGCGGCGTCGTGGGGCCGACCTCGATCTCCGTCATTCCGTCTCGCGCTATGACGATCGGCGACTGTCCCTGGGTGCCGCGCCAGTAGCTGAACCCGACGCTGGTCACAGGCTCGCCTTTATATTGGGCCATGACCGAAACCTTGCGGCCACCCGATTCATCGGCCTTGGAGACCTCGGCGATGCCGAACCTCATCCCTGCGCATATGTCGCGCATGCGCTCCGGTATCCAGGCCGACAGGAGGCGAGGCTCGCCTCCGATCTCGGCGGTCAGGGCCTGAGCGTCGGGGAGGCTGCCAAGAAGCACGTAGGCCTGATACAGATACCGGAGGGCCATGTCGACCTTCCCGGCCTCCTCTGCGCGCTGCCCCTCGCGCACCAGGTTCAGGACGTTGTCGCGCCTGCGCTCAAACATCCGCTCCACATCCGTGCGCCTGATGTAGGTCATCACCTCGAAGTCGGGGGCGCGTTCACTGAGCCATATGCTCTCCACACCCTGCAGGTTGGCGGGCACTGAATAGCTCTTCACGAGCGTCGCGACCTTGGTGCGGGAGTCCAGCCTGCCGTCGCTGTCGGTGGCCTCGCGGGAGTCATAGGTCATCGACGAGACGACATTGACCGATATCTTGGTGATCATGTCCTGGAGCGCCCCCTGCATGGCCTCCTGGCGGTCGCCGCCGCTTCCGATGCCATACAGGTATTGCTCGTTGTCCATGATGGCGCGTGCCCGTTGGGAAGTCTGTCCACCCTCGGGCGCGGAGGCCACGGCGGGCACGCCTCCGAGGATTGCCAGGGCCACGAGGGCCGCTGTGATCGGGTTCATGTTCATTATGATATAAAATTCTGTATCAGATGCTTGTGTTTAGTTTGCCACTTTCATGCCAGCCACGATATAGACCCCCTTCGGGAGACCCTCTACGCACTGCTCTTCTCCAGCTCTCAGTCGCACTCTTGCCACGCAGACACCATCGGCCCTGAAGACCTCCACGGTGCAGTCTCTCATGCTCAAGATGGTCAGTCCCCGGCTGCTGCCGACAACGCTCAGGCCCTCTCTGGCCGTAGTAGGCAGGAGTCCGGATTGGCCTCCGCCGCTGACACGCACGCTCCTTTCGCCACCGTTGAGGCGTGTGACGTATCCTTCGAAGGGCCTCGGCCTCACATCGGCGCAGAAGGCCGATCCTGGTTCGAGTTCCTGGCCGCTGTCGTCGGTCAGCCCGGCGATGCCTGAGTTGAGACCCATGGCGTTGGCCGCTTCTGCATCGTCGAGCGGCATCCATAGTGACCGGAACTCGCGGCTGTTGCTCCATGTCAGGGCATAGGGCGCTGTCGTGGCGCGACTGATACGGGCTCCCGTCGCCGAGAAGGTCACTTCTCCCTCCACGTTGTACTCCGGGTCATAGTCCGGGCTGTTAGGCATGGCTATGATATACGGCACCCCGGCCCGGATACGGTTCGACTCCCTCCAGAGACCCTCCTTGTCGGCCTCGTAGAGCCAGAAAGGATTCTGCGGGGTGCTTCCGGAGCTGCCAAGGGGTTTCATGTCCCGACCCTCGTAGGTGATAGTTCCGACTTCAAACGGCAGCACTATAGTCTCCCATCCGGCATTGCCTCCGACGGGTGTCTGTTGACGAAAGGCCTTCGCAAACTCCACTTTCGCAGCTGTAAACTCTCCCATAGGCATGAAGGGATACCCCGGTTCCAATATCAGGGTCTGGCACTCGCCACTCGCTGCGCCGTTCATCACCACGACATTTGACAGTCCCGAAGGGGCGTTTGCCTCCGCGTTGACATACAGCAACCGGTTCGGGTTGTCGCCTTCCGACATGACATCGGCCGGCACAAGGCTCGTGCCTTGGTACATGATTGCAGAAAGGCGTTCGCAATCGGTGAAGGCGCCTATGCCTATATTAGTCACCGAGGCAGGGATCGTTATGGTGGTCAAGTCGCTGTCGCCGCTGAAACCGTATTCTCCGATCTCGGTGACGGCAAACTCGGAAAGGCCTATATGTGCCACGGATGGGATGACCAGTTCGCCGACACAGTCGTTTCCGGGCTTACGATAGCTCCCCGCAACCGTGCGGCAGGTGCGGACGCCCACACCGCTGATGACGGAGTATTTCAGTCCGTTGTCCTCAAAGATGGTCCCGGCAGAAGCGGGTAGCACAGCGTCCTTGGCCCGGAGATGCTCGAAGGAGCCCCAGGGCGTGGCGCTCTGGATGGCGATCAGCGTGGCCTCTGGCATTTCCAGCGTCGCGTTACGGTATGTCTCGGCATCGAACACGTCTGCGGAAGCTGTCAAGGGAGTGGCGGCCTCGTAGGTGACAGTCTCCAGCGCCACACACCCTGCGAAGGCGGAGCCTCCGATGCTGGCGATGTAGGCAGGGATGGTCACGGAGGTCAAGGCGGTGCAACCGTTGAAGCTCGACGCCCCTATGCCCGTCACCCTGTAGTCGGTCAGCAGGTCACGTACCTCGGAAGGCAACGTCAGCTCCCCTCGCAGAGAGTCTTTCCAGCCCTCCCCTTCCCCTGCGGCTGTCTCGCAGGTCGCCTCCTCAACGCTAAGGATGCTGTACCAGCGTCCGCCACACTCGAACCGTTTTCCGGCGTAGGCCTCGTACGGCAGCCTGCCGTTGCTGGCCGATACATGGATGAAACGGTTCCAGGGCGAGGTGGCCATGACACTCTCCAAGGTCATGTCGGGGACATTGAGCACCGCCTCGGCATACACCTCGTCCGGGAATATCCCTTCGTCAAAGGCACGCGGCTCGGTGGCATCGTAATACACGGTCGCAATATCCGTGCAACCCCTGAAAGCATCTTCGCCTATGGCTATGATGGAGGAAGGAATCTCAACCGACGTCATGGCTGTGCAGCCGTCGAAACTCTCCGCGCCAATGGCCACTACATCGAACTCCCTCTCGCGGTCAACCACCTGGGCCGGAATCCGCACCTCGGTGGCCGCCTCCTTGTCTGTGAAGGCACCCCCCTTTTCACCCTCTCGCGTACGGCAGGTACGGGCCTCGGCATCCTCTATGACATACCACATCCCATCGTACTCGAACTCCTTGCCGTCATCCCATGAGGGCGGATAGCCATAGTCCTTGGCCTCTATATGGTGGAAGAGGTTCCACGGTATCGTTGCCATGACATCGTCAAGGGGAACTTCTGGGGTTTTGAGTAGGGCGCTGCCGTACGTCTCGGCATCGAACACGTCTGCGGAAGCTGTCAAGGGAGTGGCGGCCTCGTAGGTGACAGTCTCCAGCGCCACACACCCTGCGAAGGCGGAGCCTCCGATGCTGGCGATGTAGGCAGGGATGGTCACGGAGGTCAAGGCGGTGCAACCGTTGAAGCTCGACGCCCCTATGCCCGTCACCCTGTAGTCGGTCAGCAGGTCACGTACCTCGGAAGGCAACGTCAGCTCCCCTCGCAGAGAGTCTTTCCAGCCCTCCCCTTCCCCTGCGGCTGTCTCGCAGGTCGCCTCCTCAACGCTAAGGATGCTGTACCAGCGTCCGCCACACTCGAACCGTTTTCCGGCGTAGGCCTCGTACGGCAGCCTGCCGTTGCTGGCCGATACATGGATGAAACGGTTCCAGGGCGAGGTGGCCATGACACTCTCCAAGGTCATGTCGGGGACATTGAGCACCGCCTCGGCATACACCTCGTCCGGGAATATCCCTTCGTCAAAGGCACGCGGCTCGGTGGCATCGTAATACACGGTCGCAATATCCGTGCAACCCCTGAAAGCATCTTCGCCTATGGCTATGATGGAGGAAGGAATCTCAACCGACGTCATGGCTGTGCAGCCGTCGAAACTCTCCGCGCCAATGGCCACGACATCAAATTCCCTGTCGCTGTCAACCACCTGGGCCGGAATCCGCACCTCGGGGGCCGCCTCCTTGTCCGTGAACGCACCACCCTTTTCACCCTCTCGAGTACGGCAGGTACGGGCTTCGGCATCCTCTATGACATACCACATCCCCTCGTACTCGAACTCCTTGCCGTCATGCCAGGGAAGAAGGTTGCTCACAGTAAGCAGGCCTGTGGCGGCGTTGGGAGCCAATTCAAACTTGAAGGCATATTCCCCACCCGGGATGGAAAAACCTCCTGTTCCCGGCTGATAGGCCACGTAGACCTCATCGAATACAATGTCAGCACTGTCATCTGACCCTGTGCCGTATGTGCGCCAACCAGCCTTCAGGCGAATGACATTGGCTTCTCCTCCTGTCGGTTGGGGCAATTGAATTACCCCCTGCCACACATTCTCTGCGTCCTCCGTAAGGGTGAGGAGATAAGGGCTGGAATTGACAAACTCGCTGCCACCTATCTCTCCTACCAAACATATGTAGTCATACTCATTGGGCACGATGTCGCCAGAGACTTCCAGTTTGCCTGTGGCCATATCTACTGTCACTACTGCATCCTTCACCCACTCGTCGAGGTAAAGATTCGGGACATCCTCGCCGACTTCATACTCATATGGAGTGCCCGTCATCACGAAGCCGCCACTGGATCCAAGTTTTTCCGACCACACGGGACTCTCCCCGTCTCCAGGCACAATGAGGAAGTCGCCATAAATGGCCGTGAGCATAAGGGTATAGACACCCGGGGTGGCAGTGGTGGAAAACTCATAACTGGCCTCACACTCCGCCCAGTCATTGAAGGCGCCCGCCATGTAAAGGCCGCTTCGGGGATTGACAATCTTCTCAAACTTGCCCCAGGGGGTGGAGAGCTTGGAGTTCGTCACCTCCGATTCCGGGAGATAAAGGGTGGCCGAGGCATATACGCCCTCGCTGAACACGTTTTCATCAGCCGCCAATGGGGTGGTGGCACTATATTGAATTGTCTCTATTGCCAGACACCCAGCAAAGGCAGATGCTCCGATAGTTTCCAGCGTTCCGGGGAGCGTGAGGGTCTGCAACTCATCGTTTCCATAAAAGCCATAGTCTCCTATTCTGACTACTCTATAGTCTGCCTCGCCGTCATTGACGGTCTCCGGTATTATGAGTGTCTCCCCGGCTTCATTGCCTGCGGCGATTCCTTCCAGGTCGGAAGAAGAACCGGCTCTTGTCTCACAGGTCTGCGCCTTGCCGTCAAGCACGGTGTACCATATGCCATCGGCTTCAAACTCCCTCCCTGCGTCTTTTGCCTTTATATGCTTGAACAACTTCCAGGGGGTCACAGCCTGGATATCGGCCATCAATGCGTTTGTCATGTGCAGGGTCGCGTTCTCATATACGGCAGCCCCGAAGAGACTGCTGTAAGTTGGCATGGGGATCGAGGCCGGATAATACACGTCTCTAATGTTATCACAGCCTTGAGCAAGGAAATAGCCACTAAATGCATCTTCTGCGATTGCAGGGAGAACTTCAGGAAACGTCACGGAGACCAAGCCAGAGCAAGATGCAAATGCCTGCCGTCCAATGAGGCTTAACGACTCGGGAAACACAATGGCGGTTAAGGAAGAACAATCCTCAAATGCAGACATCTCTATGGTAAGTAAAGAGGGTGGCAAGTCAATGTTCTCCATAGTCTTACAGCCATAAAACGCAAGGAGTGAAATTGTGGTAAGACCCTCCGGGAGTGAAACGTCCTCCAAATTCCTGCATCCTGAAAATCCATATTGCGGGATCTCCTTAACTCCGGAAGGGATCCTTATGCTCTTTAGTGACGTACAATCCCTGAACACTCCTTCATTTAACGTGGTCAACGATTCGGGAAGGTCAATGTGCGCGAGCCTTTCACATCTGTTAAAGGCATTGTACCCTATCTCTTCCAGCGTGTCAGGCAAACGTACAGAACTCAAACTCTCACAGTATTCAAAAACACAACCATTCAGAGAAGTTATGGTGGATGGCACGGAGGCATAGTTCAGGCTTGTACATCCTTGAAATGCCAAGGCAGAAAGTAGATCCAAGCCTTCAGGAAGCACAGCGTTCACCAGATACGTGCACATTCCAAATGCCATATATCCTATTGATTTCAACCCATTGGGGAAGTTGATAGCCTTCAGATTGGATTCACCGAAAGCCGCTTTCCCAATATAGGAGATGGTAGGCGGCAATGTCACATTGCTGAATCCCTGTATAGGGAAGCTATAGGAACGGGCATCATCTGCGAAACTGAAATCTCCAATCCCTATGACAGTATAGTCGTTTGCGCCGTCATTCACTTGAGAAGGAATTATTAGGTTACCAGACACTCTGTTGCCTGGTTTTGCCTCCCTTATCCGAATCCACCCAAAATGTCCGCTCTCATACTCTGAAAAGATATCGCCGCTACCTGCGCGTGTCTCACAGGTCATGTCTTCGACACTGACGACGGTGTACCAGATGCCGTCATGCTCGAATTCCTTGCCGACATAGGTGTCGACGGGGACCTTGCCGTCCTTGGCAACGATTTCCCGAAACATCGACCAGGGCACAGTGGAGGTCACGCTGGCTTTGGTGGCGTTTGGCATGCTCAGCAGGGCGGTGGCGTAGACCGTCTCATCAAAGACGTTCTCGGACGCTTCGACGGGAGTCTCCGCATCATAGGTTATCTCCGCCAGTCCGGCACATCCGGCGAAGGCATGTTCCCCTATTGAGGAAATGTATTCGTGCAGAGTCAGCGATGCAAGGGAGATGCAGTCGGCAAAGGCATACTCAGGCAGCCGTTCAAGATAGGAGGGGATAGCAATTCCGGGCAGGTCGCTGCATCCGTGGAAAGCTCCCTTGCCCAGAGTGGTGAGGTCCGGGGAAAGCGTCAGGTCGGAGAGTTTCGCACATCCACGGAAGGCCTCCTCGCCTATGGTGCGCACACTCTCCGTCATGGTCACTTTCTTCAGGTTGTCGCAGTCGCGAAACGCTCCCTCGAACACCGTGCTCACACCGTCGGGCAAATCCATGCTTTCAAGGGTATGCACCTGGGCGAAGGCGTTCGCCCCTATCTGCACCACCCCTTCGGGCAGGGTGATTGTCGCGAGGCCGTCAGCAAAACCGTATTCACCGACGGCCACTACCGGATACCTTACGCCGCCAAGAGTGACTGCGGAAGGAATAGTCACGGCCCCCTCTATCTCGTTGCCGCGCTTGGCGGCGGTGCCCGGCCGTGTCTGGCATACATGACGCTCGACGTCGTAGACACTATACCATATTCCCTCCGACTCGAACTCCATGCCGACATACACGCCGTCGGCACCGTCCTTGGTGGTGATGTGCGCAAACTTGTTCCACGGTGTTGCGGCCTGCACGTCCACCATGGCAGCGTTTGGCATCTGGAGTGTGGCGTTCTGATAGGTCTTCGGCTCAAACACGCCCTCGCTGACGGTTATCGGTTTTGCAGCATAATAGGTTACGTTTGTCAGCCCCGAAGTCTGTCCGCCGAAAGCCCCCTCCCCTATCTCTGAAAGCGAGGCGGGAAGGATGATGGAGCCGAGCAGCGCGCAATTGCGAAATGCATTGTCTCCGATGACGGCCAGCGTGGATGGCAGGGTGACGGAGGTAAGTGGCGTCTCCTGAAACGCACCCTGTCCGATATGGGTCACACCGGAGGGAAGCACGAGCGCCGTCAGGGTCACGCTGCCATAGAATCCGTATTCGCCGATGCCGACCACGGCATACTCGGTGTCGCCGTCCTTGGCAGTTGCCGGTATGGTGAGCGTGTCGATGATGGTGCCTTTATAGTCATTGCCGGCAGTGACACCGGATTCGGCACTGTAGCTCCCCGCCCTGGTCTGGCAGGTGTGGGCCTCCTCGTCGATTATGGTGTAGTGGAGGCCGTTATATTGGAAATCACGTGCCAATACGGACAAGGCACCGAAGAAGGCCATGATCACGGCCATATGTAGCCTGGAATGTTTCATGTCAGTCAGCTTGATTATTCTATGACAGGGGGATTGATGGTGCCTGGGCCGGGGACGGCCAGGGTATGGAACGTGAGGGTGGAGCCGCGTGTCTCACACGCTTCCCCGTCACGGACATATTCCAAAAACGGCACCGCCTCATAACGGGTGGCTGGCGACAGACCCGTGATTTCGACCCTGAACAGGCCGTCGTCCACAACCGATGCGTTCACCTTGCGTGTCTCTGCAGGATTTCCCTCGGGCGTCACAAACACTCCGTATCCTTGCGCAGGGATGTCCGTGACTGTGAAGTATGCCACTATCTCGGCACGTGTGGAAGTGACTCCCTCCAGGACACGGGCAGTCCCGATCTGAGGAGGTGTCAGGGGTGCGGGGCCCGGATCGGGGGGTGTCACCGTGGAATTGGGATTGCCTTGCTGCACGATCTCAAATGTGGTGCCGATGCCATCCCCCTCCCTGGAAAAGATAATCCTCGCTGTGCGTTCTGCATTGACGGTGTTTGCTGCGATCGTAGCCCGTACTGTGACGTTCTGTGCGTCGGGCACACCCGATGCGGGGGCGAATGTCACCCAGGTGCCGTTTTGCTGGGCAGCCGTCCATGACGAATTGGGAGAGTACACCTGAAACTCTACTGTCCCCCCGCCATAAGGCACGCCCGTCAATTCACTTGTGGCATTGACGATAAAGGATGTGCCTTGCTGGATTACGGAGATGCGTGTGGTCACGTGGTCTCCTGCGGGGCTCGAGAAGAGTATCTCGCCGGCACGTTGTTCACTGCCTGTGTTTTGGCCTACCTTGACGGTCAGGGTGACTTCCTGCGCATCGACGCTTCCTTCCGACGGCGTGAAGGAATTGCCTTCCATCCCTTCGCCCCCCGCGATGGCAATCCAGCTATTCGCAGTAGCCTTCCAGGGGATATTTGCACTGACCGTCACATCAAACTCGGACGCCGAAGGCAACAACGGCGCACCGTCGTACCCGTTGCTGGTGATCGCCAGTCTCATCCCCGTCTGGGTCACGAGCACGGATTGGCTATACCCTATATGGTCTCCACTGCTGTCGATGGCATAGACGGTCACGTCGCAGCTCCTGTTTTCTGCGGAGGTGTTGACGGTGGGCGTTATTACGAACGATCCGTCACCCAACTGGCCGGCTCCATCCGCATCCCCCTCGCCGTATGTCACCACGCACCATCCCTCCTTGTCCGTGGTCTCGACGCGCCATCGCGTCGAACTGGTGACAGCGACCGTGACAGGCGCTGAAGAGGGTGCCAGGGTCAGGATGCCGTTGCCGGCCCCCGGGACGCTCATGGAGAGGGATATGTTTTGTGTGCTATCGGCGTACAGGCCCTGCTCGATATTGTCGGAGCAGGCGCCGAGGGTCAGGAGGAGCAACGCCATGGCTGCCGACAGGATATGTCTTTGTATTTGCATTTGCTGATGGGATTAGAGATTGACCATGAGCCCGATGGAGGCGCGGAATCCCCCTCTCGCTATGCCTGCGAGCTTGCAGACATTGGCTATGTCCCCCTTGGCCCCAAGGGGGATGTCATATTCGGGAGTTGCGAAAACCCCGAGGTGCGGGACAGGATGCCAGGAGAGTCGCGCACTGATGGAGAGATTGTTGGAAGTGAAGCCGTTGCCTGGCTTGCCGGAGGCCATAAGACGCTGTTGCATGAAGCCGAGTTGCGGCGTGACACCGAATCTTTCGGCAAAAGGCAACACATATCCCAGGCGCACCCCAAGCTGGTCCACCCTATAGGAGACGGACTGGTTGAGGATGTTGTCGCTTTCGTTATACCAGCTGACGGCGTCCGACTCCCCCATGCCCAGCATGTAGGTGGCAGATAGATCGAATTTGCGGTACATCCCTCCCAGAGTGAAGGAGATGCCTTGGGCCTGGCCTGTGGTGAAGGCCACTGAGAGATAGCCCGTCGTGCTGGGCACATATTCTATCTTGGACAGTGTCACGGTGTCCGTAAGTGTCTCGCCACGCCGTATTCGAAATCTACGCGTCACCGGGCTATACCCCCGGCGCGAGAAGGTCCATTCATAGCTGGCCACGGGCAACTGCATCTGATCCTGCAGCGTCAGCACAGAGTCTCCTTGCATGACGGTCACTCCGTGCGCGGGAACCGTGGTCAGCCGCAGGTACCCCTTATGTGGGACAGGTGGAGTGGCCTGGACATGCACCGTCTGACCCGGGGTCACCATGAAAGTTGTCGTGGCAGGGTCATGGTCGGCCTTACGGGCCTCGATGACATAGTGGTCTCCACGCAGATGCGCCCTGTACTCATCCACTCCGACCCGTTGCCCCTCAAACCACAGCTCTGCCCCGCCATCCACGTTCACGATGACATCGCCATACTGCAGGTTTTCATCCTCCATCGGAAGATAGATCACATCCTGGGAGTCTGCGGCACTGACCGTCACGTCTTTATCAAAAACGAGCGAGCCAAGGCGGGCACGCACGGCATGGGTGCCATAAGGGATGTAGGTTCTCACAGGACTCAGGCCGATACTGTCTCCATCAAGCCATATCTGGGCATTTCGGGCAGAGGCCGATAGCGAGACCTCCCTCCCTTCGGGAGACAGGACCAGGGAATATACTCGTCCCTCCTGAATCTCGGTAGGGTATTGGTATGGGAGGGGATCATATTTGGGATGGGAGACGACAACCTTTTGTGAAGCCCGTGGCACCCAAAGCCATACCTGGCCCGGGCCATGCTGTTCCACTCCATAGAAGCTAAGTGCCGAGCCGTCGAAGGTCAGCTCAGAGGATGGAAGCGGGGTGTAGATCTTGAAAAGGGCTGTTCGTCTGCCATTGCGGTCCATGCGCTCATAGGTATTGCTCTGGGCATCCATGTCCTGGGGGCGAAGCTCGAAATCACGGATCACGAGTTTCTGGGCCGAAGACGGCAAAGAAGCGAGCAAAAGCAAGAAAAGCAGAAGTCTGTAGAATCGACTCATGATGCATTAGCGGCCGACGACTCACTAAGCGGCGTGGTTATGATTCAAACGAAAAAGCGTGTGAGCCTTACCGTTTGCCCGTCCCACGTTCTGAGGCTCTGGAATGCCCGGTATAGTAGAACGAGCACACATGCAGAAGCCACACGCAGAATATGGAATACGCCGAAGACGACACTCTCGTGTCGTCCTCTCGGAATAATACATATCCACATGGCATCTACTGTCTGCTTCGTTCTTGACTATACCTTCAATTTTCCAGATTTCAGAACGTCAAGAAAGAGCGTCAAGTATACGCTTTCAAATAACTATGTCTGCAACCCGCCACACTGACCCCGACCGGGCTTCTGCGTAGCGGCCTGCAATTGCAAAGTTAGCAAAAAAATCTCTATCCCAACGTATCCAGCCACAAAAAAAGCCACCTTCTCCTCAATTTAATGGCGGATGTAAAAGCTCTCAATCCCCGAGGGGAAAGCAGGTTTGTCCAGCCTTTGTGGGCACTGGTAGGGGCGTGGCCTGCCACGCCCACAACCGGAGGGGATTGAGTTTGGCCAGCCTTTGTGGGCGCGGCAGGCCGCGCCCCTACCAGCGGCACCCCATCACTCCCATGATTCCACCACTCCCATGACTCCCACAAAAAAAAGGCTCCGCGATTTCTCGCGGAGCCTTCTCTGTTAAAGTGGCGATTACCTACTCT
>CAZHCM010000007.1:0-36999 GCA_964531005.1 uncultured Sangeribacter sp. | reverse complement strand
GACTGGAGCAAGTTAAAGGACTTCCTGAAGGGCGAGGTGCGCTTCGCGAGCGTGCAGAAGATGTATCCCGCCGAGGCTGAGGAGCTCTTTGAGGCAGCCGAGCAGAACGCCCGCTGGCGCTACAAGAACTACGTGCGCCTCTCCAACCAGAAATGGGACGAGGACCCCGAGATGACCGACGAGGAGCGCAAGCTCCGCGGCGAGTAATCGGGCACTTCCGACAGACAAAGACTGCCCCCGGCGCTCTGAGCGCCGGGGGCAGTCTTTGTCTGTCACATTTGATTTAGGGCTCACTGATCTGCCAGCCGGAGAGAAGGCCGGAGCGGGTGTCGAAGTTGGCGGCGATGAGGTAGATGGTCTTGCCTGATTGGGCGAAGGGGAGCCAATACTGCTTTTCGAGAATCTGACGCATTGCCGCCTCAGGTGAGGAGTCTATCTTTAACTCGAAGATATAGACGTAATGCGGGGTGGTGATCAGGAGGTCGATGCGGCCATTGGAGGTGCGGCGTTCCACTTTGGCAAAGAATCCAAGCAAGGTGAAGAGCACATAGAGGAGATTCTGGAAATGGTCTTCCCTGGAACCGTGTTCGGAATACGGCACATCGGCCACAAGGCTCTGGAGCTTCTCCATGAATAGTTGAGGCTCCCCCCTTCGCACGCATGAGACAAAATCCGGGAACGAAAACCCGTAGGAGCCATCCCTCACACTTGGCACATAGGCTTCGAGCAGGCAGGTCATGAAGCCCTCCTCCACTTCGCGGTTGGGGTAGTCGAGGGTGTAGGCGTCGAGGTCGCGGTCGTAGGCTTTGATGGTGAGGTAGCCAGACTGGTATAGGTGAGGAATGATGCTGGAGGAAGAAAGGCCTGCTGCTTCAAGCTGCGAAGCCTGGACCATGACTGGGCTGATCTTCGAGAGGGGGCGTCCGGAGAGTCGGAGCATACGGATGAGATAGCTTGGCGTGCCTGTCTGAAACCAATAGGAGCCCATCCTGCAGTTTTGAAAGGTGCTCATCAGGCTAAAGGGGTTGTAGACGTCCGGCGACATGGCGGCGAAATGATAGCCGTCATAGCGGATCTTCAGCTCAGCGAGGATCTCCTCACGTCCAGTACCAAGCGTGGACGCCAGCGATGAGATGCCGTCCTGGAAATAGGTGTGCAGTTCCTCCGAAGTGATGCCGCATATTCCGGCATAGCGGTCCAGAAAGGATATGTCGAGCAGGTTGTTGAGGTCGGAGAAGACGGAGAGTTTTCCGAAACGTGCCACTCCGGTCAGCATTGCAAACCGTATATGGTCGCCCATGCTCTTGAGATTAGAGTAGAAAGCCTTCAGTATGGCCGAATATTCTTCAGATAGGACCGGGTCGTCGATGGCCGAAAGCATGGGCTTGTCGTACTCGTCGATGAGGATGACCACTTTCTTGCCCGTTACCTCGGCAGCACGGCGGATCAGGGCCTTGAAACGCAGGGAGGTCTCGTCAGGAGGGAGGTTTGAGGAGTCGGCGCCATACAGGGTCTCCCAATAGTCGAGGGCCGACTTCAAAGTCTCCCTCAGATTCTCCACGCTCTTGAACTCCCCCGTGTTGAGGTCGAGATGAAGCACCGGTTGGGGTGTCCAGTCGTCAGTCAGGGACTCTATGGCAAGTCCCTTGAAGAGGTCCTTCCGCCCTGAGAAGTAGGCTTCGATTGTGGAGAGGAGTAGGCTCTTGCCAAACCGCCGCGGACGCGACAGGAAGTAGAATCCGTTCTGGCACACAAGCTGGTGAATATAGAGTGTCTTGTCGACATACAGAAAGCCCCCCTCGCGTAGAGAGGGAAAGGATTGTATGCCTATGGGATAGCGGACTTCGGGACGGGGTTGCTTCATTGTGCAAATTTAGGCAAAAGATTGCAACGAGGCAAGTGCGAAGGGATAGTTTTTCGGCCATATTTAGGGGAAATGGGGTAGAAATTTTAAGATTTTTTTGCGCATATTGTTGGAAAGTGTGTAATTTTTTATTATCTTTGCAGACTCAACCAGGTGAGATCCATAATTGCTTTTGCCTGCTTACTTACACATTACTACTCTGACTTGCTGATAGATGAGACGAATACCTAACATTCGTTGCAGATTGATGGCCTGGTGCACATTGGCATGTGCGCTCGGGGCGTTGTGCCTTGCAACCGGGTGTGGGCCTTCAAGGGAGTATGTGTACGTGGCAAAGCAGGAATCGCTGAGAAGCCGTGAGAATCTTTTAGCCGATAGCCTCAGAAGCGAGATCCTGGCAAGGCGCCGTGCCAATGTCAATCCCCCCAATGTCAATCCGACAGACAGCATCCCCACAGACAGCATAGCCACCGACAGTATTCCCACGGACAGCGTGGCGAAGCCGTCGATGACGCCTGACGACGTCAGGCAGCAGGGCGTGCGCATGGGCGTGCGCACCAACCTGCTGATGGATGCGGCGGCCATCCCCAACCTGGCTGTCGAGTTCGCTCTGGGCAAGGGCTTCTCCATCGAAGGGGAATGGATGTACGCATGGTGGCGCCAGAACAGCCGCTATCGTTTCTGGCGAATATACGGAGGCAACCTGACGGCCCGCTACTACTTCGGCGAGACCTTCAAGGGGCACCATGTGGGCCTGTACGGGGGAGCCTTCACGTTCTGCTTCGAATGGGGCGGGACCGGCTACATGGGGGGACTCCCCGGCCACGGTCTCTGGGACCGCTGCATGGTCAATGCGGGGGTGGAATACGGGTATTCCATCGCGCTCGGGCGACGCTTCAACATGGACTTCTCCCTCGGCGTCGGCTATATCGGGGGCATCATCGAGAAATACACTCCCAAGCAGGGGGAATACCTGCGCCTGTCGACCTCGCGCCATCACTGGTGGGGCCCGACGCGGGCCGGAGTGTCTCTGGTGTGGCTCATCGGCCCCGACAACTACAATACGCGGAAAGGGGGTGAGAGATGAAGGAAGCGTTGAGCAAGATCGTCATGCGCACATGGGTATGGCTCCTTCCCCTGCTTGTCCTGACGGGGGCGTGCAACCACATCGACCTCGTGGACGAGGTGGCCTCCACCCGTGTGCCCGTCAAGATGGTCTTCGACTGGAGCGACGACCCTACAGCCAATCCCGAGGGGATGATGCTATACATCTATCGGCTTGGGCTGACACGTGCCCCGGCTCCCTACGTCTACGAGCTGAAAGGGCGCGAGGGGTGCAAGGTGCTGCTCCCTCCGGGCACTTATGCCGCCATATGCCACAACAGCGACTCTGACCGCCACGGATTCGTCGACCAGGACAGCTACGACGCCTTCGGCCTCAAGCTCAACACCGTGCGTAGCATGGCAGGGGGCATCTCCCCGTCCAACAGCCTGAAGGTGAAGGAGGACGAGAGACTCGCACATGCGCCCGACTCCATATGGGTCGGGTCGGTGGACGCATTCGTGGTGCTAACTCGCGAGGCCCTCGTGGCCCAGCAATCCTCCGGGGTGCGACAGACGTTGACAGACGAGCCTGCGGTCCCGGGCGTGCCGGAGATAGAGGTGGTAATACCGATGCAGTCGGTGGTGCAGCATTTCACCTTCATCATCCACCATCCGCTCAACCTTGCCACTGCCAGACCAGTGGCTGGAGCCGTGACCGGCATGCCCTCGACCGTGCATCCGGGGCGGGGCATGACTGGCGAGGAGACGGTGACCCATTCCTTCGACATGCGCCGCATGAGCGACGGAAGCCTCAGGGGGGAGCTGTTGGCCTTCGGACATTGCTCCTCACGCCCCATTGGCACGCGGTCGCATGACCGGACTTCGGAGGCGAGCGCGAAAGACGGGGGCGCGACTCGGGCGGGAGAGGAGATAGACGACATCCTGCACCTTCTGACCGTGCAAGCCACCCACAACGACGGCCAACTGACTTCCAGCTCCCACGACGTGACAGGCCAGATCCATGAATACGAGTTGCGGCCGCCCGGCGGAGGCCCGATGGAGATAGTGGTCGAGCTTGACACGGTGGTCATCCCGCCACCGAAGCCGGGGCAGGGAAGCCAAGGGGGAGGGTTCAGTCCGACAGTAGAGGGGTGGACAGGCACCCAGGAGGGGCTGGGAATGTAAGAGACAAACAGAGAGAAAACTAAATATTCCATTATTAACCAACTAATTGTTAACCAACATGAAGAAGACAATGATTCTGTTGGGGGCCACGGCCCTGACGCTGGCCTCCTGTTCGCAGGAAGACGTGTTGTACGTCAACCAGAAGGCGGACAACAACGTCATCGCGTTCACTGCGCGCACGTCCAAGACGACCCGTGCGAAGGATTTCACCACCGACAACCTGGAGTCCTTCATGGTCTTCGGCCTGAAGGGTGACATGAACGAAGAGTCGCCCAATCTCACCGAGTACTTCGGACAGCCCGTCGAGTTCAAGAAGCAGAACGTCCCCATGGCAGACGCCAACGGTGTGCTGCGCGACTACTTCACGTCAGACACTCCCTACTACTATCCGACCGACAACTCCCCCATCACGGTGATGGCCTTCGCGCCTACCACACTGACCGGGGTGGCCGGGTGGACGACCGACGGCAAGTTCACCATTACCAACTACACAGTCAAGGATTCCATTGACAAGCAGGAGGACATCATCGCCGAGTGGGTGGCTCTCTGGCGCCCCACTCTTGAGGAGATGGAGGACGAGGACATCGCCGAGCACTGGTACAAGAACGACATCGTGTTCGAGCACGCCCTGACCAAGGTGTTCGTATCGAGCGCCAGCAACAGCGACACCCGCTACAAGTATGAAGTGGCAGGTGTGAAGCTCGGCAATGTAGCCAAGACTGGCTCTTGCGTCGGCAGACAGGCATTCCACGACGATGAAGACCCTGAGAACTCCGATCCCGAAGGAATTGACAACAAGTACTTCAAGTGGACCGTCGATGAGAACTCCGTAGGCGATTTCACCTATATCTTCGACGAGCCCATCGAGATCTCCAACACCGGCAAGACCTCTTTGATGAGCTACACCGGCGAGAAGGGCAGCTTCCTGATGCTCCCCCAGCAGCTCAAGGCCGAAATCGTGAGCGAGAATCCCGAGAGCGAGAGCGTGGTACAGCTTGAGATGAAGGATGGTGTGGCATACGTGGCTCTTCTGATCCGCATCACCTACAACCAGACTGGTGAAGTCGTCTATCCTTATGCCGAGGGCGTTGAGGCCATCACCGAGACCATCGGCGAGGGCGACGATGCAGTTGAGTATGCTTGGGCAGCCTTCCCCGTGGCTTCCGAGTGGCAGATGCAGCGCTATGTAGACTACTATGTAGACTTCAGCAAGGGTGCGGGCTATGTGGCTCCCGGCGCCGACTCCAAGATCGAGTTCACCCCGATCCTGGGCGAGAAGATCATCTTCTTCGAGAACGTATGGTCATGGGATCCCAATGCTGAGGAATACCCTGTCCCCGGCGGCAACGACGTGACCCTCACCGAGGGTGCCTATGAGGGTGTTGTCAACACCGGCAGCGTTTCCGATCCCTTCGGCGACTAATCGCCCCCTCCGCATCGGCCATCGGGCCGGAGCCTACCCCAAAGCCGGCTCACCAGCCGGCGCAACCGCCAAAGGCGGCCGGATCCGTAAGGGTCCGGCCGCCTTTGCTATCAAGTGCAGTTCAATCAATTACTGTCGCCTAAGTGGGTAATTACTATCGCCTATGTGGGCGCGGCAGGCCGCGCCCCTACCAGGCGGCAGGCCGCGCCCCTACCTGGTCGCGGTGAGGATGGCGGCTTTGAAGGTCAGGGGGGTGGGGGCCGAGGGGTCGGCGGGCGTTAGGGCGCGCAGGAGGGCGCGGAGGCCGGAGGGGCTTGTGGCGCCGCCTCCGACGCCTGTGCGCCGCAGGTGGAGCAGGGCCTCGCGAGGGGTGGGGAAGAGGAGGCGCACCTCCTCCGGGGCCACTTCGGCATCGGGGAAATGCCTCCTTGCCATCCGGAGCAACTCCTCAGGGGCATGATAGAGGATGGGGGAGGGGCGCAGGGCGTCGAGCTCGGCGAGATTGCCCGTGACGTAGGTGCTGCATATGAGGCGCCCTCCTGGGCGAAGGACACGCGCGGCGTTGGCAAGGAAACGCTCCGGATCCACAAACCATTGCATGGCCGAGGCCGACAGTATGACATCAAACGAGGCGTCAGGCGCCGTCTCCATCCATCGCTCCGCATCGGCCTCCACATATTCTTCACTTTCGGCAATGGCGAATGGGATGGCAGGGGTGTAGAGGTCGACGAAAGTGGCGTGGCGCGCCTTCAGGCGGACCGAGTACATGCGGGTGAATAGGCCGTTGCCTGCCCCAATCTCCAGGATTCTGTCGGCCTGGAGGCCCATAGGCACGCGGTCGCTCAGATGCCCGGCGATTATGCGCTGGGCCGTGGCGTGGTCGTTGTAGGTCGGTAGGGCGTTTCTGAACTTGCTTCCCACCTTTTCAGGATGGGGGAGAGTGGCGTCCACGATGGCCGAAAGGGGATGGTAATGTCCTCCCCGTAGGGGGACTATCTGAGGTGAAGAAGGCGCCGCCTCCCAGTAGGCACGTTGCGAAGAGGGGGGGATGATGCGGTCGTCTTCGGAAATGAATACCCTGCGCCAGGGGAGGGTGTCGGGGCCGTCGGAGGGTTCGGCTTCGATGGCTCGGAGTTGAGAGGCGAGGGCTTCGATGTCAGGCGAGGGGTCGAGCATCGGGGCGAGGGCCTGCATTTGCGCGGAGTCGGCGACCATGCGGCGACGGAACTTGGCCAGGTTGCGGGGATTGAGGCCGGCGAGGGTGCCGTGGAAGATGTCGGGATGGATGCCGAGGATGGGATGGACGGGGCGTCCGGTGCCGTTGAGGGCATAGGCAGCCGTGACGCGGCGCCCCTGCAAGGCGCGCATTGCCGCGAAGACGCCGAACGACCAGGCATAGACCACGACCGTCGGATACCGGTCGAGCATCCCCTCCGGAAGGGAGAATGAAGTGAAGGAATGACACACCGCCACGTCCCATCCCTCGCGCCGGATGTCGCGGTAGAGGTCGGGACCCGTGCTCCAGCCGGCAAAGACGAGGATCAGGCGGGAATTGGAGGGGGATTTTGTCAGGAATTCAATCTTCATCACCTTATATATGCGGCTTTGTGGGCGCGGCAGGCCGCGCCCCTACTGGGCGTATGCCTTGCAGGAGAGGTCTGAGGAGGGGGCGCGTCAGGGGGGCGGAGAGGGAGAGGCGGAGGCGCTCGCCACCGGGGGGGACTGTCGGGCGACGGATGGGGAGGGCGTCGAAGCCGGCGGCGCGAAGGCTTTCTGCCAGGTCGATGGCTGTCTGGGCCGAGCCGGTAACAATGGGGATGATGTGGCTTTGGCTCCCGGTGGGATGCCCGAGGATGGCCGCTATCTCCCCTTCCATCCATTGCGACAGTTCCCTCAGATGCTCGCGCTCCGCGCGCATCCCGACACTGCGGAGGAGCATCTCCCGGCTCCAGGCCACGTCCAGCGGCGGCAGGGCCGTGGAGAAGATCAGAGAGCGGGAGCAATTGACCAGATAATCCTTCATCTCAGGGGCGCAGACCGTGAAAGCCCCGGCGGAGGCCAGGGCCTTGCCGAAGGTGCCCACAAGGATGTCGATATCGCGAAGGGTGCCGGTCTCCTCTCCCAATCCGAGGCCGCGTAATCCGCGCACACCCACGGCGTGGGCTTCGTCGACATACAGCAGCATCTTGGGAAACCGCCTGCGTAGGTCGGCCAAGGCACCCAGGGGGGCTGTGTCGCCATCCATGCTGTAGACGGACTCCACCACTACCACGAGGCACTCCGCCGAGTCATGGTGACGCTCCAGGAGAGCCTGGAGGTGGGTGAGGTCGTTGTGGCGGAAACGCTCGAAGCGCGCCCTCCCGGCCATAAGGCCGTCATAGACGGAGGCATGGGCCAGACGGTCGACGAGAAAGAGCGTGCCCGGGGAGGCAAGGGCCGAGATGAGGCCCACGTTGGCGTGGTAGCCGGAGTTGAAGAGCAGGGCTGGGCGCCCGTAGAGACCTTCCAGCAACTCCTCCAGGGCCTCGTGCTCCTCCTGGCGGCGCGAAAGCAGGCGCGAGGCCGACGAGGTCATGCCGTGGCGCAGGGCGAGCTCGGAGCGCAGGGCGTCGAACTGCCCCGCCTCGCTGCGGGCCGCAAGGCCGAGATAGTCGTTGGATACAAGGTCGATCAAGGGTGTAGCCGTGGCCTGCGGGATGGTGCGCAGATTGCCCGAGGAGCGTTTCTCCTCCAAGGTGCGGCCGACGAATTCGGGTATGCGCATGTCAGTCGGCCTGCTGGATAAGGGGGCGTTCATAGAGGTCGTAGACTATTTCGAGCAGGGCGTCGCAAAGGCGCTCCACCTGCTCGTCGGAGACAGCCAGGAAGGGGGGCATGAGGTATGCGTTATATCCGAAGGGACGGATCCATACCCCTTTCTCCACGCACTTTTCCTGGAAGGGACCCACGTCGATCCAGTCCTTGAGCTCCAGCACCCCGATTCCGCCCAGCACGCGCACGTCGCTGACGCACTTCCAGCCGCGCGCCTCGGCGAGTCGGCGCGTGAAGATGTCGGAGATCTCTTGCACACGCTCCTTCCAGCGGGATTCCAGGAGGAGGCGCGTGGAGGCGAGGGCGACGGCGCAGGCCAGGGGATTGCCCATGAACGTGGGGCCGTGCATGATGCACCCGGCCTGCGACGAGGATATGAGGTCGGCCACGCGCTCCGAGGTGGCTATGGCGGCGAAGGTCATGAACCCTCCGGTGATGGCCTTCCCGAGCAGCATGATGTCGGGCTCGATGCCGGCGTGCTCGCAGGCGAAGAGGCGTCCGGTGCGGCCGAAGCCGGTGGCTATCTCGTCGAGGATGAGCAGGATGCCGTGTTCGTCGCACTTGGCGCGGAGCTCGCGCAGGTACTGCGGGTGGTAGAACCACATGCCGCCGGCGCCCTGCACTATGGGCTCCACGATGACGGCGGCCAGCGTGGAGGCGTTGTCGTCGATGAGCTTCGCCATCGGGGCGAAGTCTTCGGGATCCCACTCCTGGCCGAATCGGCACTGGGGGCGGGGTGCGAAGAGGCGTCGCGGCAGGGCGTCGCCGAAGGCCCCGTGCATGCCGGTGACGGGATCGCAGACCGACATGGCGTTCCAGGTGTCGCCGTGATAGCCGCCGCGGATGGTAGCCACGTTGGTGCGCCGAGGGTCGTCTGCAGCCTGCACAGCCATCTTGAGGGCGACCTCGGTGGCCACCGAACCAGAATCGGCATAGAAGACATGGCGCATGGACTTGGGGAGGATGGAGAGCAGCAGGCGTCCGAGCTCGATGGCCGGGTCGTGGGTGAGGCCGCCGAACATCACATGGCTCATGCGGTCGATCTGCGCCTTTGCGGCCTCGCGCAGCACGGGGTGTGAGTAGCCGTGTATGACACACCACCACGACGACATGCCGTGGACGAGCTCACGGCCGTCGGCGAGGGTTATGACGGCGCCCGAGGCGTCGCGCACCTTGTAGGTCGGCAGAGGGTCGTGGGTGGAGGTGTAGGGATGCCATAGATGGTCGCGGTCAAACGCGTCATGGACATCCCCGCCCGAGGAGAGGGGGAAATCAATATCAGACAGGATCGACATCATAATATACTATGGAAGATTTAACGGCCGGGTCGGGGGCGACCGACTCGTAGATGGCCCTCAGGGCCTCCTTGACCTTGCGCATCGACACGGTGGCCTCGACCTTGAGCATGATGCACTGTAGGTACCACGTGGCCACGCGGCTCACGAAGGGTTTTTCGGGGCCCAAGACCCGCTCGCCGAATGTGCGGCGCAGGGCCATGGCGAGCACTACGGCGGCGCGGTCCACGGCGGCGGCGTCCTTGTTCTTTAGATAGACGTTGATGACCTTGGTGAAGGGAGGGTAGGCGAAGCGTCGGCGCTGCTCGAGCTCCTCGGCGTAGTATCCCTCGTAGTCGTGGTCGCGGACATGTGCGAGCACGGGGTCGTCGGGACGGCTCGTCTGGATGACGACCAGTCCCTGGTCGGCTCGCCTGCCGGCTCGTCCGGCCACTTGCTCGAGCATGTTGAAGGCCCGCTCGTTGCTGCGGAAGTCGGGAAAGTTGAGGAGCGTGTCGGCGTTGACGACGCCCACGACGGCCACGCCCGCGAAGTCGAGCCCCTTGGAGACCATCTGGGTGCCGACGAGTATGTCCGTCTCGTGGCGCGCGAACTCCTCGATTATCTCCTGGTAGGAGTCCTTGTTGCGGGTGGTGTCGAGGTCCATCCGCGCCACGCGGTAAGGGGCGAACGCCTGGTGCATGTCTTCGGCCACGCGCTCCGTGCCGTAGCCGTAGACCTCGATGGAGTTCTGGCCGCAGGCGGGGCAGAGGGTGGGCAGTGCGCGGGCGAACCCGCAGTAGTGGCAGCGGAGCATCTCGGAGTGCTTGTGGAAGACGAGCGAGACGTCGCAGTTGTCGCATTTGGGCGTCCATCCGCACTGCCGGCACACCACGACGGGGGCGAATCCGCGCCGGTTCTGGAACATTATCGCCTGCCGTCCGGCCCCCAGGGCCTGCTGGGTGGCCAGGCGCAAGGGCTGAGAGAGGATGCCTCGGTTGAGCTTCTCCCTGCGCTGGGCCTTCATGTCGACGATCTCCACGCGCGGTAGCACCGCCCCGCTGTATCTCTCCGAGAGCGTCACGAGTCCGAAGCGTCCCTGGCGGGCCTTGTAGAACGTCTCCACCGAAGGGGTGGCTGAGCCGAAGAGGGTCTTTGCTCCATGCATCGAGGCGAGCACCGTGGCGACGTCGCGGGCGTTGTAGCGCGGGGCGGGGTCGTACTGCTTGAAGGATGACTCGTGCTCCTCGTCGACGATGACCAGCCCAAGGTGCCCGAAGGGGAGGAAGACGGAGGAGCGGACACCCAGGATAAGCATCGGCTCGTTGGTGGCAAGGAGGCGGCGCCAGATGTCGACGCGTTCGTTGTCGGAGAATTTGGAGTGGTAGACCATCAGACGGTCGCCGAAGACGCGTCTCAGGCGATCGGTGAGCTGTGTGGTGAGCGAGATTTCGGGCACGAGATACAGCACCTGGTGCCCGGCGTCCATGACCTCCTTGATGAGGTGGGTGTAGATTTCGGTCTTTCCGCTGCCGGTCACTCCGTGCAGGAGGACCACTTCGTGGTCCTTGAAAGCCTCCCTTATTTCCAGGCGGGCGCGCTGCTGGGCCTCGGAGAGGGGGGCGACCACGATCTCGCGCCCTGTCTTCTCGGAAGACTGGAAACGGTTGAGGGCGCGTTTCTCCTGGGTGAAGATCCCCTTGTCGATCATGGCCCGAAGCACGCCGGGCGATATGCCGGAGCGGGCGAGAAGGGCCTGGCGGGTGACAGGCTCCGGATCGCGGTCGCGGCGCATCCATCCCGAAAGCTCCAGGAAGGCCACCAGCGCCTTCTGCTGCCCTCGGGAGCGGGTGACGCGGTCGAACATGGCGTGCAGGGCCTCGTCGTCGCCCCGCGTCGCTTCGAGGCGGATGACCGTCTCCTTCTTCGGGCGATACCGCTCCACCATGTTCTCGCTGACCTCGATGGCTCCTTTCTCCAGGAGGGAGTTGACGAGCGTGGCGACAGAGGGGAGCTTCAGCTTGGCCTCGATTTCGGAGACGCGCATCTTCTTCTGCCCGGCCAGCAAGGAGAGAACCTCCAATTGGCGCTCGGTGAGGCGTGCCGACTCGTCTTCCTCGAAGTCGGGGTTGGCCTGCACGGTCGTCTCCGACTCCGGCTTGAGACCCGAGGGCACGGCTGCCTTGTAGACCTCCCCCGGGGCGCAGAGATAGTATTCCGCCACCCAGAACCATAGCTTGAGCTGCGGGTATCGGGTTATGGGCGCGGGGTCGAGGAGGGCGAGGATCGGCTTGACCTCGTAGTCACCCTGGAAAGAGGGGAGGATGTCCGTCACGAGGGCGGTGTATTGTTTGCGTCGGCCGAACTGCACGATGACGCGCGAGCCCACCCGCAGCGACTGGGCTATTTCCTGGGGGACGCTGTAGGTGAAGGTCGAGTAGATCGGCAGTGGGAGTATGACTTCGGCAAACATCTTACACCATCAGAAGAGGTAGGTAAGGGAGACGTTCCAGGAGCGGGCCTGCGCGCTGTAGTTGTCGAGCTTGACGGTGCGCGTGATGTAGCTGACGCCCCAGGTGTAGCCCGCCGAGAGCTGCCAACGCCTGAGGATCTCCACGCCCAGTCCGCACTGCACGGCGAGGTATCCGGCGGGTGTGTCCACGGCGTCGATGCCGTTCTTGCCCAGGTTGAAGCAGAACACCGGGCCTCCGTAGGCGAATGGGGCGACGTAGTCTTCGAGGCCGTCCATGCGTGTCCACTTGAAGCGCAGGTCCAGGGGGATCTGGAGGGTGTGGATGCGGAGGGTCTCCTTGCCGTATCCCTCGGAGCTCCATATCTCGTACTGTCCGAAGTCGAGGGTGGCGCCCTGCTGCGAATATTTCAGACCGAAGTCGACTCCGAAACCGATGCCCGGGATCATGACCTCGCCCATGAGGCCGGCCTGCGGGCCGACGCATTGCGACTTGGCCAGTAGCGACTGCTTCCAGTGGAGGTTGTTGATGTTGAACCCCACTGTCGGGCCCCAGCGGAATTCCGCGGAGGCCGACAGTGCGGCTGCCGTTAGCGAGAGAGTCAGTAACGCCTTTTTAAGCATTGGGTGTCAATTGGTGGGGATGGATTGGGATGAGGTGGGCTCAGAAGAGGAAGGCGGCGGTGACGGTCCAATAGTTGTTTTTCACCTTCAGGTCGGAGGTGTTGATGTTGAGGACGTCCTCGGCCACCTTGTTGATGCCGAATCCGTACTGTCCCGTGACCTGGAGATGCTGGAAGAGCTCTACGCCCACGCCCACGTTCCAGGCCACCTGGCAGGTCTTGGCCTTCACCACGGAGCTGTAGGGGTTCTTGCCGAGCTTGAATGCGAAGTCGGGGCCGGTCAGGATATAGGGCTTGACTATCTTGGCTATGACGGGGATCTGGAGCTTCCACTTTACGTTGATGGGGATCTCGATGAAGTTGCGTCCGGCGTTGGTGGTGACCGTGGTGGCCTGCTGGTCGCCGGGTTCGAGATAGGGGATCTTGAAGGAGTTCTCCATTCGGGTGTACATCAGGGAAGCGTCGACACAGAAGCCCACGAGGGGTACTTCGAACTCGGTCATGAGGCCGGCGGTCCAGCCGGTGCGGTTGTCGACGTCGGTGAAGTTGTCCTTGAACTCCTCAAGGTCGTGGAGCTTCAGGTTGTCGAAGTTCATGCCCGCCTTCACGCCGAAGCGCCAGGTGGCGTTGGCCGATCCGATGCCGGCAGCGAGGAGGGCTCCAACGGCGATGATTCTGCAGAAATGTTTCATTGTCAATTGGTTTAGTAGTGTATGAATGCATGGCCTGGCGTGGCATCGCGCCGAGGGCGGGTGCCGGTGCGAGGCGTAGCAACTGCAAAGTTAACATTTTCGGCGGTAATATCCGCGCCGAAAGGGGGGAAATTGCGGTCGTGGAGTTAACTTTGGGCGCGGTGACGGTGTTAAAAAGGTATATGAGCACAGAAGAAAGCAATATCAACGCCAATGGCGAGGCCGAGCGCCTCGTCAGGGAGAGCCAGGAGGAGATGCGCATCACCGAGAAGGCCATCGAGATGCTGCGCACCGTCTTCGACCCCGAGATACCCGTCAACGTGTATGACCTGGGGCTTATCTACCGCATCGAGTACACGCCTGACGACGAGACACTGCACGTCGACATGACGCTGACGGCGCCGGGTTGCCCGGCGGCCGACTTCATATTGGAGGACGTGCGCCAGAAGCTGCTGAGCGTCGAGGGCCCGAAGGCCGTCGACCTGCGTCTGGTCTTCGAGCCGCAGTGGACGCAGGACATGATGAGCGAGGAGGCCAAACTTGAGCTCGGGTTCCTCTGATGGCGGTCTACTTCCTGAGCGACCTTCACTTAGGGGCGCCCTATTTTCCTGACAGCCGCAAGGCGGAGGTCAGGGTGGTGCGTTTCCTGGAGTCGATACGCCACGACGCCGAGACCATCTATCTCTTGGGCGACATACTGGACTATTGGTATGAGTACCGGTATGTGGTGCCCAGGGGGTTCGTGCGCTTCTTCGGCAAGCTCGCCGAGCTGACCGACAGCGGCGTCCGGGTGGTGTGGCTCATCGGCAACCACGACATCTGGATCAAGGACTACATCCCCACGGAACTGGGGGTGGAGGTCGTGGACGGCTCCATCGTGGAGGAGGTGCAGGGACGCCGCGTCTACATGGCCCACGGCGACGGCGTGGGGAGGCTGCCGAGGGGGTTCAGGATGATACGCAGGGTGTTTCGCAATCCCCTGTGCCAGCGGATGTATTCTATGATACATCCGCGCTGGACGGTGCCTTTCGCCTATGCCTGGAGCCGCCACAGCCGCGCCAACGGGCTGCCGATGGACGCGCCCACGCACCCGCTGCTGGGGCGTCTGGAGGAGTTCGCGCGGGAGTACCTGCGGGAGGATCCGGGCATCGACTGGTTTGTCTTCGGGCACCTGCACGTGACTTGCGACGAGGAGGTGGCTCCCGGGGTGCGGCTCATGGTGCTGGGGGAGTGGATACGGCGATTCAGCTACGCGCGCATGGAAGGGGGGGAGATGACCCTGGTGGAGAGGCAGCCCCATTTATAAATCTGAATATTATGAAAATCATTGATGCCGGCGTCGAGGACGCCGATCTTATCGCAGACGCAATCATGGAGGCCGTGGGGCCGGAGATATGCCGGGGGATAGCCGGCAAGGATGGCACGCGGCAGGATGTGCATGAGCTTTTTGCAGCCCTGGCCCGCCGCGAGGATAGCCAATACGGCTATCGCAACGCCCGCGTGGCCGTGATGGACGACGATCCAGTGCGCATGGGTGTCTGCGTGAGCTATGACGGCGCCGACCTGCGCCGTCTGCGCCGCAGTTTCTTCGAGGAGGCCAACGCCCGCTTCGGGTGGGGCATGACTGCCGAGGCGGTGGAGCGCCTGCCTGAGGAGGCGGGGGCTGACGAGTATTATCTCGACACGTTGGCTGTGCTGCCGCAGTATCGTGGAGAAGGGGTGGGAACCGCCCTCATACGCGATGCCAAGGCAAGGGCGGAAAAAAGCGGCAAACCGCTCGGGCTATTGGTGGATGAGGAAAACGAGAATGCGGCCAGGCTCTATGAGAGCCTCGGCTTCCGCGAAGTGTGCCGTCGCCCCTTCGCCGGCGTTGAGATGCGCAGCATGAGGCTGTGACTTGGCCTGATGCATTCCCTTCAAAGCATTAATGCTTTGTGGGGGAAAAGAGGGGTCAGGTGGTTCAGCCTTCGATCTCCATCAGTTCGAGGAGGCGCATCTCGGCCTCGTCGGTGCGTTCGGCTATCTCCGACAGGCGCGCCCCTGCGGGGCCGATTTCGTCGACGGGCATCGTGCCGCTGCTGAGCCGGGCTTCGAGTCCGGCTTTTTCTGTGGCCAGGGCTTCGAGTTCGGCTTCGAGGGCCTCCATCTCCTTCTTCTCCTTATAGGAGAGGCGTGGCTTGCGGTTGGCGTTGCGGGCGTTGGAGGGGTCGGGCGCAGGAACGGCGCCGCTGCGCTGGGCTTTGGCGGCTTCGGCCTCGCGGCGCTCCGCCTCCAGGCGGCGCTGCTCCTTTTGCTCCTCCTCCAGGCAATGGCGATAGGTGGAGTAGTCGCCAGGAAAGTCGCGGACGGTGCCGTCGCCCTGGAAGACGAAAAGATGGTCGACGATGCGGTCGAGGAAGAAGCGGTCGTGGCTCACCACGATGACGCACCCCTGGAACGATGCCAGATAGTCTTCCAGGATGGAGAGGGTCATTATGTCGAGGTCGTTGGTGGGCTCGTCGAGGATTAGGAAGTTGGGCTGGCGCATCAGGACTGTGGCCAGGTAGAGGCGGCGCCGTTCGCCGCCGCTGAGCTTCCCGATGTATTTCTGCTGTGTGGCGGGGGTGAAGAGGAAATGGGTCAGAAACTGCTGGGCGGTGAGGGTGGTGCGGTCGTCGATGCGGACCGTCTCGGCTATCTCGCGCACGGCGTCGATGACCTTCTTGGAGTCGTCGAAGTCGGTCATTCCCTCCTGGCGGTAGTAGCCCCAGCGCACGGTCGAGCCGACGTCGAAAGATCCCGCGTCGGGAGGCGTTTCGCCCAGGAGCATCTTGATGAAGGTGGATTTGCCCACACCGTTGGGCCCCACGATGCCGACCTTCTCGCGTCGGGCGAAGTTGTAGGACCAGTCGCGCAGTATCACCTTGTCGCCAAATGCCTTGGAGACCCCCTTCGCCTCGAAGATCTTTGAGCCGATGTAGGAGCTCTTGACGCTGAGGTTGACGTTGTTTTCGCGCAGGTCTACCTTTGAGCGGCGTTCCAGGTCATGGAAGTTGTCGATGCGGTATTTGGCCTTGGAGCCTCGGGCCTGGGGCTGGCGGCGCATCCACTCCAGCTCGGTGCGCAGGAGGTTGCGCACCTTGGCGAGCTCGGCGGTCATGTTGTCCATGCGCTCCTGGCGCTTGCGCAGGTAGTAGTCGTAGTTGCCGTCGTAGGTGAAGACCTGTTCGCGGTCGATTTCGATGATCTTGTTGCAGACCTTGTCGAGGAAGTACCGGTCGTGGGTGACCATCAGGAGCGTGACCCTCTGGCGGGCGAGGTATTGCTCGAGCCACTCGATGATCTCGATGTCGAGATGGTTGGTGGGTTCGTCGAGCACGAGAAGGTCGGGCTCGGAGAGGAGCGTTCGGGCCAGTGCGGCCCGTTTGACCTGGCCTCCGGAGAGGATTCGCATCGGGGAGTCGAGGTGCGGGCCCAGTCCGAACTGCGTCAGGAGCTGGCGTGCGCGGTCAGGGCCGGAGAAGTCTTCGGCGTCGCGACGCTCCGGGGTGGCGTAGTCGAGGAGGGTGGAGTCGGGGTCGAAGGATGGGTCTTGGGGTAGATATCCGACCCGGACGCCGTCTGAGAAGACGATGCGTCCGGAGTCGTAGTCGCCATGGCCGCAGAGTATCTCCAGGAAGGTGGATTTCCCGGCGCCGTTGCATGCGACGATGCCTATCTTGTCGCCTTCGAAGACGCCGAGTGTGACGTCGGCGAAGAGCATCCGGTCGCCGATGGATTTGGTCAGACCTTCAATCTGGAGCACGCTTGCCATCAGGGGGATTATATTGCAGCTATTACTTCGATTTCCACCATGGCCTGCTTGGGGAGCTCCTTCACGGCGAAGGCGCAGCGGGCGGGGAAGACCTCGTGGAAGTGCTCGGCATAGACCTCGTTCATGGCGCCGAAGAGCGACATGTCGGCCAGGAAGACGGTGGATTTCACCACGTTGTCGAGAGTGGCGCCGACTTCGGCGAGGATTGCCTTGATGTTTTCGATGGACTGGTGCGTCTGGGCCTTGATGTCGGCGGGCATCTCGCCTGTGGCGGCGTTGATGGGAAGCTGGCCGGAGACGAAGACGAGGTTGCCGGCCACGACAGCCTGGCTGTAGGGGCCGATGGCGCCGGGGGCGTTGGTGGACTTGATTTCCTTTTTCATTGTCAGTTAGATTTAGATTAGTCGGGCCCCAGAGCTCCGGTGGAGGCGCCCCGTGGCCTTTTTGCGGTGTAAAGTTACAAAATAACCTTCGAATCACCAAATCCGGCCTGCGTTTCGACTCAAATAGCCTTGCCAGGGTCTACATGACGAAGACCATGACCAGGCCGCAGAGGATCAGCAGCGTGTTGCCGATGGCGTAGGTGATGGTGTATCCCATGGCGGGCACGGTGGACTGCAGGGAGTCCTGGATGGCGCCGAGGGCGGCGGTGGTCACGCGGCTCCCGGCCACGCAGCCGAGGTTGATGGCCGGATGGAACTTGAAGATCTTGTCGCCCACCCAAAGGCCGATGAGCAGGGGGAGGGTGGTGGCGATGGCGCCTGCCAGGAGAAGCTGCCAGCCGACTTGCTGAAGACCGGAGACGAAGGTGGGGCCTGCCGCGATGCCGACGACGGCGATAAACATGTTGAGGCCGACGTTATTGAAGATCCAGACCGCAGGCTCGGGGATTCGGCCGAAGGTCGGGTGCTTGGAGCGCAGCCATCCGAGCACGAGGCCCGCTATCAGGGCGCCCCCGCTTGTGGAGAGGCTGATGGGGATCCCCCCAAGGCGCAGGGTGATGGCGCCGATCAGGGCGCCGATGGATATGCCCAGTCCGATGAAGACCATGTCGGAGGCGGTGGTCGGCTTGTCGGCATAGCCTATGTAGGCGGCGCAGGCGTTGACGGCGTCGGCCGGGCCGTTGAGGGTCAGCATGTCGCCGCGTTCGAGGCGTGTCTGCGCCAGGACGGGTATCGCCACGCCGCCGCGCTTGATGGAGCTGATGATCACGCCGCGTGTGTTGGGGGCCTTTCGGAAGTCCTCGACCGTCGTGCCGACCACATGTTTCGAGGCCACCATGACGGGTATCTGCTCGACGGAGAAGGAGAGGAGGTCGGGGTCGGAGAGCTCGGGCCCGATCCATGACTGGTCGTCGATTATGAACTCCCTGCGCCCCGAGAGGACAACTTCGTCGCCTTGGCGCACCGTGAAGTCGGAGGCGGGATGGGAGGTGATGTCCTGTCCGGAGCGCACACGCTCGACAAACAGGCGGTGCCCCTGCCCCATGAGATAGGCTTCGATTTCGGCCACGGTATGCCCTGGGGCGAAATACTCGTTCTGGGCCTTATAGGCGCGGTAGACGACGGGCGCGTAGGCGTTGACCATCGCGGGGTCGGAGGCGTCGGGATCCTGGTTCATGCTGCGCTCGAGGTCTTCGGTCTGCTGACGCACCTTCTTCAGGCCGCCGAGCATGACGGGGCCGAGGGAGCCGAGAATCCATGCCGAGCCGATGGTGCCGAAGATATAGGTGACGGCGTAGGCCACGGGTATGAGGTTGGTCCACTCCTCTTTTTGGGCGGCTGAGGCGCCGAGCGTCTGTATGGTGTCGTCGGCCACGCCTATGACTGCCGACACTGTCTGGGCGCCGGCGAAGAGGCCGGCCGCCTCGCCCGGGTTGTAGTGGAAGAGTTTGGCGACGCCGATGGTGGTGGCCAGTACTATGGCGCACATCACGACTGCGAAGCCCACCTGTTTAAGGCCCGAGCCGCGCAGGGAAGCGAAGAACTGCGGGCCGACGCTATAACCGATGGCGAAGAGGAAGAGGAGGAAGAAAACCTGTTTGAGGGGTCCCGGGACAGGTATGTCGAGTTGCCCGACGAGGACGCCCACGAGGAGCACCGAGGTGACGGTGCCCAGGGAGAATGACTTGTACTTGAAACGACCGATCCAGAAGCCGATGCCCAGGGTCAGGAATATTGCGATGGCGGGGTTGTCGCGCAGGGTCTGCACCAACCAGTTGATAATGTCCATAGCGGAAAGGGTGTGGTTAAACTTACTACGTTATAACCACACGAAGTCCAGAAAGTTTGGCTTAGGAGGTAAAGCGGAAGGTCGTCAGGCGGTCGGAGGAGAGAGTGGTGAGGGAGAAGCGGTAGCCGTGGCGGCGGAGTATCTCGGCCGTGAGGGTCAGGCCGAGGCCCTGGCCGTTGGGCTTGGTGGTGTGGAAGGGGCTGAAGAGGCGGGCGGCCACGGTTTCGGGTATGCCTGCGCCGTTGTCAATGACCTCCACTGCAAAGCCTTGTGGGGTGCGACGGGTGACTATCCTTATCACTGGCCTCTCCTCGGCCGACTGCCCGGAGGGGAATTTTTCGCGCAGGCTCTCGGCGGCGTTCTTGACGACGTTGACCATCACCTGTCGGAGCATCGCGCTGTCGGCGTGAAGGGGCAGGGGGCCTTCGCACAGGTCGGTCTCGACTGCTATCCCCTCGCCGGCCAGCGAGCGGAGGAAGGGGAGCTCGCGACGCAGCTGAGCGTTGTAGTCGATAGGCTCCAGATGCGGAGAGCCGAGGCGCACGACGTCGGCATATCCTCCGATGAATCGGGTGAGGTTGTCGCAGCTGTCGAGGCAGCTCACGGCCAGCTCGCGCAGGTCGGCGTCGACAGTGTCGTCTTCCGACAGGGACTGCAGCAGCGACGAGAAACCGCCGAGAGTGTTGTTGACTTCATGCGAGATGGTGCGCACCACCTTGCCGTAGGCCTCCTTCTCGGCCTGGCGTATCTCGTCGGTCAGTCGCTCTATGAGCATGAATGGTCGCCGGAATCCCCGCTCCATGAAACTGAGGCGCGAGACGCGGTAGATCTCCGTGTCGGAGCCCTGCAAAGTTCTCTCCTCGCGGTCGGCCATGTCGGCGACGCTGCGCAGCAGCCGGGAGCCGGTGTCCGAGGGGACATGGCCGATGAGGTCCTCGGCCGGGATGCCGGCGATGGAGCAGAAGGCATCGTTGACAAGGGTGAAACGGCAGTCGAAATCCATGATGGCCACCCCCATCGGGGATGCCTTGACGAGGAGCTCGAGCAGGTGGTTGGTCTCCAGCAGTCGCAGACGCTCCTCCGACAGCTGGTCGAGCAGGCCGTTGAAGACCTTGACTATCCTGTCGGTGCCAGGCTCGTGCGAAGGTGCCAGGCGATTGTTGAGCTCGTTGCCTTTGAGCAGCTCAATGCCGACAGCCACCTTGCGAGCCGGCAGGACGACCTTGACCCAGAGCCAGGAGAGAAGGGCTACGGCCACAGCCGCGGAGGCCACACACCAGCCGGCGGACAGCCCCAGGGCGCCGCAGACACCGGTGGCGGCCACAGCCATGAATGTCAGGATCCAGACACATTTCATATGAAAAAGGGGAAGGCAGATTGCAGGATGTCAAAAATGGATGTCGAGCTTCTCCATGCGTCTGTAGAGGCTCTGGCGGGAGAGCCCCAAGGCGAGAGCGGCCTTCGACATGTTGCCCCCGCATCGCTCCAATGCCTCAAGGATGGCTGTGCGCTCCATGTCGCGCAGTGTGGAGGGGGAGGAAGAGACGGGAGAGACGGCGTCCTGTGTCGGCTCCCCCGGCTGCACCACGTCGGAGGGGCGGATGACGCCATCGGTGCAGATTAGCACGGCCCGCTCGATGCGGTTTTTCAGTTCGCGGATGTTGCCCGGGTAAGGGAGGCGGACAAGTGCTTGCATGGCGTCCGAGGAGATCTCGGGCGCGGGGAGCCCCGAGGCTTCGGCATAGCGGGCCAGGAAATGGCGGGCGAGCAGGGGGATGTCGTCGCGACGCTCGCGCAGGGCCGGGAGGCGCAGGGTGATGAGGTTGATGCGGTAGAAGAGGTCTTCGCGGAAGGTGCGCTCGCGGACCATCGCGTCAAGGTCGGCGTTGGTGGCGCAGACCACCCGCAGGTCGGCCTTGTGCACGCGGCTGTCGCCCAGGGGCTGGAAGGTGTGTTCCTGTAGGGCGCGGAGCATCTTGACCTGCTCGTCGGCCCCGAGGTCGCCGATCTCGTCAAGGAATAGCGTGCCACCGTCGGCCATCTCGAAATGCCCCTTGCGCGAGGCGACGGCTCCCGTGAAGGCTCCCTTGACATGGCCAAACATCTCGCTCTCGAAGAGCGACTTCGAGACCCCTCCGAGATTGACCTTGACAAACGGGGCCTCGCGGCGGCGGCTGTTGGCGTGCAGGGCGGCGGCTATGAGCTCCTTGCCCGTGCCGTTCTCGCCCAGGATGAGCACCGGGGCGTCGGTAGGGGCGATGCGCTCCACTGTGGAGAGCACCCGAAGAAGCTTGGGATTGTTGCCGACGATGCCGGCGCGGTCGAACGTCCCGCTTGTCGCCGTTTCGGTCGGCTCTCCGTCCTCGCGCCTGCGCACGCTTATGGCCGTGGCTGCGCGCTGGAGCAGGATGCGGTTGACGAAGGGCTTGGTGATGAAGTCGAAGGCTCCGCCGCGCATCCCCTGCACGGCCAGGTCGATGGAGCCCCACGCGGTCATCAGTATCACCGGGGTGTCGGGGCGGAATATGCGCACCTTGCGCAGTAGCTCCAGACCCTCCTCGCCCGTGGTGGAGCGCGAATAGTTCATGTCCATGAAGATGAGGTCGAAGTCGCTGCGGCGCACGGCGTCCACCGCCTCCTGGGGTGTGGCGGCCTCAGCCACCTCGTATCCGGCGCGGGTGAGGAGCAGTCGAAGCGAAAGGCGGATCGTGCGGTCATCGTCAATTATGAGAATCATAGTGCAAATTTAGGTATTTATTTTGGGGGGTCAAAATGTCATGATGTCATTATGTCATTATGACAAGCTGTCATGATGACATGATGTCAAGGCTGCCTCAGCGCAGGATGGCCGAGAAGTCGGTCTCCACGGGGGTGTCTGTGGCGAAGTCCCAGAGGGTGAGGCTGCGGAGCTGGTAGTAGTAGTGCCAGTAGAGGTAGAGCTGGTTGATGAAGTCGCGGCGCGCCACGTCCTTGCTGGTACGCGAGTCGTTGAGGTCGAGCGTGGATATGCGTCCGATCAGGAAGGTCTCGACGTTGGTGGCGTATCGGCGCGAGGCGATCTCGTCGGCCCGGCGGCTCAGGGCGAGCTGGTCGCGCTGGTTGGCATAGCGCTCCACGAGGATGAATAGATTCTGCTCGAACTCCTGGTTTTCGCGTCTGAGCGCGCTCTCCACCACGCGGCGGTTGCTTTCGGCCACCTTGACCTTCCCCCGCCTTTTCCCCCAGTCGAGCAAGGGAATCTCCACCCCGAGGCGGGCGATCTCGTTGGCCTTCAGGCCTGCGTAGACGTCGGAGACCTGCTGGGAGGTGCCGGTGTATCCTATTTGGGCAAAGAGGGTGATGTCGCGGAGGTTTCCCTTGGCCTGCGCCACTGCGTAGTCGGCTTCAAGGAGGCGTCGCTGGAGGGAGGGGGTGAGCTGGTTGTTGGCCAGGGCCTTTTCCAGTGCGGATGCGTAGGGGATTTCGGCGTCGGGCACGGAGGAGGGGATGACAGGCTCGATCTGGGCCTCGGCATCGAGGCCCAGGAAACTCACCAGGCTGAAGCGGGCCGAGCGCAGGTCGCTGGCCGCGTCGGTCATTTCCGAACGTGCATCGAGCAGGTTGAGCTCCATTTGCAGCAGGTCGTTGCCGCTGATGCTCCCCATCTCGCGCTTTTCGCGGGCCACGTCGTAGAGGGTCGCGGCGTTTTCGAGGTTCTGGCGGGCTATGTCGAGGTTTTCGCGAGCCATGATGAGCTGGAAATAGAGGCTGACCGCCTGCATGGCGACTTCCTCCGTCTCGCTCAGGAAACGTGCCTTTGCCTCGCGCAGGCGCACAGGCTCCAGGCGTCGCTGCCACTTCACCTCATTGACCCCGAACACGGGCTGGCTCAGTGTCAGGGCCACCGGTATGGACATGAAGCGGTTGTAGGCTCCCGCGCCATACTGGCGCATGAAGTCGAGCGAGCTGACGAGCGACACCTCGCCCCCCGTGGCCCATATCTTCTGGGTCAGGGAGAGTTCGCCGTTGAGCTGGAGGTAATGGTTAGGGACGAAGGTGTAGTTACCGTCCGCGTCCATGTAGGCCGAATATTGCCGGTAGTATGCGGGGAGCGTGGCCTTGAACTTCACCTCCGGCAGCAGGTCGGCGCGATAGGAGCGGTATTGCCACCAGGAGGTGCGCAGGCGGTCGAGGGCCTCGGCGGCGTCCACCGAATTGGCCCGCGCACGCATGATGACCTCGTCCATGTCCATGACGATACCCTTGCTGACACCCTCGTGGTTCCCCTCCCCGTCGTAGGGCTGCACCCTGGTGCAGCCGCCGACCTCCTCTCCGTGAAGTGATAACACGGGGAGGAGCATAAGCATGAGAAAACTGAGGAAAGAGCGTCTATTCATCCTTGAGGGCTATGGCGGGTTCGATCTTCATGGCGCGTCGGGCCGGGAAGTATATGCCGAGCAGGAGGATCAGCTCCATGAGCACGAAGGAAATTCCGATGGCTACCAGAGCTTCGTCCCAAGGCTGCATTTCAAGTGGGCGTCCTGCGTAGAGCACCTTTTTGAAGATAATGAGATATATTGCCGCACCAGGTATGAAACCGGTGACGAGAAGAATGGTGCCCTCTGAGAAGAGGCGGCGGAGGATGTCGCCTCGTTTGGCGCCGTTCACCTTGCGAAGGCCGATCTCAGGGGTGCGCTGCTGCACGCGGAACCAGAAGCTACCCAGCAGGCCCAGGAAGATGATGATAAGGAAGAACCCGAGGAGCGATATGTAGAGGCGTTGCTCGATGTCCCACGAGCGTTCTGTACCCAGACGTTGAGAAGATAGAGAGGTAAGGTTGGAAAGAAGCACATTGCGTTGGCGATGCAGGGCGCTATCATCATGGAAAGCTTCTTCAAACTGCTTGCCCATACCCGGTTTCACCCGAAAGATTATTTGGTCAGCAGGCCACTCGTCGTAGTTGAAATCCTCACGAATAGGCAGAAGAATAGTGCCGCTATAAAGATTGATCTCATAAGACATTCGACGAATGGTTTCAATCATTCCAGCGATTCTAAATCTATTGACAGTGGAATCAGTCCCGAAGTAAGCCTTCACTTCCCTCAAGGATTCATTGTCTTTCAAGAATTCAGGAAACCCCACACTATAAGGTGACAGAAAGGCCTTGCCGTCTTTAAGGCCCTTGTAAATATCCGATGCAGACTGGCCAAAAGGAGATTTAAGCCGAAGCACCTGGGCGATCTCAGGGCTGGCCTGTCGCAGGTTGCCGGAATATTCAATACTGTCCGGCTGACCCACGAAGTGTATGTTATTACCCCTGTAATTTAAGACGAAAGGCACTGCGTTGCTGGAGAAAGCGGCGCTCTCGACCAGAGGATTGGCTCTGAGACGAGCTATCAGGCTTCGTATGTCTGACTGATTTATGGCCCCGGTTTCCTCTCCGGCATCGGTGTATTCCGGACTTTCCTCCTCTATATAGCTGATACGAAGGGAATAGACGTCCTCGTATTCAAACCCTAAAGGAGAGTAGATGGCCTTGACATTATATACCAGGTCAGTGGCGAGGTAGGCGATAATGCCTCCTACGATCATCATCTCGATGGCGAGCCAAAGATTAGAGCGCCACTCGTGCATCATCTGTTGGAGAAGGTATCTTTTCATTTTGATGACTTTTAGTGATTATGTATCCAGTGATTTTTTTATCTACCCGATATTGCGTCTCCCGGACTCTGAGAAGTGGCTTTGAAGGCGGGAATGCCGGAACTCAGCAGATTGAGCACGAAGCAGAACAGGAGGGCAAAGCCGAAGGCACTCCATGAAAAGACCATTGAGAAAACCGGACTGGCATCCCGCTGATTAAAGAAATCATACTTGTAAAAGTCAATGAAGAGGCTTGAGAAGAATACAATGAACCCCATGCTAAGCAATAGCCCAATCATGCCTCCTATGATTGTCACAAGGAAGTTCTCGGCTATGAGTTGAGAGATGACGCGCTTGCGGGAAGCCCCAAAAGCACGGCGAACACCGATTTCCGACTGTCGACTCTGCATACGGCTTCGAGTCAGTCCACTAAGGTTGATGGCCGGCAGCAGAAGGAGAATTAAATAAAGCAGATACCGCTTGCGGTTAGGGGTTTTTGAGTCCGGATCGTTGTTGCTCCCGTTATTATTGATTGTTTCTTCCTGGGTAAACGGGAGATTGTGGTAGACAAGTTGTCTGCCCTCCTTCGCTATGGAAAGATTATAGAGGTCATAGCGATGCTTGACCACGTCTTTGATGCTCTGATGCGTGACGCCAGGGGATAGACGCAGAAAGACAGAAGTCTCCCCCATTTCGGGATAGTAGCTTTCGGATGCTTTCTCTTCCCACCCTACATAGACCTTGGCCCACGAATTGTCAAGCATCGGATGGGGGTCTTTGACTATTCCGGTGACTCGGTAGGGCACGTGTTCAATCATAACGTCACGGCCAATTAGATTGGCGCCTCCGCCAAGTCTTCGGGCAGTGCTTTCAGTGAGAACGGCAGGCTTCTTTTCAGCCTTCACCTCAGAATCGGTAAAGGGCTTTCCGGATATGAAGTCGAAGTCGAAGACCTTCCAAAATCCGGCGTCCACCTTCTTCGTGGAGAGAGAGTACAAATCCTCACCAGGCAGATTGACGTCAAGAGGCACCATCCAGTTGATGTAATAGGAGAGTTGCTCCACTCCGGGTATGCTATCGTAGAGACGATGAGCAAGGTCCGGAGCTATGGAACCGCTTCCGGAACCATCCTGCATCTTAACTTCGATATACATGCCGGCCATGATGCGGTCGCGGTCGGTCTCGGGGGCCATTGAGGCCAGGGATGCACGGTTGACCATGAAGACGGCCATGACCAGAAAGAGCGAGAGGGCTGTGCCGCTGATCGTGACCCACGTCAGGAGTGGGCGCTCGCGCAGCTCATACCATATTTGTCGGAGGTAATACATAAATTAGGGACTAGGTATTAGGTACTAAGTATTAGGGACTAGGTAGTTGGGGGTCAGCCTACTATGCGGCCGTCGGAAAAGCGGATGATGCGGTCGGTCTCGCGGGCCTGCTCCTCGTTGTGGGTCACCATAAGGATGGTCCGGCCATCCTCGCGGTTGAGCTGGTGGAGGAGCTGCATGACCTCGGCGCCCATGCGCGAGTCGAGGTTGCCGGTGGGCTCGTCGGCGAGTATTATGCCGGGGTTGCCGACTATGGCGCGGGCGATGGCCACGCGCTGGCACTGACCGCCTGAGAGCTGCGAGGGGAGATGGCGCATGCGGTGGGTGAGGCCCAGGCGCTCGAGCACCTCGACGATCTTGCGCTTGCGCTCGGAGGCCGAGATGCCGGAGCGGTAGATGAGGGGGAGGGCCACGTTTTCCATCACCGTCAGGGAGGGGATGAGATGGAAGCTCTGGAAGACGAAACCGATGTTGGCGTTGCGGAAGTCGGCCTGGGCCGCGTCGCCGAGGCTCTCCACGGACTTGCCCATGATCTCGACCTTTCCGGCCGTTGGGCGGTCGAGGAGGCCGACGATGTTGAGGAGCGTCGACTTGCCGCATCCGGAGGGACCCATGATGCTGACAAACTCGCCGGCGCGGACTTCGAGGTTGATGTTGGAGAGGGCGAGGGTCTCGATCTCTTTTGTGCGGTAGGTCTTGTCTACTTTCTCTAATCTTATCATAGCTTTGGTTTTAATCGGCCGCAAGCGGCCGTGCAGGAAACGGATATTTTCATTTTAGGCGGATGCACGTGTGATTTACTCGGAGCGGATGCACCAGGGTGCATCCCTACTTTAGGCGGAGGGAGGGGGAGCCGCGGTGGTCGCTCATGTCGGAGATGACGACCTTCTCGCCGGGGCGAAGTCCGCTGATGACCTCGACGTAGTCGAAGTTGCTGTCGCCGAGGGTCACGCGGCGCCTTTCGAGATGGGCGCCGTCAGTGGAGACGACGAAGAGATCGTACGGGCCCGGGCCGTGGAAGTAGCTGCCCGTGGCTATGCGGGGCACATTCTCCTTCAGGCCGCAGATGATGTTGAGGTCGGCGCGGATGCCGGCACGCAGACGCTGGTCGCCTGGGTCGTCGAGGAGGACATTGAATCCCACCATGCCGTTGGTGGATTGCGGCGTTATGCTGCTGATGCGCCCTCGCAGGCGTGCCTTCCCGAGCTTGACCTCCACCAATCCGCCTGCCACGAGCTTGGAGGCCTCACCCTCGGGGAGTTCGCCGGAGATCCGGAAACTGTCGAGGTCGGAGAGCACGGCGAGTTTCTCGCCCGGGGAGACGCTGCCTCCGATGTTGGAGTTGATGAAGGTGATTGTGGCTCGGCGTGGCGCGGTCACGCCAGCGTCGCGGAGCACGCGGCGGGCCTCCTCAAGGGTGCGCTGCTGGATGTTCTCTTCGAGGCGGCGGCTTTCGAGGCGGGCGGCCTGGGCCTGGCGCTCGTTGGCGAGTTGCTTGCGGAGCTGGTCGAGCTCGATGACGCCTGTGCGCCATGCGAGTTCGGCCTGGCGCACACGGTCGCCCGTGCCGCTGCCGATACTGTCGAGGCGCCGCTCGTTGCGCACCTGGGCCTCCAGCTCGTCCACGGCGAGGCGTTTGGCCTCGATCTGCATCTCGAGATTGGTGAGGCTGGTGCGGCTGTCAAGACGCGCCTCCACGGTGGTGTTGCGTTGCATGGCCAGTTGGTCGTCCAGTCGCCTGACCTCCCCCTCGGCTGTCTGCGTGTCGAGGCGCAGGAGCGGCTCCCCCTTCTCCACGGTCTCTCCCTCGCGGTGGAAGACTTCAAGGATGCGCGAGGAGACGGGGGAGACGACCACCTCCTCGTATGCCGGCACCACCTTGCCCTGGGCGCCGACGGTGTTTTCCACATTGCCTGTGTCAACGGTGGAGAAAGTAAGGTTGGCCCCCTTGATGCTCTTCTCGCCAAGAGAGAGCAGGAGGTAGCCGGCAATGGCTATGACGCCCACGGATGCGAGGGCGATGAGGAGGGTCCGGATCTTGGCTCGGCGTCTTACGGAGGCCGGTATCTCTTTGTCCATATGTCAGGGTTAAGTGTACGATATCAAAACTGGTGCTAACTGCCCTTATATGCCTACAACCTTCGTGCCAAAATTTTAAAATATTGATTTGCAGTGTCTTGTAAAAATAATGACTGTCCGAAAACGGACACTTTTCACAAAAACGGACAATCCGGAGAAAAGTCTTGCCAATAGCCGGAGTTTTTATTAACTTTGCAGAAATGAATTTAGAATTTAGAATGTAGAATTGATACTGCAGTATTCTGAATTTGGATGTAGAATTGAGAGCTGAGATCATGAGCAGAGAAAAGCAGACATACCCGGTCGGACAGCAGTCCTTTCCTGAGCTAAGGAAAGGGGGATACCTCTATGTGGACAAGACACAGTATATCGAGCGTATCCTCGACGGGACCCAGTATTATTTCCTGGGGCGTCCGAGGCGCTTCGGCAAAAGCCTCTTCCTCTCCACTCTTAGGGCTTTCTTCGAGGGGAGGCGGGAGCTTTTCAAGGGTCTTTATGCCGACACGATGGACTGGGACTGGGAGCCTGTGCCAGTGCTCTATCTCGACCTCAACACCGGAATGTATCGCGATGGTGAGGACCTGCACCGTGTGGTGGACAGTTTTCTGACCAGCTATGAGGAGCAATATGGCATCCCACGGGGGGAGGAGATGCACTCCCTGCGGCTGGCACGCCTGATTAGGGAGATAGCTTTGAAGACGGGGAAAAACGTTGTGGTGCTGGTCGATGAATACGACAAGCCGTTGGTCAACAATATTCACGATCCCGAGCGGTTTGAGGCCTACCGCACCGAGCTTTCCAGCCTCTACTCCAACTTCAAAAGTTCAGCTGACTATCTGCGGCTCGTGTTCCTGACCGGAGTCAGCAGGTTTGGCAAGCTCTCGGTGTTCTCCGGGCTTAACAACCTCCGCGACATCTCCTTCTCCAATAAATTCGCCGCCATATGCGGCATCACCGAGCAGGAGCTTTTGGATAATTTCAAGCCTGGCATCAAGGCGCTTAGCGAGGAGGATGGGTTGAGCGAGGAAGAGGAGTTGAAGAAACTGAAGCAGTGGTATGACGGGTATCATTTCAGTGCGAAAAGCCCCGACATCTACAATCCCTTCTCGCTGCTCTGCACCTTCTCGGAGGAGGCTTATGCCAACTACTGGATATCGTCAGGCACTCCAACGTTGCTCGTGGAGGCTTTGAAGCGCGGGCGCTCCGACCTTGAGACCGTAACAAGCGCGATGTGTTCGCAGGAGGAGCTGCAGGGCCTCGACGCCGAGAATATCCGGCCCATAGCCTTGCTCTATCAGGCCGGGTATCTCACCATCAAGGGGCACCTCCCGGAGATGGACCTCTATAAGGTGGGCCTTCCCAATGAGGAGGTGACGCGGGGGTTCTACGAATTCCTGTTGCCCAAATACGCCCAGGTGCGCGAAGGGAATGTCAGGGGAGTGGTCTTCAATTTTCTCAATGCCTTGCAGGAGGGGGACGTGGATGGCTTCATAGCGATGCTCAAGTCCTTCTTCGCCGGGATTAGCTACGAGATGAGGCTGGAGGAGGAGAGGAATGTGCAGAACGCCCTCTTCGTGCTTTTCCATCTCTTGGGACTCAACGTGGATGTGGCATACCGCACCTCGAACGGCCGCATTGACATCTTGGTGAGGACGCGAAGGTTTGTCTATGTCATCGAGCTGAAATACGACAAGTCTGCCCGGGAAGCCCTGGAGCAGATACTGAGCAAGGACTATGCGCTACCGTGGGGGGCTGACGGGCGGAAGGTCATCGCAATTGGTCTCAATTACGACAGCATGACCAGAAGGCTTTCGGATGTGGAGAGTGTAGTTGGCCCGCAAGCGGGCCATGCAGGGAACGGAGCTTAGAAGAGGGGTGATTTATCCGAACACTCCAATGCCTCCGAACACTCCGATGCCTCCGATAGCTCCGATAACCCAGATGGCTCCGATATGGTAATGGGGGGGTGCAAGGTTGCAGCCCGGGGAGGGGGATGTGGAGGGGAAGGGGGCTGAAACATTGCGGAAATCGGATATGGCGGGTAAGATTGACTAATTTTGCAATACGGAAAAACAAAGACCGCCAAAACAAAACTGAAAACGTAACCGCAAAACAAAAACTAAAAACGTAACCGATATGATCAATCTCGAAAAAGGACAGCGGGTGGCTATGGAGCAGACCCGATTCACAGTAGGTCTCGGCTGGGACACCAACCAGAGCAGCACCGGATACGACTTCGACCTCGACGCCTCCGCCTTCATCCTGGGCGAGAACGGCAAGATACTGCAGGACGAGTATTTCGTGTTCTACAACAACCTCAAGTCGCCCGACGGCGCAGTGCGCCACACCGGCGACAACCTGACGGGCGAGGGCGAGGGCGACGACGAGAGCATCGAGATCGACCTGACCAAGATCGACCCCCGAGCCACGGAGATCATCATCGTGGTGACAATCCACAAGGCCCCGGAGCGCCGCCAGAACTTCGGCCAGGTGCGCAACGCCTTCATCCGCATCTACAACCCCGACAACGGAGAGGAGATGCTGCGCTATGACCTGGACGAGGATTTCTCCATCGAGACCGCCGTGGAGTTCGCACGCATCTACAAGCGCGGCGGACAGTGGAAGTTCGAGGCCGTGGGCACCGGCATGAAGGGTGGCCTGGCCGAGTATCTCCAGCGTTTCAACTGAGTCTAACCCCAAACACCTCACCATCATGGCAATCAATCTTGAAAAAGGACAACGCATCAACCTCGAAAAGAACAACGGCTCGAAGCTGACCAACTTCTGCGTGGGCTGCAACTGGGGCGCCATCGTCAAGAGCGGAGGTTTTCTGGGCCTGGGCAAGAGCACGCAGGACGTGGACCTCGACCTGAGCTGCGTGCTCTTCGACGCCAACGGCATGATCGTAGACCATATCTACTCCCCCCTCTACCGCCAGGACTTCCTCAGCCGCTACGGCATGCCCGCCGGCAAGCTTGACACGCGCGATAAGGCCCTGCACCACACCGGCGACGACCTGCAGGGAGACAAGGGGGGCGACGACGGACTCGACAACGAGATCATCTCCGTCGACCTCAGCCGCGTCAGCCCCAACGTGGACCAGATCTTCTTCTTCCTCAACAACGTGGGGCGCGAGGACTTCTCGCAAATCCCCTACGCCTCGATCCGAATGTACGAGGGGACGCCGACAAGGGTCAAGGAGGTGTTCGCTTCCTACAACGTCGCCGCCCAGCCCCAGTACAAGGGTATGACGGCCCTGATCATGGGCAAGCTCTACCGTCGCGGAGGGGAATGGAAATTCTCGGCCATCGGCGACGCCTTCCCCGACAGGAACCTCTGCGAGACCATCAACCGCATCGCCGCCAACTACGCGAAATGACCCTCTTCTCTCTCCTCGCCTCTCTCCCCAGTTCTCTCCTCGCATTACCTAACTGACAAAAACACAGACAATCATGGCAAGAAAACTTCCCGTATATCTGCTTCTCGACTGCTCCGGCTCGATGTATGGCGAGCCCATCGAGGCTGTCAAGAACGGCGTGCAGGTGCTCCTCTCGGCCCTGCGCAAGAACCCCTACGCGCTGGAGACAGCCTATCTGAGCATCATCACCTTCGATAGCGACGCCAAGCAGGTGGTGCCCCTCACAGAGCTGGCCGCCTTCCAGGCCCCCAATATCCAGGCCAGCGGCTGCACGGCCCTGGGAGAGGCCCTGACGCTCGTGACGAAGTGTGCCGAAAACGAGGTGGCCAAGACCACTCCCGAAAAGAAGGGTGACTGGAAGCCCCTGGTATTCATCATGACCGACGGCGAGCCTACGGACGACCTCAACAAGGGCATAGCCGACTTCAAGAAGGGGAAATGGGGCATCACGGTGGCCTGCGCCGCCGGGGCCGGGGCCAACACCGACACCCTGAAGAAGATCACCGAGTCGGTGGTATCGCTCGACACGGCCGACAGCGCCACCATCGACGCCTTCTTCAAGTGGATCTCGGCCTCCGTCAGCGCCGGCAGCATGAAGGTGGACGAGCAGGGCACCGAGCCCACTTCCATCAGCGACCTTCCCGCGCCCCCGCCCGAGGTCAACATCGTAATCTGAGGCGCCCGAGATGAGACGCCTTCCCGTATATCTGCTGATCGACACGTCAGGCTCCATGCAGGGGGAGCCGATAGAGTCCGTGAAGGTGGGGCTGGAGGCCATGGTCTCCAGCCTGCGCCAGGACCCCTACGCTCTGGAGACGGTCAATCTCAGCATCATCACCTACGACCGCGAGGTGAGGCAGATCCTGCCGCTGACCCCCCTCGAAGACCTCCAGCTCCCCGAGATCACGACCCCCGACAGCGGCCCCACGCACACGGGCCTGGCCTTGAAGATGCTCTGCGAGTGCGTCGACAGGGAGGTCAGACTGGGCACCCCCGACAGCAAGGGGGACTGGATGCCCCTGCTCTTCATAATGACCGACGGCAAGCCTTCCGACCTGCAGCTCTACCGCGAGATGATACCCGAGGTGCAGCGGCGCAAGTTCGGGGCCGTCATAGCCTGCGCCGCCGGCATGAAGGCCTCCACCGAGATGCTCAAGGAGCTGACCCCGCAGGTCTACGGACTGGACACACTGGACAGCGCATCCTTCAAGCAGTTCTTCAAATGGGTGTCGGCCTCCATCGGGGTGGGCAACCGCAGCATCGGCGCCACCGACGAAATCGAGCTCCCGCCGCCACCCGAAGAGCTTAACATCATAATATAGGCTCCCACGCCTCAAAAATTCGCCATTTCAATGAGAAGACTACCAATATATTTCCTTGTCGACGTCTCGGAGTCGATGGTCGGCGCGCCAATAGAGCAGGTGCAGCAGGGGATGCGCACCATCATACAGTCGCTTCGCGTGGACCCCTACGCCCTGGAGACTGTCTTCGTCTCCATCATCGCCTTTGCAGGCAAGGCCGTCACCCTCTCGCCCCTCACGGAGCTCTACAAGTTCTATCCCCCGGTCTTCCCCATCGGGGGTGGCACCTCGCTGGGCACCGGGCTTGAGGCCGTAATGGACGACATCGACGCCAACGTGGCCAAGACCACCCTGGAGCGCAAGGGAGACTGGAAGCCGATCATCTTCCTCTTCACCGACGGCAATCCCACGGACGACTGCTCCAAGGCCTTCCACAGATGGAACACCCGCTATCGTGGCCACGCCAACCTCGTGGCTGTCTCGATAGGAGACAACGTCAACGTGCTCACCCTGGCTCAGATCACCAACGATATCCTGCTGCTCAAGGAGACCGACGCGGAGTCTTTCAGCCAGTTTTTCAAGTGGGTCACGGCCTCCATCAAGACCTCGAGCATGTCGGTGGCCGACCAGGGGACCGACGAACTGAAACTCGCCCCCACCACCGGCATCAACCTCGACAAGGTGGATGTGGAGAAATGCGCGTCCAGGGACATGGTCGACGAGAATTTCGTGGTGCTCCATGCACGGTGCCAGACCACGGGGGATGACTACCTGGTGAAGTATGCCAAACGGGGAGAGGGTGATGTGCGCGACGAGCGTCGCGACTGGCGTAACGAGCCCTTCCGCCTCGTGGGGGCCTATCCAGTCGACAAGAAATCCTATGCCGAACTATCTTCGGGGCGCCGCGCCAGCATCAACACCCGCGGCCTGTTAGGGGTGCCGGCATGCCCCTGCTGCGGCAACCAGATCGGCGTCGTGGTCTGCGAATGCGGAGGCCTCTTCTGCGTCGGCAGCGACGGCAGGGCACATTGCCCCTGGTGCGGACTCTCAGGCGAGCTGGGACACGGGGGTTCCGACGGCATGGACATCGCCCGTGGACTGGGATAAGGAAGCAATCAACACTAAACCAAAACACCGATTATGAACAGACATCAACGCCACTCGGCCCGCCGGGCCATCTCGCTCGACACCAAGGAGCGCGAACTGCTTCGCGCCTTCGCCGTGGCCGTGACGAGCCAGGTGCCGGCACCAGACCGGGAGCCATTCCTCAAGGCCCTGGCATCCTCCCTCTACCAAACCTTCAAAACTGAACGCATGGACAAGCGCCTCATCATAGAAAACAAGATCCGCTCGCTCAACCTGCGGTTTCCCAACGGTACCGCCGGCAAGGAATACGCCCACCGCTTCGCACTCCCGTCCGAGGATATCTCCAACGTCACCCTGGAGGGGGCCGAAGAGCTGGGCCTGACTCTCGCCGTGGAGCCGGACGGCACCTTCCTGCTGAGCGGCACCCCCGGCGAGGCGGGCGATTACACACTCATCCTCCGCTACGACACCCTCCCGGGTGAGCCCTCCTCGGAGCTGCCGATACCCGTCGCCTTCAATCCGGACCCGAGGAAGCTCTGGCGCAACATTCCCAGCAGCCCGAGCCTGATCTTCCACAAGCCGGACTGCGAGAAGGACTTTGTCAAGGTGACATCGCGCGACGGCTCCCCGCGCAAGGACATGGTGGCCGCAAGCCAGCGTGGCCGCAGCCACGCCCAGGAGGGGAACCCGCGCGACGACCACTACGCCCTGCACCACTGCTCGGACTCCGACTGGTATATCATGGCCGTGGGCGACGGCGCCGGCTCGGCGAAGTATTCCCGCAAGGGAGCCGAGGTGGCCTGTCAGAACGCCTTGGAGTTCTGCCGCAAAAGCCTCGAAGACAATCCGGCCTTCGACCAGGCCGTGTGCGATTATCAGGCAGACCCCGACAATGCAGCTAAACGCCAGGCCCTGACCAAGCATGTCATGGACGTGGTGCTCGGCGCAGCGAAGAACGCCCTGGAGGGGATCAAGAAGATAGTGGCCGACAACAGGGAGTCGCAGATGACCCTGCGCGACTTCTCCACCACGCTGATGCTGGCGATTTGCAAGAGATTCGATTTCGGATGGTTCATCGCCTCCTTCTGGGTGGGCGACGGCGCCATGGCCATCTATGACGAGGAGCATGGTATCGTGAAACTGCTCGGCACCCCTGACGAAGGTGAATACTCCGGCCAGACCCGTTTCCTCACGATGCCGGAGATATTCCAGGATCCCGACGTGGTGCAGAAGCGGCTGAAGATGGGGATAGTGCCCGACTTCACGGCCCTCTTCCTGATGACCGACGGCGTGTCTGACCCGATGTTCGAGACCGACAACAACCTGCAGAGCTTCGAGAAATGGCGGGAGTTCCACGCCGCCCTCCGGGGAGGGTTTCCCAAGGACGGCATCAAGGGCGTCGACCTGACCGACGACAACGAGGAGGCGGCCGACCAGCTTCTCGGGTGGCTCGATTTCTGGAGCCCCGGCAACCACGACGACCGCACGATAGCAATACTTTACTAAACCCGCTGACCAATGGCAAAGACAATTAGACTTACAGCCTCCGACGGCACTCCGGTGGAGTTCGTGGATGAAGTGATAGGAAGCGGAGCGATGAAGGAGGTATACTTCTCTCCTGACAAGAGCTATGTCGTCGGCTTCTACATGAAGCCTGTGGATGCGCAGGCCAAGGACCGGCTGCAGAATATCGTCGGGAAGTATCGCGAGAAGATTTTCGGCCAGGTAGGGGGAGAATATTGGGAAAACCTTTTCTGCTGGCCCACCAAGCTGGTGGAATGGAACGGCAGGCTCGGCATCGTCTGTCCTACCTACCAGCCTCAGTTCTTTTTCCGCGACGGAATGTTCAAGGGAAAGGAGAAGGAAGGAAAATGGTTTGCGTCGGCCAAGCTGCGCAACAAATTCCTGACTCCGCCTCAGAAAGGGACCTGGCTGAGCCATTATCATCTTTGCATCCAGATAGCCAGGGCGGTGCGTCGACTGCATGCCGCCGGACTGGCCCATTCCGACCTTTCCTATAAAAACGTGCTTGTCGACCCGGAGACCGGCAAGGCTGCCGTTATCGATATCGACGGGCTTGTGGTGCCCGGTAAATATCCTCCCGATGTGGTGGGCACGCCCGATTTCATAGCTCCGGAAGTACTCCAGACACGCGGTCTGAAGCTGGATGACCCGAACAGGAAACTGCCGAGTATCGCCACAGACCGTCATACCCTTGCCGTGCTGATTTCCATGTATCTGCTCAACCGCCATCCTCTTCGCGGCGGCAAGGTGAATGATCTTGATTCGGCACGCGACGAAGAGCTCTCGATGGGAGAGAAAGCCCTTTTCATCGAGCACCCTACCGACACGAGCAACCGTCCGAAAGTGAATCAGCTCGCTCCTTCCGAGCTTCCGCAGGGAGATGTGGTCAAACGGCCATATACGATGTGCGGCCCCTATCTGAAAGAGCTTTTCGACCGCGCTTTCATTGACGGACTGCACGATCCATCGAAGCGCCCGACGGCCGACGAGTGGGAGTCGGCCCTCGTCAAGACCACCGACCTTATGCAGCCTTGCCAGAATCCTTCCTGCGAGGCTCATTGGTTTGTGTTCGACAACTCCACGAAGCCCAAATGTCCATTCTGCGGCACGGAATATCATGGTCAGCTGCCTGTTTTGAATCTCTATTATTCTCCTTCCCACGGTAAGTTCCTGCCGGAAAATTACCGGCTGATGGTCTACGACAAGCAGTCGCTTTACATGTGGCATGTCAAC
>CAZHCM010000006.1:0-37284 GCA_964531005.1 uncultured Sangeribacter sp. | reverse complement strand
CGTCCACCACCTTGTTGGGGTAGAAATAGAGACCGACTACTGCGTAGTTGCTCTTTGGATGCTCCGGCTTCTCCTCGATGGAGAGGCAGTTGCCCTCCTTGTCAAACTCAGCCACGCCGTAGCGCTCCGGGTCGTCGACCCAGTAGCCGAAGACGGTGGCCTTCCCCTCCTTCTCGGCGCACTCCACCGAAGCCTTGAGCACTTTGGTGAATTCCGAGCCGTGGAAGATGTTGTCGCCCAGCACGAGGCAGGCACAGTCGTCGCCTATGAAGTCGCGCCCGATGATGAAGGCCTGCGCCAGGCCGTCGGGGCTGGGCTGCTCGGCATATGAGAAGCGCACGCCATAGTCCGAGCCGTCGCCCAGCAGGCGCTTGAACCCCGGCAGGTCCGTGGGTGTGGAGATGATGAGAATGTCGCGTATCCCGGCCAGCATGAGCGTGGAGATGGGATAGTACACCATCGGTTTGTCGTAGATCGGCAGCATCTGCTTCGACACACCCTTGGTGATCGGATAAAGACGGGTGCCGGACCCTCCGGCAAGCACGATACCTTTCATTTGCTTCTGAATAGATTACAATATTGTTGTGATATATTTTTCCAAGTGTACCGCCTATGGGCTATCTCCTGCATGTCCTCTCCCGAGAGGTCGTGACGCTCCGAAATTTTCCGAAGCTCCTCCGGTGAGTGAAAATAGTAGGCTTTGTTTTCGGTGGTCTCGCGATTGTAGTTGACGTCCCATGTTGCGATGGGGATGCCGAAGTGCATCGCCTCCACAAGCGAGGGATTGGTGCCCCCGGCGCTGTGGCCGTGGATGTAGAGGCCAGCGTTTGAACGCAAGGCATACAGGATGTCAAGGTCGTAGATGGCATCCTGTATCCTTATGGTGGGATGACCGGAGTATTGCTTCTTGAGCGAGCGTGAGTAGTCGCTGTGGTTCCAGTTGCCAATGAAAATGAGGGGCATCTCGGCCTTTGAAAAAGCCTCGAGCACCACATGGCAATTGTTTTCCGGCTCTATGCGGCACACCGTGATGGCATACTGCTTCGGGGTGAGGCCGTAGGAGCCTATGATCTCCTGCACCTTCTCTGGGGGGACATCCCTTTTAGCCTGGTCGCCCCCATAGGCTATCAGTTCAGCTTCCCTACCGTAGGTCTCCTTGACATAGTCCTTGATGCCCTGGTTGTCGGCAACCACCACGTCGGCGTGCTTCACTGCCTGGGCCTCGGACTTGCGTAGGAACCAGCGGGCCGATCTCCCCCATTTATCGCGCCTGTGTTCCAGCCCGTCGATGTTGACGATTATGCGTGATTTGGTCAGGCGTCTCAACACAGGCATGAACATGCAGCCCGACACCCCCAGCACGAGTATGACATCGTATCCGCTTATGGCCCGACACATCGAGACCATGTCATAGGGGATGGAATCCATGCCGTTGGCATGGAGCCTGACATACTTCAGATGGGCTCCTTTATACTCGCTATAATGGGAGTCCATGTCGGAGGAGCTGCAAAAGACGGTATAGGCAATGTCAGGGGGGCAGTTGCCGCCCACCATGTTCTCCACGAGGGATTCAAACCCCCCGTAGCTTGCCGGGATGCCCTGGGTGCCGATTATTGCGACGTTTATCATTTTTTCAAGGTAGATTCGAGAGCGTCAAGGGTCGTCTCTCTGTTGAATGAATATGAACGCACCAACGCGTTCTTTGCAAGAAGTAAGTATAGTGATTTGGAAGTTAGCATTTCCTCAAGCCTGCCACGCAATGCATCCGTGTCGTGGCAATTTACCTTATAGCCGTTGACGCCGTCCTCGACCATCTCGGCTATGCCTCCCACCTGCGGCACGATGACGGGCAGCCCCGCCGACATGGCTTCCAATGCAGTGAGTCCGAAGGTCTCTATGAACAGGTCCGGGTCCGAGAGATTGACCACCACTGAGGCCCCGTTGTAGAATGACGTCACGTCCGGTGTACGGGGATGGATACGAAGGTTTGGTGGGCATGAGACCCCCTCCGCCTTCAGCCATTTGTCAATCTCCTCCTCAGTGTCGTTGATGACCAGGGTGAAGGCGTATGCGGGCATCAAAGAGGCCAGGGATATGAATTCCTTGGTGCCCTTGTACCCCTTCAGGGAGGAGAGCATGAGCACGTTCTTCCGCTCGAAGGCCCTCTCTGCATCGGGACGCAGACGTGAGGCCATCCCCTCCGGCAAAGCGTTAGGGATGACGCGCACCCTCTCCTTCCTCTTGAGAAAGGAGGCCTGGTACGCCGAAACACATATGATCTCGTCAGCCATCTTCTCCATGATGCGTGATAGACCTCGGTAGAACCCGCTCTTCACAAAGGCATTCTCATGGTAATGGTAGACCACCCTCTTACCTGTAAGCTTGCCTGCCAGAGCCGGCCCCACCGGAAGTATCGTATTTATATAGAACGTGACATCGGGCCGAAAAGTGTATTTCAGAGCCATAAAGAATGTCCTCGCCTGCACCCAAGTGTAGCGGAGCAGGGTCTTCACAGGGTTGGCCGAAAAGGCGTAGCCATAGCTGCGGCGTTTGAGACCTTTGCCGGTCACCTCGTCCAGGACTCCCCCGCGCGAGGTCACCAGTTCTATCTCATGGCCCCGTTCAAGCAGTCCCGGCAGGATGCTCCGAAGCACTTTGGGACTGCCGCTATAGTCGTTGAAAAGATGGAATACCGCTAATTTCATTTGGTCAGGATAAGGATTTCACACCACGTCTGCAGCATACCGTCCAAGGCATCGGAGATGCCTCCGTGCTCACGACACACGAAGCGCGAGACGATGTCGAGGAGATAGTCGCGGACCTGGTGCCTGTCATACCATTCCTCGCGGCCGAGGCACTCGTGGATCTCTTGGGACGACATGTGGCCGACATGCATCATCTGCTGCACGAAGAAATGGTATTTGTCAAGCATGGGGGGATACGTCATCCGCCCATACTCCCAATCGAAGACGAAGAGGCGGTCCCCGTCCACGAACATGTTCCACGGCGTGAAGTCGGCATGATACGCTGAAAACTCATGCCTCCCCTCCCCGTACTCGGCCAAAGCCTCCGAAAGGCGTGGTGATATCGCCTCCGCATACTTTTGCGGCAGTTTCGGAAGCATCTCCCTGAGCGCGACAAGACTCTCGTGGAAATCCGATTCCTCGAACGGGAGGTTGACCTTGGTCTTTTCATGCAACATTCGCAGGAAATTCTCGTGCATCTGCGTCCACCCGGCAGGAGAAGCGCACTCTGGAGTCTTACGGGTCGATTGCAGGAAGAAGGCGTTGTCGTCGCTCAAGACGGTGTTCAAAAGGCAACGCGGGATGTCATCTATGCCTTTGGCGTGCAGAGTGTCAAGCAATTTCTGCTCACAGTCGAAGAGGCGGCGTACCTCGCCATTGTCCGTCACCTTGCCGTATCCCAATATCCTGTCTCCCTGGAAGAACTGGATCGTGACCTTCTGGTGGACCGAGGGTGTCCCGCCGAATATCGAGTATTCGAGGTCTCCGGTGCCGAACACCCTTTCGGCCATGTCGACTATCTCATAACGCAAGGCCGCTCTAAGGCGTGTGGCGTGTATCCCCCTTAGCAGGCCTGGCACCCTGTGCAGATTGGGCAGGAAGCGTTTCAAGGCCCGCCCCTTCCAGCCGCTTGGCTGATATAGCTGCAATCCGGTGGCCATATGGCGTGTCGGAAGCACCCACACCTTGCCGTCAGGGTTGGCCAGACGGTAATACAGGTCGTTCCCCTTGGTCAGTAGCGAGTCGATGTCAATCATTGGCTGTCTTTGCCACGAGGCGGCAGATGTCTTCTCCGTGACGCTCCCATGAGAAGGTCTCGGAAGCCCTGGCAGCGGCCTCCCCCATTTCCTTACGCACTTTGGCGTCGGTCAATCTTAGAATGCCCTCCGCAAGGCTCTCTATCGTCTTTTCCCGGACTTCACGGGGCACGACGATGGAATACTCCGGCTTGAAACTCTTGGTGTACCCTCCCGTGTCGACGGCCACCAAGGGCTTCCCCATCGCCATTGCGTCAAACGATACGGTCACAGCCCCCTCCTTAAGCGAGGGATTGAGCACCACGTCGGTCTGCTTCATGAGGCTCCGGTATGCATCTTGGGACACACCTCCGTGGAACGTCACATGCCCTTCCATTCCCTGCGTCCTGACAAGCTCTTCGAGCCTTTCCCTGTCGGCCCCTTTGCCCACTATGTCCAGTTGGATGTCCGGATAGTCCGTGAGAGCCTTGGCCACCGCCAGTATGGCGAGATCAAACCCTCGCCATGCGTCCAGGCGCCCTACGGTCAACAATCGCAAGCCAGGATGCGGTGCCATCGGAGCCCCCTTCTCCTCTTGCACCACATCGGTGGCCACATCGGTAAACAATATCGCCTTCCCCTGGGCCGTCTCCGGCAACTTGCCCAGCGTGTCTTCCGTCTTGCACAGGATGAGGTCTGCCCTTTCGCACCTCTCCCTGAGGCCCCGGCTTTTGATCGCCCTTCCCACCACCTTTCGGCGTAGCGACTCCGTCATGCGCGATTTGAAGTCGTAGTGACGGGTGTAGTCTTCCGGTATGGTCTCCAGGCCACCGATGGGTCCCCATATGAAAGTCTGCCGCGAGCCGTAGTCGCTCACCGGCCAGAGGGCGTTGCCGTAGGTGATATGGTGAAACACCTTGATGCCTTCCTTATGCATCGTGCGTTTCACTATCTTGTCGGTCAGACGCTGCCAGATGTTGTAGTATGTGCGCACGCCGCGCAACCCCTTTTTCCAGAACCTCGCCCACTTCGGCAAATCGAAGTAGAGGAAATGGATACCCGCAAACTCCGGATGTTCTGCGATCCAAGGTTCTATGGTATGTCGGTTGCTCTCGCGGGTCAGGACCCAAAGTTCAAACTGCTTCGACATCTCCAGCACCCAGTGCCATCCCACTCCGATCTCGCTTCCGAGGCCCGGCTCGCAGGCATACGCAGAGACAAATACTTTTTCCTTCATAGCACTTTCAAATTCACCCCGCTTCCATGGTTTTGTCTGCCCTTGGGGCACCCTCGTTGAGTGCCTCCCCCATTGATCCGGCCTCCCGGGGGCTATGTTTCTTCTTTATCTTGATCAAATCTTTCTGGGCCGTGAAGTAGGGGATGCACTTGCGCGAAAGGGGTATCAGCCCGATACAAACCGCCAAAGTTATTATGGCGGTCACCGTAGCTCCCGTCTGTCCCACGATTTCATAGTGATTTAGGCCTAACTTCACCGGACGATAGATCAGGTGATGCAGACACAGGATAATGATGGAATAGCGACCGCAGAATGATATGACGGGGAGCTTCCCGATCATCTTGCACAGGAGCAACACCGCTATCACGCATGAGAACGACCCGACATAGTTAAGCAGCACGCCACCCTCCATCCTGTTGTAATGGAAACTCATATATGGATGGCCGAAGAATTCGGTTATAACATATGTTAACAAATAGCCCCCCCAATTAAAAATATGTTAAATTTATCATACTTGTTAGGAAAGAGCAACGGGGTCTTGACCAGCAGATATCCCATGTAGAAGTACGGCAGGGCTGTCATGGCCACGTCCACATAGCACGGCAGGAAGATCCCAGTGTCCCCCAGATAGATACCCGTGAAGCCGATTATGAAGATGGCCAAAGCCTGAAGATATGGCTTGCGGATGTTGAGGGTGATCATGCAGAACATGATGTTGGACCAAAACAGCGACAGCAGGAACCAGATCGGGCCATTGAAGAGGTGACGGTTGTTGAGGACGTCGAATATTCCCTGTGCCTCGGTGACGATCAGCCCCGGCTTGAAATAGTCGAATACATAGAAGGGGATATATGCCACTACATAGAAGAACACAAAGGGTATGAGGACCTTGTTGGTCTTCTTGACCAGGAACTCGAAGAACCCTCCGTAATCTTTGAAGAAAAGCCCCGACAGTATGAAATACAGAGGCATCCTCATCATGTTGATTCCAGGGATGGGGATATCCACCCCGCAGTGTCCCAGGACCACCAGGATGATGCAGACCCCCTTGGCCAGGTCGATGAATTCTATGCGTTTCTTGCTTGGTGCGGGTGATGTCATTTCAGTCGCTTGAGGTTCTTCTTATGTTGGTTGACGAAGATATGGTTGAGGATGGTAGTCACGGCCTCGTCGGGGGTCGACTCGTTGAGCACCTTGAGATACCCCTTCTGGGTGGCCAGGTAGTCGATGCGCCCGTTGATGTCGCGGATGCCCTCTTCGTCGAGCTCGCGCTTGCGGGCGAGTATGGTGTCGGCAGATGCCGTGAGCAGGATGTTGTAGTCGAGCGAGGGGATGAAAAGCTTGCGCCAAAGGTTGAGAAACTTCGGTGGCAGATAGATCCTCGACCGGCGGGCATCGCAGATGATGTCGGTGAAGTAGCGGTCGAAGATGACCAGACGGGTGATGCGGGTGTTGCTCTTCACCTTGGCGAAATACCCCAGGATGTAGTCGATGGAATAATACCCGAGCCTTGCCAGAGAGGAGACGGTGCCGGTCTTGCCCCCTCGGTGGGGGTCGGAATAGTTGCGGTCGACCTCCTTCTTGATGCCTGCCGAGTGTGCCACCTCGCCCAGATTGCCAAAAAGGGTCGGGCGGAAATGGTAGTAGGCGTGGGCTGTGGCGAAGACGTCGCCCAGACGGCTGATGGTCTGGTCGATGACCGTGGTCTTGCCAGAGCCGTCAGGGCCGGTGAATCCCATGGAGAAGCCCGTGCGCGAGCGCAGATAGTTGCCGGTGAAGGTGCGCAGGAAATTGCCTATGCCGCCGATGAGAGCCAGCGGCCTACGGCGCAGGTTGCGGGCTATGGCGCGCAGGAGCAGTTTGCGTCCCGGCATCTTGTCGCACTCCTCGACGCTGTCGCACCCGAACATCTCCATGACCTTGGCCTTGACCTGCGACAGGTCCTTGGCAGCATCGCGGGTGGAGCGGTACTTCTCGGGATACGGGGCTCCCACAGCCCGGTCGTAAAGATACTTGTCAAGGAATTGCGAGGCAGTCTTTGAATGCCAAAGAAAGCCGTTGAACTCCTTGTCAGCCAGGAAATCGTCGGCACTCATCAGCTGGATGCCAAATACGGAGGTGTCGACAAAGAAATCCCACTGCATGATCGATGTCTGGTCGCCGTCGTTGCGGGCGCAGACATAAGTGATAAGCCGATCGGAATTGAGATAGGTGACGATGTTCCACCCGGCATCGCAGATTGTCTTTATGATGCCAGGCTGCACCCGCTTGAGGTCCTTCTTGCGGATTATTATGTCAATGTCTCGCGCGGAATTGCTGTCGGGCAATCCCTCATAGTTTCGCATCACGGCATACTCCGTATGATCATTGAGATACCCGATCACATCGCGAATCAGCTGAGACGTAACTGCGTTTGCGCTCATATTTGTATGTATTAATGAAGGTCGTCCGGCCCAGTGTGGGCGCCTTCATGCTTTTGATTGGATTTGGTCAGCCTCCGATACGGAGGTTGTGTTTAATCTTGTCAAGGAGATATGAGGGCTTGGCGATTATCGACCGGCAGATTAGCCACGGGCCCTTCAATACGTTGCCACCCTTCAGGAGGATGACGCCGTTGCGCAGGCAGTCGGCCGCCGTAGCCTCCTTGCGCAGATCCCTGAGGTCTTTTTCTGTCAGCGAGGCATAGAACTCCTTGAATGTCTTCTCCGGTTTGCCGGCACGGCGCGCCCGCACGTTGGTCTTGGTGTAGCGCATCTTCAAGATCATGTTGAAATGGTTGGACGAAAGACCGTTGCTCTTTCGATAACTGTATAACACCTTGGGCACAGTGACGAAATACTTGCCATCCTTGTACCTGTCGCTCATTCTCGTCCATAGGTCAAGCTCCTCGCAAAAATCCTGATAGCGGGGTTTCCCCTCAGGGAAGCCGGTTATGCAGAATCCCCCTGCCTCCATAGCCACTTCCCGGTCGAACAGTGTGTGGATAGGCATGAAGAACAGTTTTCCTCGGGATGCCTTGTACATGAATTCCTCCTTGGATTTTACCCCAAGATACGTCCCGCCCGCAATGTCGCGGCCATCCATGTCGATGAAACGCGACCAGCAGGTGACAGCCATTATATCCTTGTCATTGACGGCGGCTTCATAGAGCGTCTCCACCAGAGTATCCTTGACCGGATCATCGGCATCCACGAACAGCAGATACTTGGTGTCGGCTGTCAGGAGCGCAGTTTGTCTCGCCTTGGCGATCCCCCCGTTGACGGGTTGCCGAACCAATGTATACTCTCGTGGATTTTCTGCAAAAAATCTCTCGATTGCCTCCACGGAGCCGTCCGTGGAACAGTCGTCCACAATCAGCAGCTTGAAGTCATCGCGGGTCTGCGAGAGGACGCTTCTGAGTGTCTCCTCCAGATATTGCTCAGCATTGTAAACGCAAATTGCAAGTGTCAGATCCATAATCAATATCGGCGAAGAATCATGAAGTAACGTATGCGCCAATAGAGGAATTTGTGAAAGGCACCTCCTCCGTAGATTTTCCAGATATGGTATCCGCGCATATTGCCAGAAAGGGTGCTGAACAGGTTGAGCACCTTCGGAAGCAGTTTGTTGGATCGCACACCGCAAGTCTGGCCACCATGAAGCCTGTAATACATGGTGGGCTCGATGATGGTGCTGATGACTCCTCCGGCATTTGCCACAGCCATGGCACACACCGAGTCGTGAACCCTGACATTGCAGTAGGGAAACACCTTCTCCTTAGCCTTATGATTGAGCATCATCGTGCACCCTCCGACGATGGTGTATATCCTAAGGATGTTGGGATCCTTCATCAGGGCAAGTTTCTTCTCGATGACATGGTCGGGCAACCCCTTGGGATTGAACTCCGACTGCAGCTTCACATTGAGGTTCTCGTCGGTGAAGGTGCGCGACGTATGCACTATGACAGGCTTGTCAGGATGCTCTTTCTCTTCCTCATTCATGCGGTTCATCGTCTTTTCAATCTTATCCGTGAACCATACGTCGTCCTGATCGGAAAACATATAATAGTCAGACTCGACCGCATTAAGCATTGAGAGGAAGTTCATACCAGCTCCCTGGCGGCTCAGGCCGATGTCGAACATCTTTATTCTATCGTCTTTTTTGGCATACTCCTCGATTATGGCCCTGGTATTGTCCTTTGAGCCATCGTCCTGTATGTACAACGTCCAATCCCCGAAGGTCTGTTGCCGGATAGATTCGATCTGCTGAGGCAAATATTTCTCTCCGTTATAGGTGGCCATGAGTATCGCCACTTTGGAGGGGTTCTTTATCTTAGTCATGCACTTGATTTTATATCTTCATTCCTCGGCAATTAGCGTGCCATAAAATGTATGTCTCCCATCGGGTGTGCTTGTCCTCCATGGAGTGCGGTAGGAGAGCTTGAATACGAAATCCGTCTCGCACATTGACTGGTAGATACCGGAGTCAAAGGGTGTGTTCATTAATCGGGCCAAGGAATTACGGTGCCGACATGGCAGCGTACCAGACTGCTCCATGTCATTACTTATCGAAGGGCTGTAATGTAGGGCGTAATAGATCAGGAAGTCCTGGAACACATAGTCGGGCCATGCTTTGTCAGACAGGGCCATTCGCTCCATGGTTTCGCTGACGAATCCGTATAGAGGATAGCCCGGGGCTTCCCCCCACATGCACCAGGTGCTCCAGTTATGGCCGAGCGAGGTCCAGAAACAGACGCTTCGCGGAGTGTTCACAACTTTTCCGTTAGCCGAGAAAAAGGGCATTTCAGCAAGCTTGTCAAATGGTATTCCGTCCGTGGCCCAAACTGTGGCGTCAAGCCACAAGCCTCCGTGCCGATAGAGGAGCTTGGTGCGAATGATGTCGCTGAGATGTGCCCACGACAGCCTGCCGTCCCTGGCCCGCTTAAGCAGCTCCGGAGCCAGGTCGAGATACTGTAAGACGTTTTCGTTGGTGACAAGGACCACGTTTTCGTGATTATGCTTCAACTGACGGTAGCATGCTCTGACCAATTCGGGCATCTTCTCCTCCCCCTGGCCCCAGAACACCCAAATGTTGCGCTTGCCTGACGATTGGATCTTCCCAGGGCTTTTTAGGTACTTGCCAATGATGTCGGCATAATCGCGCTCTATGAGGCCGGACAGAAAACGGGTCTTTCTCATCAGGGCACCTTTCGACAGGCGGAAACGCCAGGGAGTGGGGAAATAGAAGTTAGCCCACCAAAGTAGGTTGTTCAGGGCATAGCCCACGCCATAGGATTGACGCAGCCTTCCAAACTCCATCCTCAGTTTATTAAGTATCTCCTTGCGGTTACCCATTCCTTAGGCTATCTGCTTTGGTGTTCGTTCTTCCTGGTCCTCTTCCCCTATATCCACTTCATCATCTTCATCATCTTCATCATCTTCCTCCTCGTCATACTCGAGGTCGAAACGATTTTCATAGAAGTATCGCTGGCAAGCCATCACCATCATCAGCCACCAGGCATAGTGGATGTTGGTGCCCGCGCCTCCGGCCAGGCCCATGAACAGGAACACGCAACCCAACGACTTGATCCTATACGCGCAGGTGAAGTCGAAGATTAGGGCGATGATGTAGAAAAGCAATCCGTAGTCGTCAAAGAGGGTGGCTTTCTGGCGTAGCACCAGGTTATGGTTGGCGGCATAGTCGATGCCATGGCCCAGCCACACGTCCGGGTCTGAGAGATCCACTTTCAAGGAGTTGATGATCGGGCTAATGCGGCTTCCCGCCGAGCCGTCGGCCTCCTGCACCTGTTCCTGGTCGAACGTGGAGGTGGCGTTGATCGATCTTGTCGCACGGTTGAGCTGTTCGGCATCGAACATCGGCAACACGAACAGGTATATCGCCAAGAATGCAGGGATGATGTAATACCAGTTGTTTTTCTTCACAAAATATAGCCCGAACGCCATGAGACACACGAAAGCCGTGCCGCTCCCCATCGTGCACATCATCCACAGAAAGCGTATGGTGACCCACTTGTGACGCCCCTGGAAGAGTTCCTTGAGCGTGAACCCCCCCTCGCCGCGCACATACTCGCAACATTTGACGTAACAATAATAGAAGACCAGCATCGTGCGGGCAAAGGTGCTCGGCTCCATCGACAGCGAGTTGCACCCTATGCCGCGGTCCAGCACCTGCACGAGATTAATCGCAGGCAAGGTCTTGAAGCCTGCAAGCAAGGCCATCTGCTGAATGACGCACACCACGAAGAAAGCCATCATCATCCAGCGGCATATCTTAATGAAGAGGTCGATGGTGAAGACGTGCGCTTTGTAGAGCATGTTGTAGAAGCAGACGAACGTATACACCAGTCCAGCGGAAAAGAACAGCGTGGAACTTCTAAATGTCAACGGATGCATCGAAGCGACCAGGAACTGGAAGAGAAGGTAAATCGTGCCAAGCACGAACGCCTTGGTCGGGAAAGGCACGCGAAGCACCAGCACCAGCACGGCCGAAGCCATGCAGCTCAGCTTGATGATGCCGAAGCCGGCACGTCCTTCGATCGGCATGTAGCATATGCCGAAGAGGAACAAGAGAATCACCGCATACTTAGTCAGCGGCGTGTAGCGGCTGTCTTTTAGGAAAATCATGATTTCGATTTTTTTTGACGTCCGAGCATGAAACTTAGCTTGCCTTCAAAGAGGGTCACCAGAGGATACATCACCAGCACCGAGACGATGAAATAGACCACCGTGTTCCAGCCTGTGAAATGGTCATGGTGGAAGACGTACTTATCTATCGTCAGGCATATCTCATACAGTATGCTGAAGTGGAGGCACATCATAACCAGCGAATTGCGTCCCCAATAGCTGAAGAACCTCCCGAAGGCCGTATGCCCCACCAGCACGAACACGCACATCATTCCCACTGCCGGCAGGGAGTTGCTAAGGAAATTGTTGATATAGAAGAGGCGGAAAGGAGGGGCGACCACCAGCCACATGCTGACCACCAGCACCGCGCTCCCTATCAGCGCCAGATGCCATTTATGCCCGCTCGTGAAATATCCGCTGTATTTCCTGCTCAGGAAATACCCCACCCATATCAGCGGCCACGCGCCAAGGCTCATGGCCACAGGACGGATTGGGGAGTCGATAAGCTGGAAGGTCTCGGAGAGGTTGCGGTAGCGGGCGTCCCATACATCATAATATAGGTAGGTAGCCACAAGCGTGAGGATGAAGAGGATAGCTCCGGTCACCCTTGGTCTACGGCTGCTCATCACAAAACAGAAAAGCATCTCCCCGAAGAGCAGCACAGGCAGGAACCACAGCGTGCCTATGCCGCGCAACGTCACCCACTTGTAGACCTCCCTAAGTATCAGGCGCGGATCCATGAATCCCAACGCCGACCATAGGATGTCAAAGGCGATTATAAGAACGGCAAACCACAAGTAGGGGATGCCCAACTGCCGGATACGTTTCCGCCAAAGCTCCTTGGGAGCGTCCGCCCCACCCTTCAGGCCGAATATCCAGCCCGAGGATATGTAGAAGGCAGTGATCATGAAAAGGCCGATCCAGGCGTTCAACCACCCTGGTATCACTCCATCCTCGTAGTGCAGGAACATGATGCTCAGTATGGCTACCCCCTTCATGCAGTCCACATACTCGCTTCTTCTCTTCAATGTCTTGTCAGCGGGGGAAGGCATAACGCATCAAAGGTATTTTGGCCAGGAGCCATGCGCCTACGAAGGCCACTGCAAACACGCATAGCCCGACATAGATTCCGGGATTCTGCCTGTCGAGCACCATATAGGCCGCGTTGTAGATGAATATGTGTATCAGGTAGATCCTAAAGGAAAGGCGCCCGAACTCCACCAGCCATTTGCTTCCGGCCAGCCATCCCCGCATGGAGAGCAAGAGGGAGAATATAAGCACCGGACACACCAGGCGATTGATGGTCAGATAGGAGAGATGGTATTCTGTCCTCACAGGGTATATCACCATGATCGCTATGACGAGCAGGAAGAAGGCCATCGTTGCGACCTGGGCTTTCAGCCTCGTGCATATCTCACGCAATATGACGCCAGGAAGCACCATGCCCAAGGCCACCGTTAGGCAAAGAGGAGAATAGAACCATGTGGCCACATACCAGCGTATCATATAGGCGAAACCCACAAGGCAAACACCCGAGGCCACGAGCATCACGCATCGCCATCGGATGTCGAGGCGGTAGTAGATCCAGCGCCACACCAGCACCGAGAACATCGTCGGTATGAACCACAGGAAACTCCCGAAGCCGAAGCATTTTGAAAGCAACATCTGGCTGCCGCAAACATAGGCAAGCACCGTCCCCTCCGCTCCTGGCATCTTGCCCTGCACGCAGGCGATGGCAAAAAGAAGGGCGAATACCAAGGTGTACGGAACATATAGCCTGACCAGATTCTTGCGTATCAGCGGCATAAGCCTTGTCGGCCTGAAATCATACAGGAACGGAAGATAGTAGAACGCATAGACATGGAAGGAGTACAGGAAAAGGTTGTTCATCCCACCCATCTGCACATATTTGTCATGGCCCAGGACAATCAGGATGATCAGGAATCCCTTGATGGCATCCGACTCTCGATGGGTCAGAAGGGATGCCCCTGCGTCAGATCGTATTGCGCTCCCAAGGAAGTCCCGCCAATGCCTGGTCGTTATTGCGAAGCTGCTCATTTTCCTTTTAGTGTGTGTGACAGTCCAAGCATGGCGAAATATAGGCGGCTGGAAAGCTCGGCTATCCATCTGCCATAGAAAGGCAGTTTGCTGTATTCCCTAATATAGAGTATCTGGCTGCGGCGCCAATGGCGGCGGTTGAATGACGAAACGCCTTCGCGACTCTTCCTATGGGCATGCACTGCCGTGGTGTCGGCAAGATACATCATGCGTTTGCCGGCCAGCTCGACCGTTCGCGCCAGGATCGGCTCCTCGCCGTAGAGGAACGTGCGTTCGTCAAAGAATCCCACTTCCTCCAGGAAATCCATCCTTATCAGGAAGCAGCATCCGTTGAGGCATCGGCACTCATGCGACGTTTCGGGTCGGTCCACCCACTCCGGCACCTCCGCTTTGGAAGCCTTGCGAGGTTGTATAAACCCCTTTATCCAGCCTAAATAATTGCGCCAGTCCTCCGGGTCTCGCAACTTTGGATTCTGATGTATCCCCTCGGGGGTGACAATGTCAGAACCCACCATCACAGTCTCGGGGTCGGCTTTCAGTACTTCGGTCAGCTTCAAGACGTAGCGGGGATCCGGAAACTCCATGTCGGGGTTGGCGACCAAGGCGTAATCATACCCCTTGTCTGCCGCATGGCGAAGGCCGACGTTGTTGCCGGCATTATATCCTCTGTTGCTCCCTGCCTCAATGAAGGTCGCCCCTTCAGCCTCGCACAGGGCCTTCACCGCCTTGGCGTCTTCTGTCCGGGAAGCGTTGTCGACGATGATGATTTCGAGCTCTACCCCCTCCTGCTTCTTGAGAAAGCCCACACACTTGCGGCAATCGTCCGCAGAGTTGTAGTTGAGTATCACGACGGCCACCTTCATCTCGCCACCTCCTCTATCAGATTGACATAGTCGTCAAAACGGGCGTCCATGTCATAGGCCTCTGCACGCCGACGGCAATTCCGAGCCGAGTAGGCCTCCTTGTCCTCGGCCACTCTCTTCACTGCATCAAGCAATGCCGGGTAATTCCCTTGGGCTACCACCACCCCTACCTCCTCCGAGACGCTTTCGGGTGAGCCTCCGGTCTGGTAGGTGACAATGGGCGTGCCGCATGCAAGTGCCTCAAGATTGACAGTCGGGAAATTGTCCTCATACGTAGGATTCGCCAGAACGTCGGCGGCAGTGTATATCTCAGCCAGTTCCGCAGGGTTATGGGTGCGCTTAATTGCCTCGATGCGCGTCCCTTCGGGGAGAGCCTCCCGGTCTATGCCCACGAGCACCACCTTGTAGTCTTCCGGAAGGTCGCGGCTCAGTTTCAGGAAATCGTCGAGGCCCTTGCGCTTAGACCATGTGCCGGCAACTCCAAGCACTATTTTCTTGCCGTCGGCCATGAGGCTCCGGTACACGTCGCCCTCCGTCGGTCGGAACACCTGCAGGTCGATGCCGTTGTTGATCACCTTTGTCGGGATATCCTTAAGGAAGCTCTGGCCGGTCAGGTCGGCGAGCCACTGCGAGGGGGTGACGATGGTCATGTTTGGCACCGACGTGAAGAGACGGCGTTTCCTTTCCCAGTTCCAATGGGACAGGTCCAGCCACCATGTCTTGGGCATGTAATGTATCTGCGGGCAATTGCCGCATCCTGTCTTCCAGCGGTCGCAACGCGCCTCGTCGAAATATATGCACCTTCCGGTGAAGGCCCAGCAATCGTGGAATGTCCATACCACGGGAATGGCTCTTTTCCTGATGTAGTCGAAAAGCACGTCGATGTTGAGATACCACCCCAGGATGTCGTGCAGATGGATCACGTCGGGCTTAAACCGGTCCACCTCGCGCAGGAACGCCTTGGTGGAGAAGTAGGATCCCGTGTCCTGCAGGTCGGTCATCCATGCCCAATAGCGGTGCAGGGTGTTGCCGGCGCGGCTGCCGATGTAGACATGGTCTGGGTCGTCGCGATGCCTCTCCACGCTCATGCGGCTATACTTGGAGGCCGTCATCACCTGGTGCCCCCTATTGCGCGCCTTGCGTGCGATGTTGAGCATGATGTTGCCAGTGCTGAAGAGGTCCGTGCTGTTTATCTCAAGAATTCTCATTATAGCCTATTATCCTTGCAGGGTTACCCACCACGATGGCATTGTCCGGAATATCCTTCACCACCACGGTGCCGGCGCCTATCGTGACGTTGTCACCTACCTTTATCTTTCCCACTATCGTCACATTGGCCCCAATCTCGACATTAGCCCCTATTGTGGGGCGGTTGGATTGGAGGTTATGGGTGTTGCCGATAGTGGTGTTGTTGCGTATCCGCAGCCCCTCACCTACCGCTGCGGCATTGATAATCGTGCCGAAGGGGTGATAGAGTGTGACGTTGCGCAACTCTCCCCCATTGATGATCACAAAACTGTCGCTATCTTTCTTGATCATCCTGCATAGGAAGGATTTGGAAGGGCCTATGCGATTGTAGAAGAGAGTGAGAAAGTATGGGTCGAACCTCAATGCCCACAAAAGCCTCAGGTGCCGTCCTTTGAGCGAGATCTGATACTGCCTGCACTCATTGTCGAGATTCTGCCACAACGCCTCTCTTTCCCTTGAAGTATGGAAGAAGAAGATATGCAGCGCAAACCTGAGGGTGAGCAGCCAGCACATCACTCTCACATACAGAATCGCCAGCCTTGAATTGTCAGCCATGTTGTTGTTTTAGTTATTATACTGACTTCAAGTCATGGGTAGGGTCGGCTTCTGAGTTGAATTCTCCGTTGAAGCGATATTCCCCCAGATGAGTCCCCCGGTAATCATGAAACTCCAACATGCCGTGCTTGAAATCTATCGAAATGTATTGTTTCCTGCCCCCATGCCCGGTCAGGCTGTAGATTTTTCTCATTGACCCTCCGACCATCTTCGACTCCTTGGACGAGATCGCTGGTTCGAAAGTGTAGAAATTGGCCTTGCACACTTTCTCCCCGATCTCTCCGGCCCTGCCGGCCAAGGAGCCGTATCTGTCGGTCATGACTTCACGATGAAAGACGACCTCGATCTTTTCCCCCTCCCATTCCTTCAGAAGCTCGTGTTTCCTTTTGGCTGTTCTTTCCCTTCTTTCTGCTTCTCCCACCCCCTTCACATAGGTCTCCTCATGAGCCACGCACTCTGCATGATGCTCGATCTCGCGTCGCAAGAGTTCGTCGGTGCGGATACGGTTAGGTATGAATTCCAATGTCGGACTCCCTGTACGATCGCTCCAATCTATCTGGTCATTGTGGGCTGCATAGTGAGTCAGCCGGTGTTCATGCCACGTCTCACGGTCACCGCTGTAATGGGGCCCATTGCCGCACGACTTGAAACCGCAGTCATTCTTGAAGCCAGTCATTTCTTCCCATGCCTTATCAGAGATCGGCCTCAGGATGCCAGGGGATACGATAAGGGAGGTGGACATTCTCTCCATCATGCTATTCTTTATCCCCCACTTCTTTAGCTGGGCTGCATCGGCATACATGAATTCCTCCAAAGTCCCGAAGTCGTATTGCCAGGTTCGCAAGGAGTTCTCGCAATGTGGCACCGTTCCATGGCGATGGAATTCATCCAACAGATCCAGAAGCTGGTCAAGGTCACTGCTACGCTCTGCCGAAGGCACAGCGGTGAGATCCATGCCAGCGACAGTGAACCGCGCATGGTCAGCAGCGTAATATCTCTTCACGTTCCCTTTCATCGGTCGCTTGTCTCTTTACTCCTCTCTCCGTCTTCCTCCCCATCGTCCTTTAGGGAGGCCTTTTGTGCGACGAGTCTCCACATCTCCTTCATGTCCTGACGCACCTGGTCAAAGAAATCCACAGGGAAATCGCTCAGCTCCCCTTCGTCATCCATGGTTATGGGAACAGGGTTGAATCCCTGCATCTTTTCCCCAAAGAAGTATATGAGCATCTCGTTGGGTTCAAGGCCAAGCCCAGAAAGGGCCGCGCGCCGCATGCCATTGACCACATGCTCGCTGTGAGTCTCCACCACCACCTTCACTCCGGCAGCCGCGATCACCCCTAAAAAATAGCCGATGTTCGATTGTGCCTTGGGATGAAGGTGAGCCTCTGGATTCTCGACCATCAGCATTGAGCCGTAGGGAATCGTCAATCCGTCAATGACGATCGGCAGGGCATAGACATACCCGAACCCCACGGCAGGGGCGCCGAAAGTGCCCATTGGCTGACGTACCATGATACGTCCCTGATAGTCTTTGAGAGGACTGGACTTGAACGACACGTCGCCGAAGATATACGACATCCAGCTGTCGACCTGAATCTGAAAATTGTCCCCTTTAGTGCCGGGACTCCTACGAGCCAAGTCTATTTTCGGGAAAGTCACCGATATGTCAAACAGACGCTTTGCCGCGTATTCCCCATGTGGGCCACAGTATCGCACCTCCCCCTCCGGCAGCGGCGACTCCCAGCGCGGGCCTGTACGCTCCGCCGACAAATAGGCGAAGTCGTCCGAGATCAGCCAGCCAGGCATCCGATCCTTGTCAAAATCCACCGCTGTGACGGCCTGTCCTTGCGAGGGACTGGCCTTCATGTCAATCTCCCCGAAGCGTCCCGAAATCCTCACATGATCCTCGCCGCGTCGGATAAGGTCCTCCGGGTCACGGACGTCGATAAACTTCATCCCATGTTGCTTCTGAAACGCTGGACCATTATCCCCCATCAACTCTGCAGCCCAGCGCAGTATGCGTAACACGTCGATTATGCTTGACTTTCCGGATGAATTGTAACCGGTCAGCACCGTGAGCTGGGGCAGCCGGATCTCGTAGTCTCCGATGCACTTGTAGTTTTCAATCCTTATGGCATCCATAATGTATGAGAGGATTTATGAGAGCAGGGACTTCAGAGAGTTGAAGGTGGTCTCCACGTTCCAGCGCGCATTGGTGCCATAAGTCAGGGCCTTTCGCAGATTATCGTCCGATTCGATGAGGGTATAGAGACGCTCGGTCATTTCCCCTTCTTCGTAACGCTCCTTTATCTCTCGAGGCTCCATGACAGAAAGCAGGACTGAGAATACCACGAACAATAGCTGGTTGACTGGAAGTCGCTGTTGCCTTGCCGCATATGACTTCTTTCGGAAAGCCTCTTGGCCGAAGAGAAAGCGAGCATTTTCCATCGCCTTCAGGAAGCCTTCGATTTCCTCTTCCTCCACCCCGTTACGGTTAAGTGTCCCGGTGAAGTCGTCAAGGTCAGTGTCGATTTTACCCCTGTACCCTTTCAAGAATTCGCCTCTTAGCCACGAGCGCCTGAAAAAGAGATAACGCATCACGAGATCCATGGCCTGCATCCGGCTATTCCTGACGCTTTCATTCGTGGCGCGACGGAATTCCTTGGAATTCCACATTCTCTTCAGCTTCTGCTGCACATCGGAGCGCGTAAGGCAGTTGCGTATCTCGGGACGGTTAAGAGGCTTTGCTCCGGTGTTCAGGCGACGGAAGAGGTCAAACTTCAGGCGGTCGGGCGACCGGTAGTCTATCACGAAGCACCCGATCTGTATCTGGTTGAACTGTCGTATCTGGAGTTCCGAAAGCACTTTCTGGGTTTTCAGCTCCTCAAAGGTCTTTCCGTTGCAATTTGTGAGATATTCCATGCCAGCGAGGCGCAGTTCGTTTCTGAGGAACCGGCGGATGGTGGTGATTCGCTGCAGCCCGTCCACCACCGTAAGCCTGCCGTCGTCATACTGGCTAAGATAGATGGACGGCAAGGGCAAGCCCAACAGCATCGACTCTATGAGAAGGCTCTGGCGTGTACGGTCCCAGACGAAGTTTCGCTGAAAATCCGGATTCAGCTCCAGATCGCCGTCATCAATAAGCATGGATAGCTGACGCACCGAGAAGGGCTTGTTCTCGACGTATATGTCCCGAACGGAATAGTTGCCGGACTTCTCATCATCTTCCTCGCTGCCTGAGCCAGAAGTTACTTCGATGCCCTGGACCTCGGCCTCGTGCAGTCTCTCTATCATCTCCATGATGATATCGCTCACTTTCCCCGGCTCCTCCTCGAAGGCACTGAAGTCGATCGTGGGGATGTCCGCCCCATGGAAAGGGAGCGTGAGGGTCTGGCCGTCACGAAGAGTCAGGCTGAGGTTGCTGCCATCACGATACATGAAGACGAGGCTCTCCTCGCTCTCTCCTTTGAGCCTAAGTCGTGCCGAGATTTCCATTGACTATTGGATATTCCTGGATTTTCTTCTTACGTTAGAAATGAATTCTCACCCCTTGGTAAATAGCTTTTTCGCAACCATACCCAGGGCAAACTTCAAATTTGCCTTTACCATCTGCCCGGGTGCGTGTTTGAAAGCCAGACGCCATATCTTGAAGGCCTCCCGGACTTTCCCCTTGGCCAGCAGGGAGACGCCTCCCCGGGAGTGTCTTGCGATTGCCTTCGGGGTGTACACTTCATGGTAGCCTCCAAAAATCCTTCTGTACTCCAGTTCCTGATAGATCGCTTTCAGGAGGGTACCGCTATCCCTTGCAACGGTCTGTGTCCAGCCCGTGGGCTGCAGGCGATAGACGCTCATGGGCTCCTTAAAGCCGAAGATCTTCCCCTCTTTGCAACAAGTCTGGACTAAGGGGTAATCGCCCACTATCAACTTTGTGGAGTTAATGTATTCTTCATATAGTTCTGATTCGTAGACGGTTTTTCTTATGACCATTGATGCAGTAGGAACAATCCATTCTTCGATATTTTCCCTACTTTGGTATTCTCTGGTTTCCAGGTCAGCAAACAGATGATCTTTGTCTTCCCTTCCTTCATGATGGACTACGGCATTATGAAAACACATTGAATATTCTGGATGATGTTCGAGGAAGTCAACCTGTCTCTGAAGTTTTAATGGGTGTGTCCAATAGTCGTCGCCTTCGCATAGGGCTATATATGATGCTCCGGTCACTTCTCTGGCTGTCCACATTATACGTCGCAGAGACCCGTCATGTTTGCTATATTGATTCTCCTGCTCATAGATGGGAAGGATGATTTGAGGATATCGTCTGGCATATTCTCTTATTATTTCTGATGAATTATCGCTTGAGGCGTCATCATGAATAACGACAACAAAGGGGAAAGTAGTCTGTTGCTTAACAAATCCTTCCAAGGCATCGCGCAGGTACTTACCATGATTGTATGCCATGCAGCTGATAACCACCGTAGGTTTAAGAGACTCGCATTGTTCTCTGATTTTATCGATCTGCACCAGTGCAGTAGGATTAATGTCAATCAGCATCCTTATTAAATTTTTATCTATACGTATTCTTCAGCCGTACCCCAAAGAAGCGCGAAGGGCTCGGTCTGCATCGATTTCAGCATGTCACGACAAGCTGCTGTCCAGGTGTATGTAGGATGCCAGTTGAAATCAAGGTCGGTCTTAGAAGAATCGAGAACATTCTGAGGTGTACTCGGCTTATCGGGACGAAAGACTTTCTTGGACTTTTTGTCGGCCGGGCTGAAGACCTCTATAATACCGTCTACCTGATCCTCCATAGAATAGGGCTGGTAACCGGTTAGATTATATATTCCCTCTACGCCTGTTTCCAACGCGATTTCTATGGCTTTTGTGAAATCCTTGATATAGAGAAGCTCTTTCTTGATGGTCGGCTCACCCCATACCTCCACGTCCTCTCCCTTTGAGGCTGCTGAAACTATACGCCGCCATGGCAACATCCGCTTTTCTCCATTTAGGGAGTAGTAAGGATTAGGATTATAACCGTATACTGTCAGGTGGCGGAACACACAACTTGTGATTCCGTCCGAGTACTTATAATGCTCAAGTATATCTACGGCAGCATTTTTTGCTATGGCATACACAGCATGGTCGCCTCCATTTTTAGGAAACGAGCGCGGCGCATCAGCAGGCACGGGCTTGTCTGTACCAAAATATGCACATACGTCCGAAGGAGTGGTATTAAAGATAACTCGCTTGCAGTTGGTCTTGGTTTTGAGCCATTCACAAAGATTGACCATTCCCACGATGATGCTCTGGACATAAGGCATGGGCGAACTGTCTGCATGGGCCGGCATTGTACCAGCCAAGTGCACCACAGCATCAATATCGGTTGGAAGCTGCTTGTAAGCCTCCTCCTTCTCCAGGGAGAATCCGCCTATATACTCAATGCCCTTAGTGGCAAAAAATCCGTTGTCGTCTTTACGATGGCCTACCGCTACTACCCTATAACCACAGTCACTTAAGTGGACCGCCGTGTTGGCTCCCAAGTGACCGGTAGCACCTAAAACTAATACTTTCTTCATAATTTGTTGTATTCTGTACGATAAAGAGTCTGATAGTCGGCAATTCCTTTTAAGCCTTCTCTTAGCATCTCGATTACTTGAGTTTGATTTTTATAAGCTCCTCAAGTCGTGACTGAAGAGCATTCATTGTCGCGGAAGTGGGAAAACGCATAAAGACGATTCCGAGAGCTTTTCCGGCGCCGTCAAAAACCTCCACATCTTCTCCTTCTTTCTTATAATGGACCTTGCGATAGATATATGGTTCTATGGCTTCTGAGTATTCTACCCCATCAAATTCCCCAGACTTCTTACTGTGCAGTACATAGGTCATAAGGGCATCGGAAGGATCCTTTGGTTCTATCCCTGACTTCTCACCCATGGCAGCCTTGATGTTTGCTCGAATTAGATCAATTCCAAAAGCATCCGACAGCTGGATGGGAATCATGTTCCCTCCTGCACGAGGCCCGAGCTCGAGGAAATGAGGGATATTGTCCTTATCGATCAACACTTCAATGTTGAGTTCGCCTTGTCTGATTCCAAGAGCGTCAACTATTCGTTGCAATTCCTTGTGCAGACGATCTGACTGCACCTCATTGAGTCCGTTTGGCTTCTTTTCTCCTATAGGGATGAGACTTTTCCCATTATCACCCCGGAGACAGGCCATGTCTCCAAAGAGGATGATTTTTCCATCTTCCACGAATATATCTCCTCCTATTACATCCGGAAACCCTCGCTCAATGAATTCCTCTGCTATAAGAATCTTGTTCCGGGAGAAGCAATCAGCATTGGTGATGGCTTTCTCAAGTGCCTCTGTATCCCGTAAGAAAGTGACACCTTTGGAACCTGATGAATCGGTAGGCTTTATAACAATGGGGAAAACCAATCTTTCTAATTGACTTTTTAGATCATCCAATTCAACATCCGGAGAAAACGTGAAAGTCTTAGGGGAAGGAAACCCATTCTCTTGCAGAAACTCTCGGAAGAGATGTTTCACCCCCAATATTTCGACTGATTTTGCTGGATTAGTGGGCAATCCGAGTTTCTCACATACTATGGCCGCGGGAAGAGCAGCCGGGTCGGATGCATAGGGAAGTATACCTGACACTCCCTCTTCTTTCGCAATTCTATATACCGCATCAATGTCAGTTGTACTTTCCTGATACCACTTGTCTGCCACATGTTGTCCCGGATTGTCAGGGAGATAGTCTATGAGCACTGTATAGTAACCCAGCTCTTTGGCCGCTTGTATAGCGGGGACTTGTTGAGCCGACCCACCGAGTAACAATAACTTCTTCTGCTTCATTTTCCAAAGAATTTGAGTACGCGGGCCACATCCTCGTCGCTGAGGTCATGGTGCATGGGCAGGCACAGCACGGAGTCGGCCATCGCGTAGGCGTTGGGGAGGTTTTCGCGGGAGGCGGAAGGAAGACCGCGGTAGGTGCTGAACTCGCTTATGAGCGGATAGAAATACCGGCGTCCCAGCACGTTGGCTTCTTTCATCTCGAAATAGAGCTCGTCGCGCGTCTTGTCAAACTTCTCGGCGTCGATGAAGATGGGGAAGTACGAGTAGTTGTGGCGCACGCCGGGCATGTCGTCGAAATACTTCACACCGGGCACGTCCTTGAGTGCCTCCCGATACGTGTCGGCCACCTTCCGGCGCGCCTCTATGGCGGCATCCACCTGGCGAAGGTTGAGCAGGCCGTATGCCGCGCGTATCTCGTCCATCTTGGAGTTGATGCCGGGGGCGATGACGGTCGTCTCGTTGGCAAACCCGAAGTTCTTCAGATAGTCTATGCGCTTCTTGGTGTTTTCGTCGTGCATCACCATGGCCCCACCCTCAATGGTATTGTAAACCTTGGTGGCGTGGAAGGAAAGAGTTGACATGTCGCCGGCCTTCAGGATGGATTCACCGTCCACCTCCACGCCAAAGGCGTGGGCCGCGTCATAGATCACCTTTAGGCCGTACTTGTCGGCTATCTCCTGGATGGCCTTGGTGTCGCAGGGCTTGCCGTAGCAATGCACTGGCATGATGGCGGTGGTCTTCGGCGTGATGGCAGACTCGATCTTCTCGGGGTCCAGTCCGCAGTTGGAGGGGTCGATGTCCACAAACACCGGCTTGATGCCGTTCCACCACAAAGAATGTGTCGTGGCCACGAAACTGTAGGGCGTGGTGATCACCTCTCCGGTGATGCGCAATGCCTGCAGAGCGGTGATCAGCGGCAACGTGCCATTGGTGAATAGCGAGATGTAGGGCACCTTGAGATATTCGGCCAATTCCTTCTCAAGCTGCTGGTGGAAGGAGCCGTTGTTGGTGATCCATTTGCTGTCCCAGATCTGCTTGAGCATCTCATTGAAATCCTCAAGCGAAGGAAGCAACGGCGATGTCACTGTTATCTTATCATTCATTTTTTCAAATCTCTTACTTCTTTGACTTCAGGAAACCTGAAAAGCAACGCGCCTCCCACATAGATGACCGCGCCAGTCGCCACGGAGCATATCAGGGACAGTATATTGTTTCCAATATACCATGCCACTCCTCTGGCAGCAAGATACATTACTGCGCAGAGCAGCAATGTGCCTTTGAAGTCGTTGAGCTGGCTCCATATAGACATTTTCAGGAATTTTCCGGTGTAGTGCGTGTTCCAGACCAAACTAAGCAGGGAGGTGACGATAGTGCCGTAGCACATGGCCTCAAGCCCCATGGGCACCGTGATGCAAAGCACGATGACACCCTGGATCTTCTTGATTACCTCCAGCCTGAAGAACAGGTCACTCCTTCCCTTTACGATAAGGTAGTTGAGGTTGATAGCATGGATGGGATACCACATCTGCGAAAAAACAAGGATGGATAGGAGCGTGGCGGCATACATCCACACGTCGGTGTAGACCACCTTGATTAAAGGAAAGGCCACGGCACCCATCCCCAGACAGAGCGGGAAGATTATGAAGGCCGACATACGAAGCATCCTCCTATATCCTTGCTTCAAGGCCTCCTCGTCATCCTGCAGGCGGCACAACGTGGGATAAGTCACCGACTGCAAGACCGTCGTGGGCAGAGAGGACGTCAACGCGCCCAAGGTGTGGGCCCTGTTGTAGAAGGCCAGGTCGGCGGCTTTGTACACCTTGCCTATGACTATGGAGTACACGTTGCTATAGATCGTATCCAGAAGGCTGGAGGCAAGGAGCTTCGAGCCGAAGGCGAAGAACTCCTTGAAGCTCGCTCTGGAGATGAGGAAAGAGGGACGCCAATGTATCTTGGCCAAGATGCAAAGGGTTGACACGGTGGTAAGGGTGAGGTTCTGCCCTACCAAGGCCCAGACCTCAAACCCCATGAACGCCATGATGATGCCCACAATTCCGGCGCTTATTACCGAGAGAAGGTTGACCATTGTCAGAAGCTTGAACTTCATCTCGGCCTGCAGAAGGCTGCGGTGCACCCCGGCAAAGGCGCTTATTATGAGGGTAAGGGCCGACACCCTGAGGATGCTCGACAGCAACGGCATGCCATAGAACCGCGCTATAAGGGGCGAGCAGAAAAACAACACCACATAGCATGCCACCGAGATCAGGACATTGAACCAGAATACCGTGCAACAATCCGCATGGGTTCGGTTGGTCTTGCGGATAAGGGCATTGGAGAATCCGGCATCGATGAAGACGGTGGAGACGGCTGTGAAAACCGTCAGCATGGCTATCATGCCAAACTGGTCCGGGGCAATCAGGCGGGCGAGGATGACGGAGATGATGAAGTACGTCAACTGCTTGCCGCCCTGCTCTGCCACACGCCAAAGCACGCTGGTGACAGCCTTATGCTTGAGACTTTCTGCCATCCTGGATGGGTTCGAGGTTAAGGGGGTCGATGGTGAGGCGGGCACTGCCCAGGAGGTCGACGGAGATCAGGAGCTCGCTCTTGCCGTCTGGGGCTTGGAGCACGCGCCCTTCGAGGCCGGCAAGGTTGCCGCGCACCACGCGCACTCGGTCGCCGGAACGGTAGATGCGCTCGGTGAAGGTCACGGGGATGTCGCTCTGCCCGAGCATGAACTTCAGGCGCTCGATCTGCACGGCGGGGATGGTGGCTACCTTGGATGCGCCGGCGCCTTCGGTGGCGCGGTTCATCATAAACCGGGAGATGCCAGGGTCGTGGGCGGCTTCGAGGCGCTGTGCGTCGGTGCAGTGCAGGAAGATGACCGAGGGTATGACTACGGTGTCGACAGTCTTGCGGCGCCCGTTGCGCCATACACGCATCTGCTTCTGGGTGGCCACATAGGTCTCCAGGCCGCAGGCGTCGAGGCGCTCGGCGACAGCCTTCTCGGTGCGCGGACGCTTCATGCAGGCGATGTACCACTGGGGGCCGGGCACGCCTACGGCGCCGTCAACGCCCTTTGGCACTGACGTCACGCTGTCGGTCGTCGTAGTATCTCTCATCCCTGAGTTAGCGTGAAAAACACATTTGCCAAAAAAGGCGCCTCGGAAGGAAACGCCATTTTTGCTTCTGCAAAGTTACAACCTTTTTTCCACATCTCCAAGTCTCCGCCCCCCATTTTGCCTCCCGGCAAGCATATATAGCCTTTCTTCACCTTTCTTCACACTCAGACAGGAGGGAAGGCAATGCCTGGAAAAACTATCTTAGAGGAGCATAAGTTCTTCTTCTGAGAGACCTGTGAAGCGCGTGATGTCCTCAAGGCTCATTCCCTCTCTCATCATGTTTCTGGCGATCTCCATCTTGCCTTTCTTCAACCCGGATTCTTCACCCAAGGCATACTGATGCCGGGCGATGTTGCGCTGGTCGCGGTATGCCTTTAAAGAGCGCTCGTACTCCACAAATTCCTCACGAGATAAGTTGGCAACGCTGGCCTGCTGGGCAAGCTGGCCGAATACAGGATATGCTTCTACAAAAGGTACGCTATTCATATGTTCAAGATTTTTGATACAATAAATCCACATGTCTCTCTCAGTATGACATTCCTCAGCACTCTTCTGCATGAGGGGTAACTTTACAAAATACAGACGAAGCAAGTCGTGAAATGGTTCATTCGTGTCCATGTCTGTCATCCACTTCCGCTCCACCATGCGTGCGTTACTTTCCGGATCGCCTCTGTCGAAGTCCATGAGGAAGATTCCAATGACGGGTACGAACTCGAACTCAAAATCGTCTCCACGCTTAGCCTGCCACACAAGCGAGGATGCGACATAATACAGGGCTCTTTCGTCGAAGTGGGCCTGCGACTGATGCTGCATCTCAATTATGAAATGGTGTGTGGCCTCACCAGCGGTATCCTTTGAGGGCCTGTGACAGTAGATATCGTAGCGTATGCCACGGTCATCCTTGACGGTAGGGACTCTCTCGACGTTATCGTACTCCACATCGTCTACGACGAGGTCTCCCTGGAAGAGAGCGTTGAGAAAACTTATAAGCAAGGGTTTGTTCTGGCGCTCCCCAAAGATTCTTTTAAACCCAAAGTCTGACTTCAGGTTGACGAATACTTCTTTCTTCTCTTTTTGCGGTTTGGTCATGGCTTCGTGGTTTTGGATAGCTATTGCAAAGATAGTAAAAACTTTGGCTGCCACAAAACCCTTTGCCTAAAAAGTGATAAACTGGGTCCATGCACCCAATCTTGGTAAGGTTGAGGGAGGGCAAGGCAAAAAAAATAAGGGGCGTATCCCTACGCTCCCTACTTCTCAGCGCCTTTGTGGATTTCTCCACGCGGGTACCGTCGCCTAATCCTAATTAACTATTAATCCATAACTTTACTAATGCAACAATAAATTGTCAATGAAACGATTAGCTTTCTCCTGTCGTGTATGCCGGGAGAGTGGTCGCCCTCGCTCCCGGCGCCCGGTACTTGCGTCCGGTGGTGATACACGGTGCAAAATTATAAAGAATTTTCCAACTTGTCAAGAGGAGAAGGCAAAATTTTGGCCCTTCACCCGCTCCGAAAGTGCAATTTTCCATCGATTGCTCTCTTTCAGAACGGATGAAGGGCCTTCGTTAGTGTATTCCTTCTCTAATTTGGAGACGTCGCCTATCTGAAGACGTCGCTATCCGGAGGCGTCGCCTATCTGAAGACGACGCTGTCTGGAGGCGTAGCTTATTTGGAGACGACGCTGTCCACGAGCTCGGGGGCGGCGACCACCTGGCTGGAGTCGGACGCGGGTGTCTCCTCGATGAAGCCTGCCGTGCCGGGGTCGGTCGTGATCGAGGCCCAGGCGGGGGCGTCAAACCATGTCATGGTGGCCAGCTCGTCGACCTTCTTGACGTTCTCCTCGCCTACCTGCTCGGGAGTGGCCTTTGCCAGGGCGCCGAAGAAGTCGTTGGCGAGCGGGAACTGCGACTTGATGCTGTTGAGCTGAGTGTTGAGGGCGGTCACCTCGGGAGAGTCGGTGGGGAGGTTGTCGATCTTGTCTTGCACGACCTGAGCCTTGGAGGCGAAGTCGCCGCAATACTTGATGATCTCGCCATACTCGCTCTGGGTGAGCTGCTCGCCGGACTGGATCTTCTCGGCGAGCTTGTCCATCGAGGCGGTGCCTCCGCCGCAGGCGGTCACGAGCACTGCCACGACTGCCAAAAGGAGCAACTGGATTTTCTTCATAGCTTTTGATTTTATAGGGTTGATTTTCAATTGGTTTTACGTTTGCTTTACGTTTGCTTTGCGTCGGCTTTACGTTTGCTTTACGTTTGCTTTGTGGGCGCGGCAGACCGCGCCCCTACTCTGAGACCGGAATCACCGCGAAGCCGTAGGAGATGTACTCGTCCGTGGGCTCCTCCACCTTGAGGGTGGTGCCGTCGTTGTTGATCTTGACGTTGAAGGCCATCGAGCCTTGGCGGTTGGTGGCTATGCGGGCGCCCCAGTAGGTGCCTTCGAGGTCGTGGGCCTGCATGGCTCCGGTCGATCCGGAGCGATAACCCAGTAGGGGCACGGTCAGCGAGGTGCCGTCGGCCGCCGATACTGTCACGGTGCGCGCCCTATCGGGCTGCGCCGCATTGAGCACGCCGTTCGTCAGCAGGCGGAAAGCGAAGCCGTAGGGCACGCGATACCCCACGGGCGAGGGGTCGTAGATGGTCTTCTGTATCTTGTTGGTCGTCGAGCCGTTCATGTTCCAGAAGTTGGAGTGCTGGAGCGTGTGTCCGCCGCCGGAGCCGTTGCCTCCGGTGGTGTACATCACCTCCGGATGCGTGATCCACTCCCTGAGCGTCACCGCGTCGTCGGCCATCTCTGCCGTGTATGGCGCCCCGGTGGGGGCGGTGAGCAGCAGGTGATCTGCGGTGTACCACTGGTTGAGGTTGGACATCATCGGGTCCTTGCGTCCCCACTGGTAGAAGGAGTAGGCGTCGACGGTGGTCAGCGTCGTGCCGGTCTGCGTCAGCTTGACCGTCTTGGTCAGGGGCGTCATGCCGTCGGGCACGTCGGTCTGCGTGATGCGCACGTAGGCCGTGGCCGGCAGGAAGGTGGTGACGTCGCCGGCGGTGATGTATCCCAGCCCACAGGGCAGGAATGTGTCGCCGTTGGCGCCGCTGCCGACGGTCTGCAGGTCGTCGCCCAGGCGGTAGTCGGTCACCCATATCGTCCAGCTCCACATCACGCGCCCCTCCTTGTCGTAGACACCCACGCAGGCGTTGCCCTGGCGGATGGTGTTCTGAAGCACGTCAAACGTCACGGAGCGGCCGTCGGCCGAAAGCGCGACGTTGCGCACAAGCCCTATCTGGTCCTCCCACATCAGGGCCGCGCTGTCGGGCGTGCACCCGGCGTTCTCGTAGATGTAGGGCGACGTGATAGGCTCGCCCAGGTGGTTGAGGAGCGTCTTGAGCAGGTTGCGGGTATGCGAGGTGGTGGTGTAGGCGGCGGTGTTGGCCGCGCCCCCCTTCACGCCGTTGCCATAGACGAGCGGCAGGCTGTACTTGCCCGGCGCGCCGACGAGGTAGCAGTTGGCGGTGTTCTCCACCGTCGCCGCTCCCGTGGCATTGGCCAGGTTGTAGGGCGACTGGCCGGAGGAGGCGTTGATGTCGGCGGCCTTCTGCAGGATGCGCGTCCCCTCGCTCATGGCGTCGAAACGCACCGAGTTGAGCTGGCGCTCCGTGCGGTACTGCGCGTCCCCATTCCCCTGCATCGGGAAGGACACGACCCACTCCGGACGGGACACGACGTCGCCCTTCTCGTCGACAAACTCCGCCTTCCATGCTATGGGCGTGTCCGTGCCCTCATACGAGAGATGGCTGTTGACGGTCACCGGCAACACGCCGCCGCAGTAAGGGGTCTCCATGTCGCCCGACACGGTCAGTATCAGCTGGTCGCGGTCGGCGGTGGCCGACAGGCGGTAGGTCACGGTCTTGCCCGGCTCCCACACCTGGCCGTCGAGCGAGGCGCGGAAGGTGGTCTCCTCGCCGTCGATTTCGACGGTCAGCGCCACCTCCGTGTCGGTCCCGAGGGCCTGCGGCATGAGTATCAGCATCTCCCCTCCCCCGTCCGCGTCGGAGAGCAGCGAGGTGCCTGCCGCCACATAGTCCGACCCCTCGGCCGCCTCAAGGGCCAGGGAGGGGGCGACGGTGTATGTGGCCGAGCCCGTAACGTTGCTCCAGACGCCGGTCTCGAGGTCGAGCGTGCCGGAGTCGAGCAGGCCGTTGACGGTGATGCTCTTGACGGTGCAGGGGGAGAGCTGCGCCCCGGCCACGAACCTCACCCCGGTCAGGGCGTGGTTGAAGGTCAGGTCGCAGGGCGATGTCGAGGCGTCCACAGGCACGCTTGCCAGCAGGTCGATCTGGGCCTCCATCGTGGAGGGCACCTTGTATTCGAGCTTCAGGTCGCCGGTGTCGGTGATGGCGGGCAGGGAGAGTATCCCCTCGCCTGATGTGGAACCCTCCTCGGCGTAGGGGGAGTAGGCGTTGATATGCAGGGAGGCGTCGCTCGGCCAGCGATAGTCGCCCTGCGGCGCCCAGTCGTTGGCGCGGGTGACGCGCTCGTTATACATGTAGTCGGGCGTGCGCACGGCCTCGCCGTTGTGGGCGGCGAAGACTCCAAAGTCCTCGATCGAGGAGGTCGTCACGGCCTCGCTGCGCGTGGCGCGCGCCCTCTTTGCGCCCGCATCTATGCCGTCGGTCACGAGCGGCACCAGATACATCGGCTTCACGCTCCCTTGCAGGCTCACCACTTCGGGGAGACCGGGAAGGGCGTCTGCTCCGGAGCGGGTGGCGTCGCGCCAGCCGCCGGCCACCTCCACGCCGAAGGCGATGCGCCCGGCATCACCACCGCGAGGGGTGTCGAACGTGTCGTCCGAACACCCCGTCGCCGTGGCCAGGGCCATCAGCGCCCCGGCCTGGAGGATAATGAGTGACTTTGTATGCAGTCTCATGCGTACGTCGGTGATTGCTTTCTATAATGCCTTACTTGGTGGTCATCGGGGTGTTGACGGGAGTGTCGACGAAATCCGTGACCTGAACGGTGAACTTGATCGGGCCGCCGAGCACCGGTGTGCCGGGGACGGGGTCGTGGGGGTCTACGTGGCCTGCGCCGTGGGTCAGGTCAAGAGTGTAGATATACTTCTTGCCGGCCTCCCAGTTGGTGGAGATAGGAATTGCGGCCCACTGGCAGTCGCCGTTGGAGGGGAAGGGATATACCTGTGCGCCGGCTGTGGTGTTGATCTGCAGCTTGATGGAGAGGTATGCGCCCTCGGCGGAGTTGGCGCCGTCGTTCTCGGGATCCCAGGCGGTCAGCTGCTGCGGCAGCAGGATGGCGTCGCCACCCTCGCCCATGACGGAGATAGGAGTGGAGCCGAGCTGGCGGGGAGTGTCGTAGGTCTCGTCATAGATAGCCTTGTCGCTGCCCAGGGTCCAGGCGTTGGTGGTGAAGTCGAAGTCGCCGGTCGACACGGGCTGGCCGATGCGCACGCCGGTCACCTTATATGTATAGGCGGTGTTGTCAGTCTTGGCGAGCACCTCAATCTCGGCCAGACGGTGGTCGAATGTCAGCTCGACGCCGCTTGCCTCGTTGACCGACTTCTTGCCGGTGGCGTTGGCGGTGACGAAGTCCACCTGGTCGGCGATGGAGGGATTGACGGTGAAGCCTGTCATCTTCTTGGTGTCGGAGGTCAGCGTCACCGTGCCGCCGGGAGCGGCGGGGGAGTATGTGTAGAATGTGAGTTCGGTGTCGTCGCCGGGCCAGTTGTATTCGGGGCTGGAAGTGAAGAACCCGTCCTCACCCTTGGTGAAGGCCATGTCGGGGAAGAAAGCCTGGTCGCCCATGAAGGCGGCGGCCTGCAGCTCGGTGAGGTTGGCGTTGGTGGTCTCGGTGGCGCGGGTGCCCATGGCCGGACGGAAAGCGATCTTGCCGTTGCCGGTGCCCTGGAGGTTTACCGATTCCTCCTGCGAGCAGGAAGTCAGGCCCAGCACGCCTGCGAAGGCTGCGATGGCGGGGAGTAACAATGTCTTTTTCATAGCTTGATTTTTATATAGTTTAGATTTGATTTTCGCTTTGTCGGGATATCATTATGTCAATTTGACATCATGACATTTTGTCATCATGACATTTTGACAATTTGTCATCATGCCATCATGTCGTGGAGGCCTTAGGTCCCCATCGGCAGGTCGATGTCTACGCCCTGCCAGTCGTTGACGTTGGGGTGGAAGCCTCCGCCGCTCGTGATTGGCGTGGGCACTTTCATGCCGCTGACCACGATGTGGACGTGGCGGGGATCCGGGGCCTTGGAGACCTGGTTGGTGACGTCATAGCTATAGTAGAACTTCTGCCCGTCCTCCCCGATGGTGTATATCACCAGGGAGTGGCGCCGGTCGGCGGCCGGTGTCTCGCCGAAGGTCAGGAACGCCCCTTCCAGCCTGTCCTGCCCCGCGCTGAGGCTCAGCGTGAAGGGGAAGGTGGCGAAGCCGTCCGAAGAACGGTTGGAGCCTGTCACGTACCCCTCCGACATACCGGAAAGCGTTCCATCTATTACAACGCCCCGGAGATATTGAATGTTTTCTATATCCCTCACTTCTACCGAATAATGGCAGACGGCCTCGGAGGGTGTCAGCCTCACCTCGCTCTCGCCCGAGAGGGCCGTGAGGTCGATGGCATCGAGCGTGCCGCTCCAGAGCATCCCAGGGGTGGCGGCCACGCGCTCGTCCTCGGCCTCCGGGGCGCGGGGGATGGCTCGGGTCGGCAGGGCGTAGGCGGCCGTCTCCAGGGCGTCGCGGGTGCGGATCTCGAAGGCGTCGCGCACGTCGGTGTGCAGGGGCACCACCCAGTCCGTGCCGTCGGCGTTCATGCACACGGCGTCATACGAGCCGCGCGGCACCTCTATGTAGCCGCCGTCGCGTCCGGCAAACACATATCGCAGCCTCTCGCCAGTCGCGCGGTCGTACATGTACAGGGCCATCGACTCCGGGTCGGCGTCGGGGGCCTTCGTCCAGTCGAAGACCACCTTCACCCGGCGCGTGGGCTCCAGCTCGTAGACCAGGTCCTTGTGGCGGCACGAGGACAGCCCCGCCAGGGCGAGCAGCGGCGTCAGCAAGGCGTATGTGTGTCTTGTCAGTCTTTTCATCGCTTGCCTCCTTTCCCGGCGTTGTAGTTGCCGCATCCGATGAGCCACACCAGCGAGATCTCCGCCTTCGTGGGCCCTATCCATGTGAGGTTGTTGGTCGATTGCCATAGGTAGACGCCGTCCTTGGGGTCGTATTTCATATATTTGCCTCCGAGGTAGCCGATGCCGATGGTGAAGTCGATGTTGAGCCTCCGGGCCACGGGGAGCGAGTATCCGTATTCGATGCCGGCGTAGCGGTTGCAGCGGTCCCAGAGGGTCTTGCCGGGCAGTCCCCCCATGTAGCCGCGTCCCCCGAACTCGAAGTCGTAGGTCACGACTCCGGCGTATAGGCCGAGGTGATGGCCGGTCAGGGGCTTCTCGTGGGCCGCGCTCCCGAACCACCAGCGCACGGCGAGGTCGCCGCCGTAGGCGCGCCAGTAGCGGTGCAGGCTGTTCTTGTCCCACCAGCCATACATCCAGTTGCCGGCTATCGAGATGTTGCGCCCAAGGTAGAATTCGGCGCCGATGTTGGGCAGCGCCAGGGCGTCGAAGAGGAGGTTGGTCTTCAGCCCCATGTAGAAGGGAGAGCCCTTCTTCTCCCTCGGCGGCAGGGGCACGATGCCCAGCATCGTGGCGGCGGCCTCAAGCACGTCGGCGCTCTCGAGATGGAGCTCGGGACGCATCAGCGGCAGCAGGGGCAGGCGCGCGGGGAGGTATTCGTAGCTCACCGTGGCCCAGCGCAGGGAGGGGAACATCCGCTGGTACATGTAGCGGTATGCCCTGCCGGCGTCTATGCCCTTCAGCCGGGCTATGGCCTCGTCGTCGGCCACCCCGCCGGCGAGTATCTCGTCCACCGTGGCGAGCACCTCGGCGCGCGCCGGCGTGCGCAGGTCGGCCTCCACCATGGAGCGCAGTCCCGGCCAGTCGCGACCCATGTATGTGAAGACGGGCTTGTCGCTGTCGGAGTTGAGTGGCACCATGTCGGTGAAGATGTCGAGTATGCGTCCTGCGCGGGCCTGCGACAGGGTGTAGTTGTATTGCGCCGTCCCTTCGGGGGAGGCGGCGCCGGTGACGTGGATCGACTTGAGCAGCAGGGGGGTGTCGTCGGCGCCGAGGGCCTCGGCGGTCCCGGCCAGACGGCGCAGCGTGGCGGCGTTGCCGTGCAGCGTGGTGTCGAGATCCGACTTCGACTGCCGGAAGTATATCTTGACCGTGTCGGCCTCCGCGGGGCCCTGCGCAAGGGCGTCCGTCGCTCCGGTCCCGGCCAGCAGACACATCAGGAAGGTCAATATGTGGAGAGTGTTTTTCATCTCGTATTAGCAGAATCTATCTCTCAAACATCCGTGACCCCCTTTTGGTTGCCGTCCCGGCCCGTATTGGGCGGAATGTTGGGGCGCGGATTTCGCAATGTTGGAATTTATGATTAACTTTGCACGTTCAACCACCGTAAACATCCACTATAGTCAATACACATGAACTGGCTCGTAGAGACCCTTCGCGAAAACCCTGTGATCCCGATCTTCCTGACCCTCGGGCTCGGATTCCTCATCGGTCGCTTCAAATACAAGTCCTTCTCCCTGGGCGTCGTGGCCTCGACGCTGCTTGTGGGCGTCATCATCGGCCAGCTCTCCATCCCGGTGCCGGGGCTGGTGAAGTCGATCTTCTTCATCCTCTTCCTCTTCTCGATCGGATACAGCGTCGGCCCGCAGTTCTTCCGCGCCCTGCGCGGCCAGGGCCTCAAGCAGGTGCTCTTCGGCATCATGGAGGCGGCGCTCTGCGCCCTCACGGTGGTGGGGGCGGCCAAGCTGATGGGCTACGAGACGGGCGAGGCCCTGGGCCTCTTCGCCGGCTCGCAGACGGCCTCGGCCTCGCTCGGCGTCATCGGCGAGACCATCAGGCAGATGCCTCTCTCGGCCGGCGCCAAGGAGGAGATCACGTCGATGATGCCGGTCTGCTATGCGGTGACATACGTCTTCGGCACCATCGGCTCGGCGTGGTTCCTCTCCAACGTCGGCCCGCGACTCCTCGGGGGCCTCGACAAGGTCAAGGCCGAGACGGCCGAGATAGAGGCGCGTCTCAACCTGGGCGACCCCGCGGCCTCCGACCCTGCGGCCATCAAGGCGGGCAACCATGTGGCGTACCGTGCCTATGAGGTGGATTGCGACTACTTCGACCGGCCGCGCACCCTCCAGGAAATGGAGAAGCATTACAAGCTGCGCCGCCTGCGCCTCTTCATCCCGCGCGTGCGCATCAAGGGTAAGATATATGAGAAGGACACGCCGCGCCATATCCGCAAGGGCGACGTCATCGTGCTGACGGGGCGCAGCGACGTGGTCATCGAGGAGGGGGCCAAGCTGGGCCGCGAGGTGGCCGACCCCGAGCTGCTCGACTTCACGGCCGACAACGTGCCGGTCACCGTCTCGGCCAAGGGGGTCGGGGGCATGACCTTCGGCGAGCTGCGCCACAAGCCCTGGATGCACGGCGTCATCGTGCGCACCATCACGCGCAACAATATGGAGATCCCGGGCGTGGACTCGCTCAAGCTGGAGCCGGGCGACGTGCTGACGCTCGTCGGGTTGACGGGCGAAGTCAACGAGGCGGCGGCCGAGATCGGCTTCGCCGACCGTCCGACCAACGCCACGGACATGGTCTTCCTGGGCCTTGGCATCGCATTGGGGTGCCTGGTGGGCGTGCTGTCGTTCACCATCGACGGCGTGCCGGTGTCGCTGAGCACCACGGGAGGCGCCCTGTTTGCGGGCCTGTTCCTGGGCTGGTGGCGCAACCGCCATCCCTCCTTCGGGGCCATACCGCCGGCCGTCGTATGGTTTCTTGACAACATCGGCCTCAACATGTTCATCGCGGTCGTTGGCCTGACAGCTGGGCCGAGTTTCATGGCAGGCCTGCAGAGCGTGGGGTGGAGCCTCTTCTTCGTCGGCGTGGTTGCCACGTTCATCCCGCTGACGGTCTGCATACTGTTGGGGCGCCGGGTGTTCGGGTTCTCGTCGCCCGAGACGTTGGGATGCGTGGCCGGGGCCCGTTGCGGCGTGGCCTCGATCGGCGCCATCCAGGACACCCTGGACAGCACGGTGCCGATGATCGGCTACGCCGTCACCTACGCCGCGGCCAACTTCATCCTGGTCTTCTCCAGCCTCATCGTCCTCTTCCTGGTCTGATGCCGGGGCTGGGAGTGCTGGGAGTGCTGGGAGTCGGGGAGTGCTGGGAGGGCTGGGAGTGCCTCAGTGGTAGGGGCGCGGGCTGCCGCGCCCACAAAGGCGGGGAGATCAGGAGAGTAGGGACTGGGAGATCAGGAGATTAGGGGCTGGGAGAATTGGAGAATTGGAGAATTGGAGGTTTTGAGGGTGGGAGGATTGGAGGCTTTGGGGCTTGGTTTCTTGGGCTGGGAGAGGTCGGAGAATCGGAGAATCGGAGGCGGGGGGGGGAAGCCGAGTAGGGGCGTCGGCCTGCCGCGCCCACATAGGCGGGAAGCTCAGGAGATTAGAGGCTGGGGGAAGCCGAGTAGGGGCGCCGGCCTGCCGCGCCCACATAGGCGGGGAGATCAGGGGATTAGGGGCTGGGAGAGGTCGGAGATTAGGGGCTGGGAGAGGTCGGAGATTAGGGGCTGGGAGAGGTCGGAGATTAGGGGCTGGGAGAATTGGAGAATTGGAGAATTGGAGGGTGGGGGAAGCCGAGTTGGGGCGCCGGCCTGACGCACCCACATAGGCGGGAAGAGCCAATGAACGCACCCCCCCATCCCCAAACCTCCGCTTCTCCGATTCTCCGACCTCTCCCAGCACAAAAAAACCAAGCCCCCCACCCTCCATTTGTAATAAGCAAATTTAGAACCGACAATTTTTCGTAAAATTGAATCGACAGTTTG
>CAZHCM010000005.1:0-38476 GCA_964531005.1 uncultured Sangeribacter sp. | reverse complement strand
GGTGAGGAGATTTTGGGCGGGGAGAATCGGAGAATCGGAGAATCGGAGAGAGGGATTGGGGGGGTGGGAGTATAGGGGTTGGGTGTATGGGGAGTGGGAGTATGGGGAGTGGGCGATAAGAAGCCCCCTGCCTGGTTTGCAGGCAGGGGGAAGTTGGGGAGGATTTTTAGAACTGGAAATAGATGAAGGGGGCTACTTCCTCTGACATATATTCTATCACCAACTGGACTACTGCCAGGAAGAGAATCAGCTTGACGGCCCAGGGGGATTTGACGAAGACTCTGCCTCCCCAGTCGACCCAGCTTTGCGGGATGAAATGCGCCACTATCAACGCGCCCATCATTATGCACCACTCCGGACGGGCAACCGCAAACTGCGGTATGTGACCCCAGTCGAAATCCACGAAGATATTGCCTATTATCAGCACGGAGTCTTCAAACGAGGCTGCCCGGAAGAACACCCAAAGCAGAGACACATATATGAATGTCAGCAACCATCCACAAAGTATGGTGAAGAAATTGTCCGGAATCTTCTGAAGCACCGGTTTGCATGCCTTGTGAACGGCCAACCCCACCCCATGCATGGCTCCCCAGAAGATAAACTTCCATGCGGCGCCGTGCCAAAGGCCGCCGATGAGCATAGTCAGGAAGTTGTTGACATATGTGCGGATGGTGCCCTTGCGGTTGCCTCCGAGAGGGATGTAGAGATAGTCGCGTAGCCAGGATGAGAGCGATATGTGCCAGCGGCGCCAGAACTCAGTGAGGTTGCGGCTCTGGTAGGGAGAGTCGAAGTTCAGCCCCAGCCTGAAGCCCATCATGAGCGCGAGACCTATAGCCATGTCGGAATAGCCGGAGAAGTCGCAATAGATCTGCATGGTGTATCCCAAGACCCCCATTAGCGTCTGCACGCCAGTGTAAAGAGTCGGGTCGTTGAATATCAAGTCATTGTACTGGGCTATGTAATCGGCGATGATCGCTTTCTTGATAATGCCAATGATTATGAGCCACAGGCCTCCGTATATCATGGAGAAATCGGGTTGCTCGTTCTTCTCCAACTGCGGCAGGAAATAGTCGGCCCGGACAATGGGGCCGGCCACGAGTGCCGGGAAGAATGAGAGGAAGAAGAGATAATCAAACCACGAAGCTGTCGGACGGATACGCTTCTTATACACATCCACCACATAGCTTATGGACTGGAACGTGTAGAAGGAGATGCCAACCGGAAGAATGACGTCGAGAGGCTGGAAGTTCCCTTGCACCATCTGGTTCCAGTTCCAGAGGAAGAAGTTGGCATACTTGAAGTATCCGAGGATGGAAAGGGAGACACCAATGGACAGCCACATGAATGTCAGCTTCAGCCACCTCGGACGCGCCCTATATACCAGGTGCGACACAACCCAGTCAATCAGGCTCGTGCCAATGAGCATCAAGAAGAAGAGGCCGCTCGACTTGTAATAGAAATAGAGGGAAAAGGCGATGACAAACATCACCATCTTCGACTTGCTCCCCTTCAGGAGTGCATATATGGGGAGGAAGATGATGAAGAGGATCCAGAAAAGGCCGCTGGAGAAAAGCATCGGTGCCTCAGGATCATATGTCACCATCTTGGCGACATTGCCGGCCATATTGGAGACGGTGTCGGAAAATTGCCAGGGCCATTCCATGGCCGCGCAAATGGAGTGAAGCATATGGGGAATGCAGTGGTATGGATTGGAAGTATGAGACGTTATTTGTTAAGGGCCTTCAGGAAGGTGACATGCGGGGAGGTCTTGCCAATGCTGTCGGAGGGCACATCCGCCAAAATCGGATGTGCCGACTTGGGCATCCAGCGCATGATAGAGTCAATCCAAAGGGCCGAGGCACGCCGTGTGGGGTGTATCTTGTCCTTTTTGCGCTCAAACTCCATCCCAGCCGACCGGAAGAAGGCCCCCGGGCGGCACATCGACTCAAGCATGTCGTTGATGCCAGAATCCTCTTTCCAGTTGGGCGGACCGATCCAGACATAGGGAAGGTCACCGATCTTGTCGAGGATGGCTTTCACATATGGCTCGCGTGAAGAAGGATTCTTGATATAAAGCTCGTTGCTGCCGAGTGAGACAAAGACAAAGGTCACGTCATAGCGTCGGATGAAATTGTCGAGGGTGTCGCATCCGGCCCATATCTTGGTGTTGCTCGAGTCCCAGTTGACGGAATGTAGGGTGTGTCCGTTCTGCTTAGCATATTCCGCAAGACGGTACGCCAGGTTGAGGGTCATGGAGTCGCCGATTATCAGCAGCGACTGCGAAGCGGAATCGATAGGCTGCGGCTCGGGCCGTGGCGCCGACTCCGGCACCATGCCAAACCCGGAGGCGAGCATCTCACCCTCCGCACCTGTCCCGTCTCCCTTTTCTGCCGGGGACGAGAGCAGGGCCTCCCGAAAAGGAGCCTTGCGCACATGCCACTTCCCCAGCTCGATATCATCGACAAAGGCTACGATTACCACTATCACAAGGGCGGCGACAAGAAGCCACCATATCCCTGCATATCTGGATTTCATTGTCCCTGGTTTTGAAGTTGATGTTTATAGTCAATATTGCATTAATATCACATGCGATCGGCGACCACTCCCCCATTCAACGCAGCGTGACCACAGTGATGCCGGCGCCTCCGAAGCGCACGTCCTCGTCCACGGCCGACTCCACTGCGCCATTGGCCTTCAGCATCTGCCGTATTAGGGTCTTTAGGATACCGTGGCCGGTGCCATGGAGGATGCGCACCCTGGAGGCGCTAAACTGAATTGCATCGTCTATAAAGTAAGTCACTGCCTGAAGAGCCTCGTCGGCCCTCATGCCGCGCACATCGATCTCCTGACGGAAATTGAGCTGCCTGGCCCGACTCTCGGCGGATGTGGCCGCACTGACCGTAGTGGCGGCTGAAGCCAGTGTCGGGGCAGGCTTCTTGGCTTCCTGCAGCCGCGACAGCTCCACATAGGTGCGCAAGGCTCCGAAAGCCACCTCGGCCTTCTTGCCCTGGACCGACAAGATCTGTCCCACCACTCCCCCATCGCTCATGCGGACGTAGTCGCCCGGGGCGAGATCGCGCTTCACCTTCTCCTTGACAGGCGTCTTGGCCTTCTGCTGCCGACTCTTATGGCGCAACGGCCGGAGCACTTCCGGAATGTCCTCCCCCTCCTCCTTCTCATCCTTGTCAAGTGAGGCTCGATACTGGTCAAGCTCCCGGCGTACGGCACGGGTGCGTTCCTTCTCGGCCTGGGCGTCACGAATCTCGCGTATCGCCCCCTCAAGGCGGGCGTTGGCCGTCTTCATTATCTCCTTGGCCTCGCGTCGGGCATCCGCCAAGATGGCTGCCCGCTGCGTGCGCAGGCTCTCTGCAGTGCCCTCATACTTGGCGAGAATGTCATCAAGGCGACTCTCCTTTTCCCGGATATTCTGGCGTTTGTTGGCCCAATAGCGGCGGTCTCTCTGGATATCGAGCAGATATTTGTCGGCATTGACGTAGTCGCTGCCCACGATCTCCTTTGCACGGTCGACCACTTCGAGAGGCAACCCGATGTTTCGGGCGATCTCAAGGGCAAACGAGCTGCCGGGACTGCCGACCGACAGCTGGAAGGTGGGACGCAGATGCTGCCGGTCATAAAGCATGGCACCATTTACGAACCCCTCCGTCTCCTCCGCGAAGGTCTTCAGGTTCTGGTAATGGGTGGTCACCACCCCCATGCAGCCGCTTTCGGCCAAACGCTGCAGGATGGCCTGTGCAAGCGCACCACCAATCTGTGGCTCCGTGCCGGACCCCATCTCGTCGGCAAGCAGAAGCGTGCCCCGGCCACTATGGGCCATGAAGTACTTCATGTTGCGCAGATGCGAAGAATAGGTGGACAAGTCGTTCTCAATGGACTGCTCATCCCCTATGTCCACGAAAATATTGTCGAAGATGCCGATGTGCGAGTTGCTGTACAGTGTCGGCAGCATGCCGCACTGCGCCATATACTGCACGATGCCTACCGTCTTAAGACACACCGACTTGCCTCCTGCATTGGGTCCCGAGATAATAAGGAACCTTGTCTTGGAGTCGAGCTGGAGATTAAGGGGAACGGTCTCGCGTCCCTGCCTGCGGAGGGTCAGCATCAGGACGGGGTGCACTGCGTGGTACCAGTCTATCTCGGGCTTCCTCTCCAACGTGGGCATCTGCCCGTCCGTCTCATTGGCAAAATCAGCCTTTGCCCGAATGAAATCCATCACTCCCAGCAGACGCACACTGTCAAGAATGGCATCGATGTGCGGACGAATGACCGTGGCCACAGCGGTGAGGATGAGTATGATCTCGCGATGCTCCTCAAGCTGGAGCTCGCGTATGCGGTTGCCAGTCTCCACTACTTCGGCAGGCTCGATGAAGACGGTCTTTCCTGTGGCGCTTTCGTCATGGACGATGCCTGACAGGTGCCGTTTCATGGCCGCCGGCACCGGTATCACCATTCGTCCGTCGCGCATCGAGGGTGTCACATCCCTCTCCACAATCCCCTCCGCCACGGCACGGTCGAGCACACGCCGCATGGCGCGCGACATGGAGCCTCCCATCCCCGCCAGCTGGCGGCGGATGTCATACAAGGCATCGGAAGCAGTGTCCTTCACTTCTCCGTATTTGGTGATGCACCGGTCGATTTCGGCGCTGATGGCCGGAAACTGCTGAAGGCGCGTGAACACCTCGGCCAACGCGGGATAGACGGGGCGCCTGTCCTCCCCGTCCTGACAGAAGAAAGCCCTCACCTCGTTGATCGTGTCAAGCATCTTGCCGACTTTGTGAAGGCGGTCGGCCGACATATAGCTTCCCTCAGCCTTAATTTCGGTGAGGTAGGGACCGACATCATAAAGCTGCGCGCCGGGAAGGTCGGCGCGCGAACGCAAAAGCGAGGCCATCTCGGAAGTCTGTCTCAGACGCCGCGACACCTCTTCATATTCAGACGAAAACTGCATCTCGCCCACCTCCTCCTTGCCCATCCGGCTTGCGCACTTGGCAGCCAAAAGGGAGCGGACAGTGTCGAAACCCAGTTTCTGTTCAAAATCCGACGGATAAATCATAATTGCAAAAACGCTTGTTCTGGCAAATTATTGCAGAACAAGCACCGTAACTTTGAAGATTCTTCAGTCAATGCCGCAGAGCCCACCTCAGACAGGAAGGGCCAGCATCGGTATGTCTCTTTCATACAGCACACGATGGGGGATGCCTGGATCGAAGAGGCGGAGGAAAATGTTCTTCTTCTTGTTGGGCACGATGAGGAGCTGCATGTCGGCGTCGTGCAGGAAATTGGAGATCGAGGTCTTGAAATCCTTGCCTGATGCACGGAAGAGGGTGAACTCCGCCTCCGGATAGTTCTGCGCCAGATAGTCGCGGAACGATTCGAGGCGCACGCCGTCGCGGCTCTCCTCCTTGGCCGAAACCGGCACGAGGGCGACCTCCACATCCGGGAAGTCGAACATCCGCATCAGGAAGTCGACCGACATGACATCCTGCCTGTCGAGGTTGCAGAAGAAAGCAAGGCGGCGTATCCCTTCCACCTTCTCCATCGTGTAGTCGTCAGGCACGGTGAAGACGGGCACCCTGCAGGTGTCGAGCACCTCGGCTGTGACGCTTCCAACCAGATCCTGCTCTCGCTTCGTGCGTCCGCGAGTGGCCATGACCACGAGCACCGGGGGGTTCTGGATCGTATAGGCGCGTATGACCTCTTCCGGAACGCCCGGACGCGTCACCATAGTGAAAGGCACGTCGCTCAGCTTTCCCTCCTTCACGAGTGTCCTGAGTCGCTGCTCGAACTGATAGGCCAACACCTGTGCATCCGACTCATAGTCTTTCTCCAGCTGCAGCTGCCCCGAGTAATCGGGAGTCAGCCCGAAGTCGCCGGCGAAGGGATTGGACGTGGGCGTGGTCGGCAGAAGGGGCTCCGGGTAGGCATGAAGCACGACCGCTTTCAATCCGAGTCGCCGTGCCATGTCAAACCCTACGGCCACCGCCGTGAGGCTCAGTTCGGAGAAATCGACGGGAATGAGCACTTCGGCGCTCATCCCCGCCAACTTGATCTCCTCGGAAATGGCTGCCATCACGGAGCCGGACTCAATGATTTTAAGGGCTTTCTCCACATCATTCTCCTGCACAGAGAGCGACATGGCGGAAAGCCCGGGGACAGTCACATCAGCCAATGACACAGCCACGCCATGCGCTTCGAGAAGCGTCTTGACGCGACCTGCCACCGTGGGGGTGTGCAAGGCCAATTGAGTCATTGCCGAAGTCTGGTCCATAAGTCGCTATTGTTAATGTGGGATGGAAGATGTGGTGAGTGGGCCGATTCCTACGTCGGGCTTAGGCCTTCTTAGCTGCCTCCTCTTCGAGGATCTTGACAGCCATGTCGTAGATGGTGGTGTCGTCGAGCACTACGATGCCGCCGTCGGGACCCGGCTCAATGTGCATACCGATGTTCTTGCCAAACTGGTAGTTGACGCCGCCGAAGTAGTTGCGCACGGTCTGCACTGTCACGTTCAGCTCGTCAGCGATGCGGTGAGTCGCTCCGTCGGGCAGACTGTCTTTGAGTCTGCGCAGTTCATTGAATGAAATCGTCTTGCTCATGTGTTCTGTATTTTGAGTTTAGATAGTATTTTGTTAATTTTTTCGCTAATTTACGCATTTCGGGGCAATCAGCCAAATTATCACCTAACTTTTTTTGATGTTGTAAAACATCATTTTTCGCCAGAACTTTTTTCAAGTCCCGATCCGCCTGACTTAACAGCATACATATCAGAGCCCTTGACCTGGCTTGCGCCTGGCGAAGCCTGTCAGATGACAGTGAAATCGCGCCCCGGTATCCACCCCACGAAGTCATCGTTGAGCCTCACCTTGAACCAAGCGGCCTCACCGTCGGGGCCCTCCTCCTCGGCGAGTATCTGCAGCTTTGTGCCACGATGCAGGGGTGAGGTGGCGGCCTTCGAATCGAGTTGCGGCTCTGTGAGAAGGGGCGTCTTGAAAGCCATCACCACTCCGGTGTCATGTCTCTCCACCGCCCTGGCGCCGATGAAGGCGAAGATGATGAAGACGATGGAAAACATTGCAAATATCCCTCCTCCGAAAAAGCCCACCTTGCGCAGGGCCACGTTGCGGGGAAAGAGATACAAGGCCACACAGGCCAGCAAAAGTATGAAGGCCATTGCCGCCATGCGGGCCCAGCTGTTGGTAGAAAGGTCGAGGGCGATATACTGGTGCAGGGAGTCAAAAAAGCTCTTTTCGCCAGGCGTGACGCTCAGTTTCTTGTCGGAAAGGTCGGCGCGGTTGGCGTCCTCGACTTTCGACACGAGATAGTTCAGGTTGTTGTTGATCTCCTTTGCCGACGGATCAAGGCGGCGTGCGCGCTCATAGCAGATTCGCGCATTTCCAAGGTCCCCTGCCTGATAATAGGCATTGCCCAAATTGAAGAGAGCGGCGGCGGAGGTGCCCTCCTTGTTGAGCACTCCCTGGTAGAGCTGAATGGCACCGCTGTAGTTGCCTGCCTCATAGGCCGAGTCGGCCGGAGCAAGAGGGTTCTCCCCTGCCGCTGCAGGCAGACTGGAGAACAGGAGGGCGACTATGAGAGCGAGGAGGTATCGGGTCTTCTTAATTTCGTTCATCGGGGGGTCATTTTTGAGTGGTGGACTTGGAGGCATTGCCTTTGAAAGCTCCGTCGAGGGTGCTGATGACCTCGGCTCCCTGGTCATAGGTCTCCTGGAGTGTCTTGCCTGTGGAAGCGGGTGCGTAACGGGCCATCTCGCAGTCGTCGAGCACTTCCACGAGTTGCCGGATGTCGTCCTCCGGGATTCCTTTGCTCTCAAGCACTGCAGTGACGTTGTCGCGGCTCAGCTCGGAGGTGGGCATCTTGAGCTTGTCGCCCAGATAGCCCCACAACGCCGCAAGCATCTCCTCATAGAACTTATGGCTGTCCCCGCTCCCTATGCAAGCCTTGGCCTTACGCAGGCGTCGGGCCGCCATCTTGCCGGCCTTGCGGCTGCGCAGCCCTACCAGGTCGGCCCTCTGCTCCAGCTTCTTGCGGTAGACGATCACCGAAGTGGCCAGGATTAGGAACGGGACGATGTAGAAGAGCCAGTAGCCCCAACGATACACGAAGGGTATGTGTGAGGGCTTCAACGGTGTCTCCCCCATCAACGCGGGATCAAACTTGAGACGAGTGATAGTCTGTGACGCCGTGACGTTGCGCCCCCGTCCCACAGTGACATCGTAGCCCTGCGAGGAAGTGGACTGGTACTTTCCAGTGGCGGGGTTGAAATACACAAGCTCCACTGCGGGGATCCGGAACTGCCCCTCCTCCATAGGCATGAAGGAGTAGTCGAAGCGGGCGGTGCCACTGACAGTGGAGGCTCCGGCCTTCGCCGTCACCTCCGTCTTGGGGGAATAGACCTCCAGTTCGGAGGGATAGAGGGCGTTCAGGTCGGGAAGGTGTACATACTTAATGTTGCCCGACCCCTTCACCGTGTACACTATCGAGGCCGCTTCATTGGCATGAAGGGGCTTGTTGTCATAGGCGGAGGTGATCGTGAACTGCCCCACTCCGCCCGAGAAATTGGCAGGTTTCGGCGTCGGGAGAGCCTTGACATTCACTGTCAAGTCGTTGGGACGCACATTCAACTGAATAGGTCGGCGCACAGCCACCGTCTGGTAGTAGGGGTCGTGATAGTACTCCCTCTCGTCGGTGCTGACCGTATAGGTATTTCCCTTGATTACCAGCTTTCCCTCCATCTGGGGGAAGATGATGTAGCGGGCTATGACAGCCGTGGAATACTGGCGCCCGTTGTATGTCTCGAAAGTCAGCTCCTTCGAGACGTCGTCGGATTCCTCCACCACGAAACCGTCAAATTTAGGAGCGTCCGTGGCTCCTATGAACTTGATCGGGGAATAGGTGGTGTAAAGTTTTACGGTATATACCAAAGCCTCCTGCTCCCAGGCCGTGGTCTTGGAGACGCTGGCACGCAAGAAGATGTTGTCGTTGCCCTTTCCGATGAATTTTGGCTCGTCCGGGTCTTGAGCGCCCTGCTGGGCATTTCCCTGGCGTGCCTGCGACTGCGACTGCTGAGGCACGCCTGCAGCAGCCGAAGCCTTGCCACGACCCACGATCTCGTATCTCACCTGGTTGCTCTTCGCGCTCCCGACAGTCACGGGTCCAAACGTATAGGCGCCCTCCTTCTCTGCCGTCAGAGTGGCAGTGTACGTAAGGCGTATGGAGGAGGTGGTCTGGCCGTTGACACTGGTGAAGGAGGAGGAGTGTCCCGTAAGCGTGAAGTAGTTCACCTTCGCTCCCGGCACTTGCTTGGGAGCCACCGGCTCCTCCTTGATATTGTTGAGGATATAGGTAATATAGAACTTCTGCCCTACCTCAATCTGTCCTCCCCTGGCGCCCTCCACCCGTATCTGGAGATTGCCCTGCGCCGAAGCGGTGAGGACGGACAGTGCGCAACAGACGAATAGGCACAGCAACGCCGTGAGGCGTCTTGCCGTGCCGTGAAGGTAAGGATGGTTCGTATGGTTGTGGAATGGGAATTTCATCGGAATCTATGGTTATTGGTGGAGACGGACGTTACCAGTTCTTGCGGTGACGGGCTGCCCCGGCCGCCTCACGGCCGTTCTGTCCCTTCATGACTCTTGCCCGGGTGGCGTTCTCCTTGTTTTCCATCGCCTTCAGGATCTGCTCGGACGCTTCGGGATTGATCTGCTGCTCCTGCGGCTGCTGAGGCTGTTGCTGGGGCTGGTTCTGCTGGTTCTGGTCCTGCTTCTGATCCTTCTTGTCCTGGTCCTGTTGCTGCTGGTCCTGCTGCTGTTGGTCCTGCTGATCCTGGTCCTTGTCTTGGTTGTCCTTGTTCTGGTCGTCTTGCTGCTGCTTTTTGAGCTGGGCGATGCGCAGGTTGCGGCGGGCGGCCTCATCGTCGGGATTGAGACGCAGAGCCTGCTTGTACATCTCTATGGCCTGGGCGTACTGCTCCTGATTGAACTCCACGTTGCCTAAGTTATAGGATGCCCTCGAAGCGGTCATGGGGCGGTCGCTTCCCCGGCGCGCCGCCTCGGTGGTGTGCTGGACCCCGCTCTGCATGTAGGCCTGCTTAAGGGAATCGGCCTCGATGGTCTCGGCGCGGCGCAGATGCGTCAGGCCGAGATTGTAGCGCGCCTCTGCCGAGTTGGGAGATTCCTCCATGGCCTCGCGATACTTGGTCATCGCCTCCGCATAATGGCCGTCTTCATACTCCTTGTTGCCGGCGTTGATGAGCCTGCGCTCCCGGCGCGTCGACTCTTGCGGCGCCTTGCCGGAACAAGAAGCCAGGGCCCCCGCGCCCAACAGGCACGCGAGCGTAAGAATAGCTATATGTCTCATTTCTTTGCCTCCTTCTTGAAGAATGTGATTTTATCGAGCCATCCTATCTTGCGGTCAAGGATGAAGATGTCGAAGACTATGATTGCCAGTGCCAGCCACACGAAGATGCGGTACAGCTCGTCATGCACGGCATAGAGGCTGGAGTCGAGCGAAGCCTTCTTCAGAGTGTCGAGCTGCTTGTCGAGTTCGTTGAGGGCTCCGGGGGCGGTGGCATTGACGTATATGCCCTTCCCCTCCTTGGCGATGCTCTCGGCCAGTTTCTCGTTGAGAGCCGTCATCACCGGCTCGCCTGTCTCGGGGTCGATGAGGTACGAGCCCTTCACACGCACAGGCACCCCGGTGGTGGTGCCCACTCCGATGACGTCGAGCTGGATCTTGTTCTTCGCCGCCGTCTCGGCCGCGGACATGACCTCCTCGGGGTTTTCAAGCTCCTCGGCATCCGTGATGAGGATGAGGGCCTTGCCGATATTGGAATCCGCGCTGAAAGACTTCGTGGCCAGGTCGATTGCACCCGCGATGTCGGTGCCCTGGTTGGTGAACTGCGACGGGTCTATGGAATTGAGGAACATCTTAGCCGACACATAGTCGCTCGTCACCGGTATCAGCGTATAGGCGCTACCGGCATACACGATTAGACCGACGCGGTCGTTGTCGAGCCGGTTGATGAGCTTCTCCAGCATCAGCTTGGCGGTGCGCATCCTGTCGGGTCCCTCGGGGTCCGTGGTCGAGGAGGCCAGCATGGAGTTGGACGCATCGACGGCAATCACCACCTCGATGCCCTCCTTGGAGGTCTTAACGTCCTTCACTCCGCCCCACGGGCGGGCGGCGGCAATGATCAGGCAGCACAACGCCGCCATCTCGAGCACCAGCTTGAACGGAGGCTTGTAGGGCGAGGCATCAGGCATGAGGTGCGCCAGCACCGCCGGATTGCCGAATTTCTTGAGCTTGCGGCTGCGTGCATACCGCGCCCAGGCATACAGCAGACAGTACACCGGCACCGCAAGCAGCAGAAACAATATTTTGGGATATGCGAAACTGAACATATTGAAGTCTGTTTATTGGTCGCGAAAAGACCCCGGGTCAGGGTATCCTTCTCAGCAGGGTGTAACGCAAGGCCACCATCAGGGCCCAGGCCCCGAGAGCTATCCACACCCAGGGCATGAAGTCCTCGTCGGTCTGCGTGAATTGGGAGACGTCCAGCTCGGTCTTCTCCAGCGAGTCGATTTCCTTGAAAACTCTCTGAAGCATCTTCTCGTCCTTGGCGCGGAAGTACTTGCCGCCTGTCGTGGAGGCTATGGCCTTTAGCGACTCCTCGTCGACCTTTGTCTCAAGCGTGGTGGTGGAGAATCCGTAGGGATCGGTGATCTGCACGCTTCCGTTGGTGCCCACCCCGATGGTGTAGACACGAATGCCCTTCTGCTTGGCAATGGCGGCAGCTGTCAGGGGGGCCACGTCGCCGGCGTTGTTGGTGCCGTCGGTGAGCATGATGATGCTCTTCGACTTTGCATGTCCCGAAGATATGCGGTTGATGGCGCTTGAAAGACCGTCGCCGATGGCCGTGCCGTCGTCGAGCGCCCCCATCGTCACATTGTTGATGGCGTTGACCAGCGCGGCCCTGTCGGTGGTCAGCGGCATGAGCGAGAGGCTCTCGCCGGCAAACACCACAAGGCCCATGTTGTCGCTGGTGCGATTGTTGACAAACTGCGTGGCAGTCTGCTTGGCTGCCTCGAAGCGGTTGGGAGAGAAGTCTGTGGCCGTCATGCTGCCCGAGATGTCGATGGCCAGGACAATGTCGGTGCCTATGACGCGCGACGTGCGTGCGGAGTCAGTGGTCTGCGGACGGGCCAGGGCCACGATGAGCGCACCGATGGCCACGAGCTTCAGCAGAAAGCAGAAATGCATCACCCATATCTTCCAGGGGAGCGGAAGGCGCACGAAGGCCTGCGCCGAGGAGATGCCGAGCCAGGGACGGGAGTTTCGCTGTTTCCATACATACCATCCTATAAGAGGGATGTAGATCAGGAAGAGCCATAGCATTGCGGGGTGTTTGAGCATCATGCCTCACCCCCTTTCTTTCCTTCGCCATCCTTAGCCATTACCGACGACGCCGCATCGGCGCCCCCCGCAGGGGCGCTCACGGGCTGCGGCTTCGTGTCACGCACGAAGGCCATGGCATTGTTCCAGGCCGCAATGTTGTCGTCGGGAAGCGGGCGCACCTTGGCAAACTTCACGAAGTCGGCCATGTCCAGAATCTGTCGCACCATGCCGCGCTTCTCGCGCAGCTCCGTGTCGGCGGCCAGGGTCATCATGATCTGACGCGATGTCATCTCCATGGCGTTGATGCCGAAGCGTTTCTGCAGATAGATGCGCAGTATGTCGGTGAGCCGGGTGAAATACTCCTTCTCCTGACCCTGCTCCCACAGTTTCTGGGCCTTGAGATTCTCAAGCCCGGAGACGGCCTCCTCCCAGGGATCCGGCTCTTTCTTCGGAGCCAATCCGGGTATGCGCACACCAGGTTTGCGACGGATGGCCTCCTCGAAGCAAATCAGGGCGGCCATGACCGCTATGAGACCGATCCACCAGTAATCCACGAGCCAGTCGGGGAGGAAGTCCCAAAAGGATTTGCCCGCCGGGTCGGCGGGACGTGCAAGGCCGGCAATCTGGTCCTCGGCAGTGGCCTTGACCGGCACGACCTTAAGGGAAAGGCGGTTGGTGCGCACGGTGTCGCGCCCTACGACATAGGCCAGCTCCGGCAGCCTGTAGGCTCCGGAGTCGAACGACTGCACCGGCACTTGCCAGTCCACCTGGATGCGCCCGCTTCCGAGCCGGGTGGTGTCACGCTGTATCGAGGTGCGCAGCTCCACACTGTCGCCGCACACCCCTGCATAGCCACGGTCGTTGGGCTGGAGCAACGGGAAAGTCCCCTTCGCTCCCTCGTCCTCCACCACCTGCAGGCGCAGCGTAGTCATCCGCCCCATCAAAATGGAGGCGGAGTCCAGACGTGCCTTGACGGTGGGCAAAGCGGCCGAAGCCGAAGATAGGCCTCCGGCTATCAGGGCCGCAGCCGCGAGCTGGCGCGATATGTTTGATATGAATCTTCTGCTTGTCATGTTATATGCTTATACTCTTCTCCCCTCCCGCCGGGACTTGGCCGGCCACTCCAGGCTCACATCCTCGCCCCGGCCCTGCGGCGGAACATCCCGAGCAGGGCCTTCACATAGTCTTCGTCAGTGCGGATGGAAGCCAGGTCCACGCCGCAACGCGCCGTCACGGAGGCCAGTTTCTGCTGCCGGTCGTACCACATCTTGTCAAAGGCATTGCGGGCGCTTTTCGAGGAAGTGTCCACCCACCTGTCGATGCCCGTCTCCAGGTCGCGCACACGCATCAGGCCCACGTCGGGCATCTTGCCGTCGCGCAGGTCATACACCTGTATGGCGGCCAGCTCGTGCTTGCGGTTGGCTATCGACATCGACCGGAAATAGTCGTGGTCGTCGATGAAGTCGCTGATCAGGAAGGCGGAGCAACGCTTCTTGATGGCGTTGGTCATGAACTGAAGCGCCACGTCTATATCCGTACCCCGGCTCTGGGGCGTGAACTCCAGCAGCTCGCGGATCAGGAGCAGGATATGCTTCCTCCCCTTCTTGGGCGGAATGAATTTCTCCACCCTGTCGCTGAATAGGATCATGCCCACCTTGTCGTTGTTCTGTATGGAAGAGAAGGCAAGCGTGGCCGCTACCTCGGCCATGATCTCACGCTTCGCCGGGCCCACGGCGCCAAACTCCCGGCTGCCGCTGACATCGACGAGAAGCATCATGGTCAGCTCGCGCTCCTCCTCGTAGACCTTGACATAGGGCTTGTTGTGACGTGCCGTCACGTTCCAGTCGATGTCTCTTATGTCGTCGCCCGGCTGGTACTCGCGCACCTCCGAAAACATCATGCCGCGCCCCTTGAAGGCCGTGTGGTATTCGCCGGCGAAGATGTTCTGGCTCAGGCCACGGGTCTTGATCTCAATCTTGCGTACCTTCTTGAGCAGTTCGTTGGTGTCTATCATCTTTCTCTATTATCAAAATGGCCGGGTGCCTCCCGGAGATTCCACATCAGGGCACGACCACCTTGTCCAGGATGTCGGTGATGACCTCGTCGGTGGTGATGTTGTTGGCCTCGGCCTCGTAGGTGAGCCCTATGCGGTGGCGCATGACGTCATGGCATACTGCGCGCACGTCTTCCGGGATCACATAGCCGCGCCCCTGCAGGAAGGCGTAGGCGCGCGAGGCCAGCGCCAGGCTGATGGATGCTCGCGGCGACGCCCCGTATGCGATGATGCCCTGGAGGTCGCTGAGGCCGAACTTCCCGGGCTCGCGGGTAGCGAACACGATGTCTACGATATAGTTCTCGATCTTCTCGTCGACGTATATCTTCTCCACGATCTTCTGAACCTCGAGCACCTCGGAAGTGGACACGAGAGGCTGCACGGCGCTCAGGGCTCCCTTGATGTTCTGACGGATGATGTCCTTCTCCTCGTCCTTAGTTGGATAGCCTATGATGACCTTGAGCAGGAAGCGGTCGGTCTGCGCCTCGGGGAGCGGGTATGTGCCCTCCTGCTCGATGGGGTTCTGGGTGGCCATCACGAGGAATGGGGCCGGAAGCGGATAGGTCTCGTCACCGATCGTAACCTGACGCTCCTGCATGGCCTCGAGAAGCGCGCTCTGCACCTTGGCCGGGGCGCGGTTGATCTCGTCGGCCAGCACGAAGTTGGCGAAGATGGGGCCCTTCTTCACCTCGAAGGTCTCTTTCTTGACACTGTATATCAGCGTGCCGATGACGTCGGCGGGGAGAAGGTCGGGAGTAAACTGTATGCGGTTATATTTGGCGTCCACCAGTGTGGCGAGAGTCTTGATGGCGAGGGTCTTTGCCAGACCGGGCACACCCTCGAGCAGCACGTGTCCATTGCAGAGAAGGGCAATGAGCAGGGAATCGACAAGATGCTTCTGACCCACGATGCGCTGCTGCATTCCGGTGCGGATCATGTTGAGAAAATTGCCCTTGGATGCGATGAGATCGTTGAGCTCTCGGATGTTGACGGTTTCGTTCATATATTATCTTATAAGGTATTCTTGCAAATGTTTTGCAAAAATACCATTATTTAGGTGATTGACTAAATTTCTTGTGTTAATTAAATTTAAGACCGGGTCACTTTGTCTCTCCAGGCTCCTTTTTCTCCTCGGGCTGCTCTTCGGACGCCCCTTTCGATACCTCATCGGCCTTCTCCTCGGAGATTTCCCTGGCTTGCTTGGCGGCTCCTTGCTCCACCTGCTCGACGAATGCGTTCCAGCCCTGTGCGCGGATCGGTATCTCCCCTCCGTCGCGGGTCACGAGCGCGGCTCCGAGCTGCGGCTCGGTGACGTAGCCAATCATGCGTATGCCGGGAAGGTTCTGCACCTTCTCGTTGTCGGTCAGGGGGAGGGTGAAGAGAAGCTCGTAGTCCTCTCCGCCGTTCATGGCCGCCGTGACGAGATTCATGTTCAGTTCCTCGGCCATCATCGCTGTCTGGTAGTCGATGGGTATGCGGTCTTCATAGACGCGGCACCCCACATTGGAAGCCTTGCATATATGGAGGAGTTCGGACGACAGTCCGTCGCTGACATCCATCATGGACGTGGGTTTCAGGCCCTTCTCCCGAAGCATGGCCACCACGTCGCGCCTGGCCTCGGGCTTGAGCTGGCGTTCCAGGATATATTCCTTGCCGGAGAAATCGGGTTGGAAGGAGGGGTCGCCCGACTGGGCGCCGACCCTGTTTTCACGCTCCAGGAGCTGCAGGCCCATGTAGGCAGCCCCTAAGTCGCCGCTCACGCAGATAAGGTCGGTGGGCTTGGCCCCGCTTCTCTTCACGGCCTCGTCCTTGGCCACGGTGCCCAGACAGGTGATGCTGATGACCAGGCCGGTCACGCTCGCGCTCGTGTCGCCCCCCACAAGGTCCACTCCATACATCTCGCAGGCCAGACGGATGCCAGAGTACAGGGCCTCGATGTGCTCCACGGTGAACCGGCTCGACACGCCGAGGCTCACGGTGATCTGCTTCGGAGTGCCGTTCATGGCGTAGATGTCGCTGAAATTGACTATGGCCGCCTTGTAGCCAAGATGCTTCAGGGGCACGTACCGGAGGTCGAAGTGGATTCCTTCAAGAAGGAGGTCGGTGGTCACCAGAGTGTCCTGGTCGCCGAAACTCATTATGGCGGCGTCGTCGCCCACCCCTAATTTGGATTCCGGGTTCTTGAGCGGGAAATCATGTGTCAGCCTGTCGATGAGCCCGAACTCTCCGAGCGTGGATATCTCTGTCTGTCTATCTTCCATATTATTGCCTGTATTGCTTTCGTACTTGAATCTGTAGCTTCGGGCCCGCAGCCGAAAAAGCGTGCGCACCCTATCATAAAACGCGGCAACCGGGGGATTTGGTTTTGCCCCGCACCCATTCTCCATGCAAAAAAGCCCCCTCCGATGCCATTCGATGCATCGGAAGGGGGCTTTTTCCAGTTTGTCGGTCCAGGCTTCCCTGGAAGACACCTTTACATTCGGGCCATCATCTCCTTGATGAGGACGGTCAGGACAGGCTGGGCGGTGAGAGCTGCCTTCTGCACCTCCTCGTGGCTAGGCACCTCGGTGACGTCCTTGCCGCCAAGGTCGGTGATGACGGAGAGTCCGAACACCTCCATGCCGGCGTGGTTGGCCACTATGACCTCGGGCACGGTGGACATCCCCACTGCGTCGCCTCCGATGATGCGGAAGTACTCGTACTCGGCGGGGGTCTCGAACGTGGGGCCGGTCGTGCCGACATAGACGCCGTGCATCAGGCGGAAGGGAGCCTCGGCCGCGATTTGGTCGGCCAGCGCCACGAGTCGCTTGCTATAGGCTTCGGTCATGGCCGGGAAACGGTCGCCAAGCTCGGGGAAGTTGCGGCCACGCAGGGGATTCTCAGGGAAGAGGTTGATGTGGTCGGTGATGATCATCACGTCGCCCACGCGGAACTCCTTGTTCATGCCTCCGGCAGCGTTGCTCACGAAGAGGGTCTTGACGCCCAGGGCCTTCATCACGCGCACGGGGAAGGTCACCTGCTTCATGTCGTATCCCTCATAGTAGTGGAAGCGGCCCTGCATGGCCATGACGTAGCGCCCTCCGAGGGTGCCGAAGATCAGTTTGCCACTGTGTCCCTCCACGGTCGAGACGGGGAAATTGGGGATGGTCTTATAGTCGATGGTGGCCTTCACCTCCATATGGTTGACCAGGTCTCCCAGGCCCGTGCCCAGGATGATGGCGGTCTCGGGCATCTCGCCCCCTACGGTGGTGCGGATGAAATCCGCACTCTCCTTGATTATATCCAGCATTGTCTTTTCCATAAGTCTCTTGATATTATGTTTCTCTTGGTACTTGGTCGTTTGTTCGAAGGTCGTCCTGGGTGCCGCGGTCTGCCGCCTCCTCGTCGTCCATTCCCGGCTCTTCGGACGCCCCGGGATGCGGCGGGTAGCCGGAAAGCGTTGGAGCCTCCACATTGGTATGCTCCTCAGGCATCTCCCCCCGCCCTATTCCTGTCATTATGGCCTGTATCAGCCCGTCGCCCTCAAGGTTGACGGCTATGGGCTGGTAAAACACGAAAGGCTTCAGCTTCGGCGGGAAATAGGGGTTGTAGGCGAGACGCACCGCATCCTTTTCGGTGGTGATGATGATCTTCCTCTCTCCCGGCAGTGCCTTGAAGCGCTTGGCGATCTCCTCGATGTCGGCTCTGGAAAAGTCGTGGTGGTCGGGGAAATGGTCCACCTTCACCTTGAAGGGATAATGCGAGAAATGCCTTACAAAATAGCGAGGGTGGGCGATGCCCGTCACGAGCAGCACGCCGTCCCTTGAGGTCAGCTCGTCGAGCGACACCTGATAGGGGCAGTCTTCTGCGAAGACCGGCTCCAGGGGCCCGTAGGTGTATCGGGAGAAGAACAGCTTCTGGTAGGACATCAGGTCCAGGTCCTTGCTTCGGAGCCGCACGTCGAGGGCAGACATGTTGTCGGGACATTTCGTCACCACCACTATGTCGGCGCGGTTGAGAGCCATCGTGCTCTCGCGCAGCCGGCCCAAGGGGAGGAGGTGATCCTTGTGCACGGGGCGGTTGTACTCGGTCAGGAGCACCGCCACCGAGGGCTTGACATACCGGTGCTGGAAGGCGTCGTCGAGGATGACCAGCTCAAGGTCGGGAAAGAGCCTGAGCAGTTCGCGAATCCCCTCGCGCCTGTTCTCGCACACCGCCACCTTGGCCACACGCCTGAATTTGCGGTAGATCTGCAGGGGCTCGTCGCCTATCAGCTCCGGAGTGGAGTGGGAATTGGCGAGGATGAAGCCACGCGTCTTGCGTTTGTAGCCCCGGCTCAGCACAGCCATCTTCATCCTCCCTGCAAGGCACGACACGACATACTCCGTATGCGGGGTCTTGCCCGTGCCTCCGACCGTGATGTTGCCTATGCAGACCACCGGCACGGGGAACGTCTCCTGCGGCAGGATCCCCATGTCAAACATCTTGTTGCGCACCCACACCACCGCTCCATATATCCATGAGAGCGGGGTGAGGATGCCGCGTATCAATTTTTGCGCTGTCGGATTCACTGGCTTCTGTCTAAGAATGAATTTCAGAATGGGAGGGTCGCTCTCGGCTCAGAGGCGCACCTTGACCGGCACCATGCGCGACTGCAGGGGCTTGCGGCGCACTATGTCGAGCGCCGTGACTGCCACCTGCTCGTCTACGCCGGGTCCGGCCATCCGGGCCACCTTGTCGACCAGGGCGTTCTCCGAGGCCGAGATAAGGATGCGGTCCCACATCGAAGGCTCGTACTGAGGATAGCAGGCCACTCCGTGGTCGCCATGCACCTTGGCTTTCCTGGCCACCCATTCGATTGCGTCGTAGAGCGATCCTGTCTGGTCCACCAGGCCGAGGGCACGGGCCTTGTCGCCGTCCCACACCCGGCCTTCGGCAATTGCGCGCACCTTGGCCTCGGGCATCTTGCGCCCCTTGGCCACACGTGCCACAAATTCGTCATACCCTCTCTCGACGCTCTTCTGCATGGCCTCTCTCTGCGAGGGGGTCATAGGCTTGAAGAGGCTCGGGAAGTCGGCCTCGGGATTGGTGGCCACCTGCTCGAAGCTGACACCCAGCTTCGAGGCGAGCCCCTCGCAGTTGGGGATGAGGCCGAAGATGCCGATCGAGCCGGTGATGGTCACCTGGCTTGCGAAGATGCGGTCTGCCTCGCAGGATATCCAATACCCTCCGGAGGCTGCATAGTCGCCCATCGAAACGGCAAACGGCTTGTCCTTGCTCTTGAAGTAGGCCAAGGCGTCGGCTATCTGTTTGCTGCCGAAGACCGAGCCACCGGGGGAGTTGACCCTCATCACGAGGCCCTTCACATTGTCGTCGTCTGCAAGGTCCACTATGACAGGCACGAGGCGGTCGCAGAATATCCCGGCGCGCTCGCTCTCGGCGATGTCGCCGTCGGCATAGAGCACCGCTATCTGCTTGCGCGACCCGTAGTCGTTTCCCCAGCCGGCCTTAGCGGCCAAGGTGGCGACATCGACATACTTGACATCCTTCCCCTCGCGGTCCACTATCTTGCCCACGATGTCGTCCATCTGGCGCTCAAAGACCACACGGTCCACCAGACGGTGCTTCTTGGCCCAGTCGGCGCTCTGCGTGACGATATATCCGTTGCTTACAAGCGAGTCGAGCCGCGCGGGGCGAATCTTGCGGTCGTTGGCCACGGCTGCCCGGAAGACATTCCAGATGTTGCCATAGAGGGTGTCGAGCTGGGCGCGCGCCGGCTCGCTCATGTGGTTCATTATATAGGGCTCGACGGCCGACTTGAAGGTGCCGACCTTCACCACCTCGAACTGCACCCCTATCTTGTCGAAGAAATCCTTCAGGAACATCGTCTCCCCGCCCAGGCCATGGAGGCTGACCATGCCGGCGCTGTTGAGAAACACGCTGTCGGCTGCCGAGGCCACTATGTAGGAGCCCTGCGTGTAGGAGTCGGAGTAGGCGTAGACTTTCTTGCCCTTCTTGCGGAAGGCCTTCACCTCGTCGCGCAAGGCCAGGAGGGTGGCCGGGCCGGCCGCTATGCCCCCGCACTTGATATAGAGGGCGTCGATGTTCTTGTCCTTGGCCCCTTCGCGAATGCCGTTGACAAGGGTCGAGAGCAGGATGGTGCCCTTCTTGTCTTCCTGCAGCATCATCATGGGATCGAAGGAGGCGGGGCCTTCGGCCTCGATTATCTCCCCTTTGAGGTCGATGACCATGACGCTGTGCTTGGATATGGAGGCCTCGCCCCCCGCATCGCTCATCCTGACGGCCACGCCGATGCCCACGATGAGCAGCACGACGCAGAAGAGCACCATCGCCAGCCATGCGCCGACGAAGGATGACAGCAGATTGAGAAAGAATTTCTTCAGCATGATGCGATCACCTCTTTGATGCGACGGGCCAGCTCGTCGGCCTGCTCCATGGTCTGGGCCTCGCTGTAGATGCGGATGATGGGCTCGGTGTTGGACTTGCGCAGGTGCACCCAGCTGTCGGCGAAGTCGATCTTCACGCCGTCGATGTCGTTGACCTCCTCATTGGCAAACTTCTGCTTGACGGCCTCAAGAATGGCATCGACGTCGATGTCGGGCGTGAGCTCTATCTTGTTCTTGGCTATGGCATACTGCGGGTATCCGGCCTTTAGCTCGGTGACCTTCTTGCCGCTCTTGGCCATGAGGGTCAGGAAGAGGGCCACGCCCACAAGGGCGTCGCGGCCATAGTGGAGCTCGGGATAGATTACTCCGCCGTTGCCCTCGCCGCCGATGACGGCGCCTGTCTCCTTCATCTTTGCCACGACGTTGACCTCACCCACGGCGGCTGCATTGTATTCGCATCCATGGGCGCGGGTCACGTCGCGAAGGGCGCGCGAGCTTGAGAGGTTGGACACCGTCGAGCCGGGGGTATGCCCCAGCACGTAGTCAGCCACGGCCACGAGCGTGTATTCCTCGACGAACATCTCGCCGTTCTCCATCACAATGGCCAGGCGGTCTACGTCCGGATCCACCACGAAGCCCACGTCTGCACGCCCCTCCTTCATGAGGTCGGCTATCTGGGTGAGGTTTTCCGGGATGGGCTCGGGAGTGTGCGCGAAATGGCCGGTGGCCTCGCAGTTGAGCTCTATTACCTCCTTGACGCCCAAGGCCTTCAGCAGGCGGGGTATGACGATGCCACCGACAGAGTTGACAGCATCCACAGCCACTGTGAGTCCGGCCTTTGCAATGGCCTCGCAGTCCACCAGGGACAGGGCCTTCACCATGTCGATGTGGCGCTCGCCCCAGGTGTCGTTATGGTAGAGCTGACCGAGGTCGTACACCCCGGCGAAAGTGAAGTCCTCCTTTTCGGCAATCTCGATCACCTGCTTGCCGGCCTTGTCGGTCAGGAACTCTCCGTTGGCGTCGAGGAGCTTGAGGGCGTTCCACTGCACCGGGTTATGGCTGGCGGTGATGATGATGCCGCCGATGGCCTTCTCGCCCACCACTGCAAGCTCGGTCGTCGGGGTAGTGGCCAGGCCGATGTTGACGACGTCCATGCCCATGGCCATCAAGGCGCCCGTCACCAGGGAGTCGACCATCGCCCCCGAGATGCGTGCGTCGCGTCCCACCACGATACGTCCTGTCTGGCCGCCGTTGGCGCGGCGCATGTATTCGGCATAGGCAGCCGTGAACTTTACGATGTCCACGCCGCCGAGACCTTCACCTGAGCGGCCACCGATGGTGCCGCGGATACCTGAGATGGATTTTATTAGTGACATAGTGAGAATATGTAGCTTTAGTATGGTTAGTTGTAATTATCGTTAGTTGGCTGCCTTGAGTTAGTAGACTGCCTTGAGTCAGTAGACCGCCTTGAAGTAGCGCACGTTCATCAGATAAGGAGTGCAAGTGGTCTGGTCGCTGTTGAAGCCCACATAGGACTTCACCACGAGATTGACCTCGCTGTCATAGCCGAAGTATTTCAAGGGCACCTGCACCCCTGAGCCGTACTGCCCGCTTGAGGGGCGCATCGTATTGCCGAAGATGAAGAAGGTGCTTCCGACCGAGCCGAGCTGGTTGCTGTTGCCCGTGGAAGCCACATCCAGGTTGTTGGTCTGCTGCATGAGCAGGATGTTCTGCCGCGAGTATAGGAAGAACACCTTCGCCCCGTCCACGGCCCGCTCGTCGGTGCCGGTGTTGAGCACCTGCATGTAGAGGTTGCCCTCTTCGTCCATCTTGTAGAAGGGGGCGTCGGGGCCTACCTCGAACACCGAGTCCTCCGGCACCTCGTTGACCACTTTCTGGCGCGCCAGAAACCAGTTGACCGCCTTTGTCTCGTCTCTCAGCAGGTCGGAATAGCTTTCAGAGTCGCTGCATGCGCCCGTGGCCCCTGCGAGGCAGAGGAGCAGTCCGGCTGTCAGCGCCGGGGCCTTCCCCGGCAATATTTCGTGAATCTTGATTTTCATTTCCTGTGGGTTAGTGTGTCTCAGGAGCCCCAGAGCTCGATTCGGTCGGGATGTCCTTTGATATACTTGTCATACTTCGGGAGCGCCTCTACCACCATGCGCCGGGCCTCCTCCAGGGTGCCGTGAAACTCCGCACCTGCCGCCATCACGTGGCCTCCGCCGCCGAAGAGCTCTTCGCATATCCTCGACACGGGGAAGTTGTTGATGCTCCGCGCCGACACCTTTATGCAGTCCTCGTCCTCACGCAGGAAGATGGAGTAGACCACGCCTCGGATCTCCAACGGCTCGTTGACCAGCCCCTCGGAGTCGCCACGCTCATAGTGGAAGCGTTTCAGCTCCCCGAGGTCGAGCGTGATGAGCGATGCATGATGGCGGGGGAAGATCTCCATCTTCTCGGCAATGGCGTAGGCATGGAGCTTGACACTGCCGTAGGTGCGCGTCATCAGGGCCTCCTTGACTATGCGGGTCTTGTCGACCCCCTTTTCCAGAAGCAGAGTCAGGATCTCATAGATGTCGGGGCTCTTGATGTTTACCGAGAAATTGCGCGTGTCGGTCACCATCCCCGTCAGCAGGCATTCGGCCGTGTCCTTGTCCATCTCCTCATAGAGGCCCAAGGCGGCAATGATGCGGAATACAAGCTCGCACGTGCTCGACATGTCAGGATAGGAGAATGTCAGGTCGCAGAAATGCGAAGGGTCCTGATGATGGTCTATGAGCACCTTCGGGCAGGTGGCCGCCTCGGTCAGCGCTCCCAGGTGGTCCTGGCGCGAAGGCTTGTTGAAGTCGCAGCAGATGAGCAGCCCGGCCTCCTCCATCAATCGCTGGCAATAGGGGTCGTGGCGCGTGTACACGGCCACGTCCCTGAAGCCGGGGAGGAAGGAGAGCGTGCGGGGAGGCTGGTCAGGGACTATCACCATCGGGTTGCGCCCCAGCCGCTTCAGGAGCCAGTAGAGCCCGAGCGTGCTCCCCATGGCGTCTCCGTCGGGACGCACATGACAGGTGAGCACGATGTTGCGCGCTCCTTCTATCAATTTTGACAGATGTTCTATATCTCTTGTATTGAGTATTTTGTTCATCAGCCTGATTTTTCAATCCACAAATTTAGTAATAATCTCCCAATTTCTGACTAACTTTGCACTCAATTAATCTAAAAAGCGCCTTCCGGGGCTCTTTTTCATCATATTTTTTCGTATCCATGCACACCCAATCGGAAAAACTGGCCGCTTTCGGCCGAATGCTCGACGTCCTCGACACCCTTCGCGTGAAGTGTCCTTGGGACGCGAAGCAGACCAACGAATCCCTGCGACCCAACACTATCGAGGAGGTCTTCGAACTCGCCGACGCCCTGGCCGGCGACGACACCGACAACATACGCAAGGAGCTGGGCGATGTGCTGCTCCACGTGGCGTTCTACTCCAAGATAGCCGACGAGAAGGGACAGTTCGATATCGCAGACGTCTGCGATTCGCTCACCGACAAGCTTATATACCGCCATCCCCACGTCTTCGGCTCTGTCGAAGCCGAGACGGAGGAGAAGGTGCTCAACAACTGGGAGGAGCTCAAGCTAAAGGAAAAGGGGGGCAACAAGACAGTTCTCGGCGGCGTGCCAAACGCCCTGCCGGCCCTCATCAAGGCCAACCGCATCCAGGAAAAGGCCCGCAACGTCGGCTTCGACTGGGAAGACCGCGCCCAGGTCTGGGACAAGGTCAAGGAGGAGATGGGCGAGGTCGAGGCCGAGATCGCCTCTGCCGACGCCGACGCGCTCGAGGCCGAGTTTGGCGACCTCCTCTTCTCGGTGGTCAACGCTGCACGCCTCTACGGGGTCAACCCCGAGAACGCCCTTGAACGCACCAACCGCAAGTTCATCCGTCGCTTCAACCACCTTGAGGCCCGTGCCAAGGAGATGGGAAAGTCACTGCGCGACATGACCCTCGCCGAGATGGACGCCATCTGGAACGAAGCGAAATCCCTCTGACCGCTTTCTCAGATATTCCACCAATCCCAAATCTAATCAGGACTGCATGATTCTCTGCATCGCCGAGAAGCCGAGCGTGGCACGCGACATAGCCAAGGTGCTCGGGGCCGACGTTCGCCGCGACGGATACATCGAGGGCAACGGCTACTGTGTCACCTGGGTGTTCGGCCACCTGTGCGAGCTCAAGGATCCAGGCGACTACACTCCCGCCTGGAAACACTGGAACATGCTCTCGCTTCCCATGATACCGTCCCGCTTCGGCATCAAGGTCAAGGAGGACGCGGGAGTGGAGCGGCAGTTCCAGACCATCGTCAACCTGCTGCAGCACTGCGACAAGGTCATCAACTGCGGCGACGCGGGCCAGGAGGGGGAGCTCATCCAGCGATGGGTGATGCAGAAGGCAGGATGCAATGTCCCCGTGGAGAGGCTCTGGATCAGCTCACTGACCGACGAGGCCATCAAGGAGGGCTTCGAGCACCTACGCCCTGAGAAAGAGCTGGAGTCGCTCTATATGGCAGCCCTGTGTCGCGCCATAGGCGACTGGATATTAGGCATCAACGGCACTCGCCTCTACACCCTGAAATACGCCACAGACCGCAAAGTCCTCTCCATAGGGCGCGTTCAGACACCCACGCTTGCCCTGGTCGTGAGCCGTCAGAAGGAGATAAGGGAGTTCGTTCCCAAGGACTCGTTCGAGCTGCGCACCAACTACCGCAATGTGACCTTCACTTCCACCCTTCCCCCCTTCGAGACCGAAGGGGACGGCACCCCTCTGCTCGAGAGGCTGAAGGGACAGCCTTTCAAGGTGACGGATGTGGCCAAAAAGAAGGGACGCGAGGCTCCCCCGCGTCTCTTCGACCTCACATCGCTCCAGGTGGAGGCAAACCGCAAGCTAAACCTCAGCGCCGACCAGACCCTTCAGGCCATCCAGGGGCTGTATGAGAAGAAGGTGGCCACATATCCGCGCGTGGACACCACATACCTCACCGAAGACGTGTATCCGAAATGTGCCGGCATCCTCAACTCCTTGAAGCAGTATGAGACGCTCATGCAACCTCTTCGCGGCGCCCGGCTCAGAAAATCCAAGAAGGTGTTTGACAACTCCAAGGTCACCGACCACCATGCCATAATCCCTACCGGCCAACCTCTCCCGATGGGGTTGTCGCCGCAGGAGGCCGGGGTGTTCGACCTCATCGCTCGCCGATTCATATCAGTGTTTCACCCCGACTGCGAGTTCGAGCAGACCACTGTCAAGGGGATGGTGACACCGGCCCCTGCAGAGAGCGGCAAGAAGGGGCCAGCAAAAGTAGATTTCAAAGCCTCGGGCAAGGTGATACTCAATCCAGGCTGGAAAACGGTCTACGCCAAGGATGCCCCGGCGCAGGATGAGCGCACCCAAGCCAAGGAAGAGGAGCAGACCTTGCCCCCATTCTCCGTGGGGAAGGAAGGCCCCCACAGTCCCTTCCTGCACAAGAAGACCACCAAGCCGCCGAAGCCTTACACCGAAGGCACCCTGCTCAAGGCCATGGAGACGGCTGGGACCGGCATCGATGACGAGGATCTGCGCGAGGCGCTTAAGGCCAACGGCATCGGCCGCCCCTCCACGCGCGCCGCCATCATAGAGACCCTATACAAGCGCGGCTACATTCGCAAGGAGCGCAAGTCGCTTGTGGCCACCGAAGCCGGCATAGAGCTGATCGACACCATCAACGAGGAACTGCTGAAAAGCGCCAAACTGACGGGCATATGGGAGGGGCGCCTCCGCGCCATCGAGCGCGGAGACTACAGCCCGGCGGAGTTTATCGACAGCCTGAAGCAGATGATCCACGCCATCACCCTCTCGGTGATGGCCGACAATTCGGGCCGCAAGATTTAGCCTTTATAACGCTCTTTGAGGGTCCTGCTGTTGCAGGAGTCGGCAAGGGAGCACCCGCAGCATCCTCCCCCTTTGAAAGGATGTTTTCTCAGCCTTATCATCTTGACAAGCAACCATATGGCCAGCAACGTGAATACCGCTCCGACCGCAACGTACTGCCATATGAGGTTGCTGTCCGGCTGGGCCTGCGCCTCATTTGCGACCTGGCTCAGAAGCATTGCCAACAACCCGCTCGTCATAGCGCCTCCAGTATTGCCCGAACTGCCTCGAAGGTCTTCTGGGGAGCCTCTGTCCAGAAGTTCTGGTACTGCTCGATGTTCTCACCTTCGCCCGGGGTGTCGCTGACCACACGCAGCACGTTGAAGGGCACGCCACATCCGACGCAGACCTGGGCTATGGACGCCGACTCCATGTCGCATGCAAGCGCTGTCGGGAAAATCTCCTTGATTTTCTTCAGCTCGGCCGCAGTGGAGATGAAACGGTCGCCGCTGCAAATCAGCCCATATCGCACGTTATCCTGAGGCAGCACCTTACGGGCCACTTCTATCACATGCCCGTCGGCAGGCAGGAACACCGACATGCCGTCCGCTGCCCCAGGCTCGGTGCCAGGGCCGCACCATACGTCATGGTATGCCGCGTACTCAGCCACAAGCAGGGTGCCGATCCTCATGCTCTTGTCCGCGCCCCCTGCCACGCCAGAATTGATTACCAGGTCAGGCTTGAAGGCATGTATCAGGCGGTAGGTGTTGAGCGCGGAGTTGACCTTCCCTATCCCGCACTGCATGAGCGCCACCTCGTGCCCCCCCATTCGACCCACATACAGGGGCAGGCCGTCGATTTGTGTTTCCTTGAGGTCCTCCACCAGAGGAAGCATCAGTCGCAGCTCCTTCTGCATGGCTGCCAATATTCCGATTTTCATACTATCTTGCTTTATCTTTATACTTCCTGACGCTCTCGGGCGCCTTCATCTTCCCCTCGGGCTTGTGCGGCGCCCAAGGGGCGCCGTGCGTTTTCCCTCTATTTTAACACTCAAAACCCCGATTTTATTTGGCAGTGTGGTGGGGATTGACTAAATTTGTAGCTGAAATTTGATACCCAACAAGTCCTCAGCCATGGAGACCATCAAAATCTGGAACGACTCGCCGTCTGACCAACAGCTCGACCGCATCGCCGACACCCTGCGTGCGGGTGGCATCGTCATAGTGCCTACCGACACCCTCTACGGCGTGGCCTGCGACGCTCTCAACCCGAAGGCCATCGAACGCATATGCCGCATCAAGGGTATCAACCCTGACAAGGCCACACTCTCCATCATCTGCGACGACATCTCCATGGCAGCCGAGTATGCGCGCATCGACAACGAGACTTTCCAGACCCTGCGCGACAATACCCCTGGGCCGTTCACATTCGTATTGAAATCCCTCTCCTCCCTGCCCAAGGCTTTCAAGCAGCGCAAGGCGGTCGGAATCCGCATCCCGGACAACGCCACCGTGCGCGCCATTACCCGCAGCCTTGGCAATCCGCTGATGACAACCTCCATCGAGTTTCAGGATCCGGACTATGCACGCGAGCCGGAGCTGATAGCCGAGACCTACGAGGGTGAGGCGGACTTGATGGTCGACGGCGGCGACGGCGGCGAGACGCCCTCCACCATTGTCGACTGCACCGGTCGCGAGATGGAGGTCACCCGCCAGGGATTGGGGGAGCTGCAATAGCAAGACGATACCATAAACCAACTTATAAACAACCAACTTTCAACACAAATGTCTAAAGTAACAGTTGTAGGCGCCGGCAACGTAGGCGCCACCGCAGCAAACGTGCTGGCAGTCCGCGGCATCGCCGACGAGGTAGTGATGATCGACATCAAGGAGGGCGTGTCCGAGGGCAAGGCCATGGACATGATGCAGACCGCCAACCTCTTCGACATGAACACCCGCATCAAGGGTGTGACCAACGACTACGAGGCAACCGCCGGTTCCGACGTCGTTGTCATCACTTCCGGCATCCCCCGCAAGCCCGGAATGACCCGCGAGGAGCTGATCGGCGTCAACGCCGGCATCGTGAAGCAGGTGACCGAGAGCGTGCTGAAGTACAGCCCCGACGCAGTCATCGTCTGCGTTTCCAACCCCATGGACACCATGACCTATCTGATCCACAAGATCTCCGGTCTCCCCAAGAACCGCATCATCGGCATGGGCGGCGCTCTGGACAGCAGCCGTTTCAAATACTACCTGGCCAACGCACTGAAGGCCAACCCCAACGAGGTTGAGGGTTTCGTAATCGGCGGCCACGGCGACACCACCATGATTCCCATGAAGCGCTACGCCACTCTGCGCGGCATCCCCGTTGAGACCCTTCTCGACGCCGAGACTCTCGACAAGGTAGTGGCCGACACCATGGTAGGCGGCGCCACCCTGACCAAGCTGCTCGGCACCTCCGCATGGTATGCTCCCGGTGCAGCTGCAGCCGAAGTCGTTGAGGCTGTCATCCACGACCAGGACGCCATCATCCCCTGCTCCGCACTCGTAGAGGGCGAGTATGGCGAGAGCGGTCTCTGCATCGGCGTGCTCTGCCAGCTCGGCAAGGGCGGCATCAAGCGCATCGTGCCCCTGGAGATGAACGACGCCGAGAAGGAGCTCTTCGCCAAGAGCGCCGCCGCCGTCCGCAAGACCAACGAGGCTCTCCCCTGCTAATCCCAATCCTGACAAAAAGGAAAAGCTCCCGCGTCTTCACGCGGGAGCTTTTCCTTTATCTTACTTATGCCACGCATGTTCTGTCATTTCAGGATAAAGGAGGCGATATCGGACATGACTTCTTCGGAGAAGGTCTCCTCGATGGTCGAATACTCGTCGATCCAGCCAGTCCCGCAATGCTGCATGAGATGGTTGAGGCCTTCGTAGACCTTGATGTTAGCCTTGGGGAGCAACTGCTTGGCATTATCCACGCATAACGACGGGGGCACCTGCTGGTCCTTCTCTCCGAATATCACCAGCACGGGGATGCCGCGACTATCCAGCGCCTTCAACGCCTCTTCCGGCGAGTAGTCAAGGAAGAAGCGGGTCCATGGGTCGTCAATGCCGGCAAGCCGCTCCTTGATCATTGGAAGAGAGGACTGAACCTGCGCATCATCAGCACCGGCTTTGCGTAGCGACGCCTCGTTCTGGTACATCACCACGCTTTCGCCTTGCACGGTGGGTCCGGCAACAGACACCACGAAGTCAGGGCCATCGTTCTCCCCACCAAGCATGTAGCCTATCAATCCCCCCTCGCTGTGTCCCAGCAGGCCGACAGTCCCAAACCCGCTTCGCTGACGTAAGTATTCTATCATTGCCTTTGCATCCTGAGCATTGTCAAGGGTGGTACGTCCGGCGGCCTCACCTGTTGAGGCTTCACATCCCCGGTCGTCGTAACGGAGGGAGGCAATACCCTTTCGCGCCAGACGATCGGCGATCACGGCAAAGGGACGATGACCAAACAGCGTCTCATCCCGATCCTGCTGGCCGCTACCAGTCACCAACACAAGCACAGGCTTTCCGGGTGCCGGAGTATCCGGCAAAGTGAGGGTGCCCGCAAGCACTGCTCCGTCAGCATCGACGCTGATCTCCTCGGTGGAATACGGGAAGGGAGCCACGGGAGTCTGAGGGCGTTTTACCTTCTCTGCACGGTGCATGACCAGAGGCATCCGTTTGCCAAACTGCACGGCGGTAAGGTCGAGGGAATCTCCAAGCAGCCTCCCCTCCATCGAGAGCCCTGCCTGTGGCAAAGCCAACTGCATGTCATCTTCTTTCAGGCTCTTGACCTCCATCGGAAGCCCGAAGGCCCCCTGGTCAGGAGAATCCATAGTGACCTCCTGCTCGGAAGCGATATGCAACCCCAGACGCAGTGCCATCCCCGGCGCCACCTGAAGCGACCCGGTCCAGTCCCCCACCACTCCCTGCGCCGAAAGGTGGAAAACGGCAAGAAAAATTATAGTAAAGACCAAAAGTCGCGGGGTCGTGAACATCTTCAACCGGAGTTTGGCCTGTTTTATAGCCTGCCCAATATGATATGCCTGGATTTCCTCTTGGACTGCTTGTTCATATGCATCTCGCTTGGGAGTGCCAGGTTTGCCAATATACCTATCTTCTAACTCTTCCAGGGTCAGACATTTATTATCATTCATACTGTTATAGTTTACTGTGGAAGCTTATTGCGCTTAGGTTTACAATTTTTAGGGTTGGTTAAGGAGAATTGAGAGAGGATGGAGTGTTGTAACAGTGACGCGGACAGCCTTTTCAACAACGGGTCGATGGAGGCTTTTCCCCGCGTAATTATCGAAAATGAGAGCTGACTTTATCAAGGAAGGGGATCAAGTAGTCGTTAAGGTGTTTAATCCCGAAGGCGAGGATATCCTCAACTACAATGCTTCCGGCGACACCAACATCGAGGAGGCCATCGGCCAGGCTTGCAACGCCGCCGGCCTTGGCGACAAAGCCACGGCCTGCGTGTTTGAAGTCGTCAACGAGACAACAGGGGTAGCCCACCGTTATCGCCTCAATGCACACATGCATGTCACCCTCATCCCGGAGGAGTATTGAATGGCCCCTATAAGCCGTACCACATCCACCGGATGTGGCTTATTTGGCACAATGACCCCATTAAGCCGCGCCCATTGACCGGGTGCGGCTTCTTAGTACAGCAACGCCCACTCCACAACGAAAGCGATTACGGCCAGGATGACACATACCCCGCTGATGTTGTTGAGCTTCTGCGCGACCACCGGATTGCTCTTGTTGAAATACAAGGCCACCACACAAGAGAAGGCTGCCATAAACCAGAAGAAGACGTCGATAAACATCCACCAGCTCAATCTCCACTTGAACGTCCCGATCAAGAAGAGGATGACCATGATCAGCCCTGTCCAAGCCGTCAACTTCTGTACACTACTCTTTTTCATCTCTAAGTCTTGTTAGTATTTCTTGTATCCGTCCCCCGCACCGACCGCTTGCGGTCGCACAGAGCCATCTGAGCGACTTGGATTAGCCACTCAGTCAACGATAGATCTTGAAGCTCATAGGATTACCACCCTCCGAAAAGACCTGCACCACATAGAATCCTACCGGCTGCCCGCTTAAGTCGATCCAGGCGGTGTTGGTGCCTGAATAGGTATGCTGGCCAACCATCGCGCCCTCAAGACTGTACACCCTGGCGAGCGAGACAGTCCCCGGCATAGTGATGCCATAGCGACCACCGCCAGCCCGATAGATCACCGGCCCGACTCCGCCCAGACTCTCTTCAAGCCGCCGCTGACGGTCGGCCTCAAATCCGGCCTGAGCCTGCTCATAGAACTCGAACGGCCTCTCCCCCTCTTCGGCGATGATAGGCGTAGGCATATACCTCATGTCAGCTATCAGTCCGTCGCCAAGATGCTCCGTGGCATGCAGACGCACCATCCAGGGCAATCCCTCGGCGCCGCTGCGCACCTCATACATCTCCCCTTTCTTCCCGCTCACCACCAGCGGCCACACCTGAGGGGGCCAGAGAGCCTCGCTCTCTACGATAGGACGCTCCACTACCCCCATAAGGACATAACCATCCTCGGCAAACCTCTGCGAGGTCATGGCGCTCCACTGCTCCGGAGTGTAGAGCTCGCTATACCATTGGTCGCCTCGTCCACTCATGATGAGCTGTTCGAGTGCGATGCCACCCTCCTCATCTCCGGGAGCCGACGCACTGTCAAACCGAGTGTCTGCTCCGGAGTGGAGCGCATTGTAGACGTACTGAGGGAAGTAAGTCCATGCTTCGGTGGCCTCGTCGACCACACGGGAGTCGTAGCGGATCAACTCTATGTCGCGGGCGTAGCTGCGGAGCAATTCTCGCTGTGCATCTGTCAACCTCCCCTCCGAGAAATCCCCGGTCAGACTATAGGCAAGTATCGGCATGGCTTTGTTGTCGGCCGATATTATGACAAAGCCTCCGCGTGGTGAGGTAAACGTATAGAAAGGCGTGAAGAGCTTCTGGGTCGTCAGATTCTTGCCATTATACACCATCTTGACAGGCGCTGTGACTTCGCCGGCAGCCTCATTGAAAAACTGCTGGGCGAGCTTCATGGCCTGCTTGTGGGTCACAATCTCAGCCTGCGACACCACGACGGCGCCACATACGGCAATAGCGGCACACAAGGTGCGCCTGATGTTGAGTCCAAGAATTCTCTTCATATCATTATAACGCGTGTCGGCACATTTTTGTACATCCCGACCCCATACCTAAATGAGAAAAACCCCGCGCTTCATCAGGAAGCACGGGGTCGGGGATAAAATCGTTTTCAGATGTCTCTTTATGCGGATGAGGATATTATCCCTCAGCACTGACGATTTCAGACTCTTCGATCTCCTGCTTTTCAGCAGCGGAGTCGGCGACGTTGGGAAGTTCGAGGCCAAGGTGCTTCTTCTTGTCGATGATCTTCAGGTAGACGCCGATGAAGAAGGCTGCCACGCCGAGTCCGGCGAGCATGACGAGAGCCCAAGTGTAGTTGTAGCTCACCGAAGCCACCTCCTCGCTCATAAGGCCTTGGGCCACCTGCTCCTCGATGTCCTTGTTGGTTGAGGTCAGGACCTTGCCGATGAGCATCGGGAAGAGCCACAGACCGATATTCTGAATCCAGAAAATCACGGCGTATGCCGAGCCGATGATCTTGGAGTCGACCAGCTTGGGCACGGAGGGCCACAGCGAAGCAGGCACCAACGAGAAGGAGGCGCCGAGCACAAGGATAGTGATATAGGCCACGGTCACGCCTCCGGCGGCGTTCCCCTTAAACTGCGGGAGCACGAAGGCGAAGGTCAGGTGGCAGGCGATGAGCAGAAGCGAGCCCAGCACGAGCATCGAGGCGGCCTTGCCCTTGAAGTCGACAAACTTACCCAGGATCGGCGTGATACCCACGGCCAGCAGGGGGAAGACGGCGAAGATGGCACCTGCGCTCTGTTTCTCGTAGCCCATCCAGCAGTAGACTATCAGCGAGGCGATGGAGATGGCAAACAGCAGCGTCTTCATGGCAGCCTTCTTGGCAAAGTTACCGGCAAAGGCCGTGGCGGCCACGACGAGCATGATGACATACTGGATATAGGTCACGGCATCGGTGTTCCAGAAGGAGTCCTCGGGCAGGGGGCTGAATTCGATGTTACACTGCAGCATGTTGACGGCATACTTCTGGAAGGGGAAGATGGCCGAGTAGTAGAGCACGCAGAGCAGGGCCACCAGCCAGAACCCGAGGCTCGACAGGATCTTGCCAAGGTCCGAGATCTGGAAGGGATCGTCCTTCTCCTCGGCGGCGCCAGTCTGGGCGTCCAGCTTGCGGTCCATGAAGAAGTAGACGATAAACATGATCAGGGCGATCATGAGGAGAACGACGCCGAAGGCCACGGAGCGGCTGACGTTGACCGTGCCACCCATCTCGGCAAACATCGGCGAGAAAATCATACAGGTGGCCACACCCAGACGGGCAAGAGCCATCTCCGAGCCCATGGCCAGGGCCATCTCGCGACCCTTGAACCATTTCACGATGCCGCGGCTCACGGTGATGCCTGCCATCTCGACACCGCAGCCGAAGATCATGAAGCCCACTGCCGACAGCTTGGCCGACGCTGGCATACCCTCATAGAAGGGCGACACTCCGAGCTCGTCGAAGACGGGGATGTAGTTGAGGTGATTGGTAAACCACACGTCCAGCGGGCTGCCGATGAAGGCGTCGGTCAGGGCGTACCAGTTGATTGTCGCGCCCACGAGCATCACGGCGCCGGAAAGGACTGCCGTGAAACGCACTCCCATCTTGTCAAGGATGATGCCGGCGAAGATGAGGAAGAAGATGAAGACGTTGAGGAATGTCTCCGAACCCTGCATCGTGCCGAAGGCTGTGGAGTCCCAGCCGCGTGTGGACTGAAGCAGGTCCTTGATCGGGGAAAGCACGTCCATGAAGACGTAGGAGCAGAACATTGCGAAGGCCAGAAGGCCGAGTGCGGTCCATCTTGCCCATGCCTTGTCGCTCAGGGGCGTCACCGCGCCCTTCATTGCTGTTGCCATATGTCTTGGTAGTTAGTGTTGGTTAGTCAGTGTTGGCTTATTCCATAGGGGTGATAGGCAGCGAAATCTCGGCTTCGCTTTCATTTTCCTCCCTCGGGGTAATAGGCAGGGTGATTTCCGGCTCGCTCTCCTGCTCTTGCTTGGGCGAGGCCCCTCCCAATGCGGCTTCAAGTGCTGCCTGTGAGATATGATGAGGCGTCGCCGTAGCCTCCTCCTGCACCGGAGCCTCTACAGGAGCCGTAGCTGCCTCAGCAGTGGGTCCAGCGGTCGGGGCACGCGTAGGCTCAGGAGTCGGGGCAGGCGTAGGCTCGGGCTCGGGGGCAGGGGTCGGGGTCGGAGCAGGCGCATCCGATGTCTCCTCCCTATCACCGGTCCCGGCTTCAGCCGGGCTTGAGGAATCCCGCCGTGGGGCCGAGCCTTCTATGGCTGCGGAGACTGCCGCGTCAGAAATCGACACCGCCGGGGCCGGGGCGGCCTTGGAAGCTATCTCGGGGCTGTAGGTCACGACGTCGCTGCTCGTGATGCCCACGCCCTCACTGTTGAGAGTCAGGGCCTCCCATACCATCTCCATGTCATAGGCCGCCTCCACGCTCGGGGTCTGCGCCTTCTGGTTTTCGGTCAGCGAGAACTGACGCACGTTGCGGCTCAGATAGTCATAGAGCTCGCGGTAGGTGGCGCTGCCGCCTGTCTGCTGTAGCTTCTTGAGCAGGAAGTATGTGAAGAGGCCGTGATGCTGCTCGTTATAGGGCATCGCCGTCTCCTCGCCGGAGGCGGCCGAGAAGACCACCATGTTGCCCAGAGGCTCCACTTCCGGCACGTCGATTGCCACTGCACGGGCCGACATCAGCATGCCGCCGCTGCGCTTGGCCCCGCTGAAGCAAGCGTCCAGGAAGACGGTCGTGTTCTTGGAAGGCGTGTTGCCCAGTTCCTCATAGAGGCGGCTCAACTGATAGGCCGATTCATAATCGCCCGGGATGCCGTCCGCAGGAAGCAGGAAGGAGTCGGTGCCCGACTCGTTGGGCACGCCATGACCGGCGTAATAGAAGAGCAGCTTAACATCGCCGTCGTAGGCGTCGGACATTTTCTTGAACCATCGCACGCCGCCGCGCATCTGGTTGAGGGTGGCGTCGGTGCGGAAATATATGTTCTTGGGGCTGATGCCCAATGCACGCTCGCAATATTCCTTGAAGGAGGTGGCGTCGTTGACCGCGTAGGGCACGTCGCTGCAGTCGTTCTCGGTGTAGTGCTCGTTGCCGATGATGATGGCATACATGCGGCTGGCGTCGGGGTTGATTCCTTCGGGGATGTTGCGGTCCACGTCGCTAACGAAGACCTCCTCGGCCACTTCGGCCTGCTCTCCCGGTTTCTGGCCGTCGGGCTTGGCCTCAGGCTCCTCGTCGTTGGAGGCCATCATGGCGCCGTAGACCGGCTCCTGGGGCACGTCGAATACATATTTGAACCCGGCGAAATCCAGCTCCGCCAGACGCATGTCGTCGCCGTAAGGGAGATACACGCAATTGAGGCCCGTCAGGATCTTCTGCCAGCGGTCGCGGAAAATCTGGGCCTTATGCGAAGGCACGGGCACCCAGATGTCGCCGAGGCGGTTGCTGTTGATGCGGTAGCGCTGCGTGGCCTCGTCATACTCCCGGAGCTCGAAGACGTGGTCAGGGCTCAGGAAGTCCTTCTTCTTGGCGTCGCGGAAGGCCTGCATGTAGGGGCGGATGTAGGCGTTATACTTATCCTGGTATTCGGCATAGAGCTCCTTGCGCTTGTTCTCGATGCCTTCGGGAGTGACGCGCATCTCATAGTTGGCCGATGTCTCGTAGTTGCCTTTCTTCTGCCATTCCTTGAGCTTCTTGGCCACGAGCGCTCCCAGGTCGCTGTTGTCAAGACCGCAACGCAGCAGGTACTCCCTCAGCGTCTCGGTGCGCACATTGGGCGTCGGAGGCAGCCCCTGGGCCACTCCTCCCTCCACCCAGGCGGGCAGGCCGCCGCTGATGCCGGCAGCCGCATTGGAGACCTGCTGGGCCTGCTCGCGACGAAGTATGCTCTCGGCCGCCAGCAGGGCGTCCTCCTTCTTGTTGTAGTAGTTGCCCTGGGTGTCGATGAAGTACTTGCGGCCGTTGGCCTTAACCTGCGCCACCCCGTTCTCGAATCCCTGTGCATCGTCGTAGGTGCAGGGTATCTTGAAGTTGCCGGCGCGGTCGATGTAGCCGAACTTTCCCTTCTCCTCTTCCTTCACGGCGGCCAGGCCGTGGAAGAATGATGTAGCAAAGGGGAAATTATATCCTATCACAAGGGTATTGTCGGCATTGATATATCCGAATTTCCCGTCCTTCTTCACCAATGCCAGCCCGTCATAGAAGCCGTCGGTGTAGTCGTACTGGAAAGGAATCACCTCCACGCCGTCGGTGTCGATGATGCCCCACAACTTTCCCTGGCGGGCGGCCGCAAAACCGTTGTGAAACTCCTTGACCTCGTCAAACTGCGCCGGTATTGACAGGCGCCCGAGAGTGTCGATGAAGCCCCACTTTTTCCCAATCCTGACGGAGGCGAGTCCTTCTGAAAACTCGCCGCCATTGTTGATTCTCTCCTTGATCTCAACCCACCCGAGGCGGTCGCTGTCAAATCCCCAGCGGCTCTGGTTGTTGAGCTTGATCTTCTGCGCCTGCGCTCCGGATGACAGCAGCATCGTCAGCGCGAGCAGTGTGTATGTCTTCTTATTCATTAGTTATGGTCAGTCGTTACGATTTCGTGGGCATCCGGCGAGCCGTGGGCCGGCGCCCCTGCGTTTAAGATGCAAATTTAGTCATTTTTTCTGACTTTGACCCACTTTGCCTTGCTAAAAAGCTCATAATATGACGCATCAATCCCCCTTCGGCCCATGCCGGAGGGGGATATGACGTATTTTCATGCCCGGATGTGGGCCCGGGCGGGATTGATCGGATACGGCTCCTTAGATATCCTTGCCGTGCTCGAGAAGCAGGGTCATGGAGGGGCGGTCGCAGATTTCGGCGGGGCCGAAGTACTGGATCGGGCCGGGATACTGATAAAGGGTGTTGAGCATCAGGGTGTCGCGCATGGAGGCGAACTTCAGGTAGGGACGGCCGTTGAGGTTGACCAGGGCTTTCTGGATGACCGGCTTGTCCTTGCCGTTGCGGCGCTCGATGTTCATCATCATGGTGATGGGTATGCCGCCTGCGATCCACTTCTCGGAGGGCTCGGTGAGGTTGCGCACGCTGCTCATATATCCGGTCAGGCCGGCGTTGATGAGCATGGCTGCGTTGTAGCCCAGGGCATAGCAGTAGTCGGCGTCGAAGTTGGTCGGGTCGGCGCAACGTCCTTCGTAGCCGAAGAAATGGTGCTGGGTGGCAAATTTGCCGACATACTCCCCTTCCTCGGCCAGCTCCTCAAGACGCTTGCCCACCATGCGCGAGATCAGGCTCTCGGTGTCGATGAGCGACACCTGCACGTTGCCGTGGCTGTCGCGGTCGAGGCTGAGCTGCAGGGCGATGTCCTTGGGGAGAGACTTGAAAAGCTCTGCGTTCTTGGGGCTCAGGAACGAGTGGATCACCTCCAGCTTGTCGATCTCCTCCTTGCCCTCCAGCTCCTCGGGATGGTTGGCGAGCACCTCGTTGAGCT
>CAZHCM010000004.1:0-40506 GCA_964531005.1 uncultured Sangeribacter sp. | reverse complement strand
GTACTTCAGCATGGTGGGGATCACGCGGTCCACGTGGCCGAGGGCGTCGTCCTTGACGATGCAGATAGTCACGCCGGAGGGGGCGAGGTTCTTCTGGGCGCCGGCATAGATGAGGTCATACTTGGCCACGTCGACGGGGCGGGAGAAGATGTCGGAGCTCATGTCACAGATCATGCGCACGGGCACGTCCGGATCCTTGCGGATTTCGGTGCCGTAGATGGTGTTGTTGGAAGTATAGTGGAAGTAGTCCACGTCCGTGGGGACGGTGTAGTCCTTGGGGATATAGTTGTAGTTCTTGTCCTTGGAGGAAGCGACCACGTCAACCTCGCCGAAGAGCTTGGCCTCCTTGATGGCCTTGTTGGCCCACACACCGGTGTCGAGATAGGCAGCCTTGGTGTTGAGGAAGTTCATGGGGGCCATGGCGAACTGCAGGCTTGCGCCGCCGCCGAGGAAGAGCACGCTGTAGCCCTCGGGCACCTCGAGAAGCTCCTTGACCAGGGCCACGGCCTCGTCGACCACTGCCTGGAACTGCTTGCTGCGGTGGGAGATCTCAAGGATCGAAAGACCCATGTCAGCGAAGTTGATCACTGCGTCGGCAGTGTTCTTAATGGTGAACTGGCTCAGAATCGAGGGGCCGGCATAGAAATTGTGCTTCTTCATGATAGTTCAATTATTAGGATAGTTGAATTATACGGCAAAATTAGCTCTAAAAATTGAGTTGCACAATTATTTCGCACTAATTTTCAAAAAATAAATCAAGATTCACCTTCGGAGGGGGTGAAAAGCGTTATATAGGGGAGGGGGATGACCCTCTTTTATAATATAAGGTATAGATCAGCATGAGCAACACATCCAACATCGCCTTCCTCTTTGACCTGGACGGCGTCATCATAGACAGCGAAAGCATATACACCGAGATATGGAGCATGATAGGCGAGGAGTTCCCGACAGGGGTGCCGACCTTCGCCAAGGCCATCAAGGGGTGCACGCTGGAGAAGATCCTCGACACATATTACCCGGACCCCGATGTGCGCCAGAAAGTGGAGGCGCGCCTCTACGAGGAGGAAAACAAGATTCGCTACCGCACGGTGCCCGGCGCCGTGGAGCTTCTTGACGCCCTTAAGGCAAGCGGCGTGCCCGCTGCCTTGGTGACGAGCAGCAACGGCGTGAAGATGGCCCATCTCTGGGAGCAACATCCCGAGCTCAAGACAAAGTTCGATGCCATCATCACAGGTGACGACGTCACGGCGTCCAAGCCTGACCCGGAGGGGTATATCGAGGCAGCCTATCGTGTGGATGGCGTGCCCCTGCGCTGCGCAGTGGTGGAGGATTCCCTCCAGGGCGTGAAGGCCGGGCGCAACGCCGGCTCATATGTCATTGGTGTGGCCGGCACGCTGGAGGCAGACGTGCTTGAGCCGTACAGCGACGAGGTGGTCAATTCTGTGGCTGACATCGACCCTGCCAAGGTCTGCGCCATCCTCAAGGCAAGGGGGTGAGGATCAGGAACTATGTGTTAGGTACTATGTGTTAGGTATTAGGTACTAAGAGCTAAGCACAAAGTGCTTGGTTTTGGTACTTTAGGGTTAAGCAACAAGCATTGGGAAGCGATATGAACATACCTTTGGCTGAGAGGATGCGCCCGAAGACTCTCGACGACTACATCGGGCAGACCCATCTTGTGGGTCCCGGAGGGGTGATACGCAACATGGCTGAGACCGGGCGCGTCAACTCCTTCATATTGTGGGGCCCTCCGGGCGTGGGCAAGACGACGTTGGCCAAGATAATAGCCAACATGACCGATGTCCCCTTCTACACCCTCAGCGCAGTCACTTCCGGAGTGAAGGAGGTCAGGGAGGTGCTGGATCGTTGCGCGAAGGACGCTGGAAGCGTGTTCGCCACAGGTCGCCCTATCCTCTTCATAGACGAAATCCATCGTTTCAACAAGTCGCAACAGGACTCTCTCCTGGGAGCGGTGGAGAAAGGCACCGTGACCCTGATCGGCGCCACCACGGAGAACCCCTCCTTTGAAGTGATACGCCCCCTGCTGAGCCGGGCCCAGGTATATACCCTCAAACCCCTTGAGGAGAAGGACCTGGACGTCCTGCTCACCCGGGCCCTTACGGAAGACGCCATATTGAAGGACCGCGACATCGAGGTGAAGGAAAAGCAGGCGCTCTTCCGCTTCGCTGGCGGGGATGCGCGCAAATTGCTGAACATCATAGACCTCATAGAGCAGTCAGAGCCTGCCGAGGGGAAGATAGTCATCGACGACGCCAAAGTGATAGACCGTCTCCAGGAAAACCCGGCGGCCTACGACCGCAACGGCGAACTGCACTACGACATCATTTCGGCCTTCATCAAGTCGATAAGAGGCTCCGATCCGGATGCCGCCCTCTATTGGCTTGCACGCATGGTGGCCGGGGGCGAGGATCCGGCCTTCATAGCGCGAAGGCTTGTGATACTCGCCGCCGAAGACATCGGCCTTGCAAATCCCAACGCACTGCTTTTGGCCAACGCCACCTTCGACGCCCTCCAGAAGATCGGATGGCCCGAGGGACGCATCATATTGGCTGAATGTGTGGTGTATTTGGCCACATCCCCAAAGAGCAATTCGGCGTATATGGGGATAGCGAATGCGCTTGAGGCGGTAAACCGCACCGGTGACCTTCCGGTGCCTCTGCATCTGCGCAACGCCCCGACCAAGCTCATGAAAGACATGGGATACGGCTCAGGCTACAAGTATGCCCACGACTTCGAAGGCAACTATGTGGAGCAGCAGTTCCTGCCTGACAAGGTGGTGGGGGAGACGTACTGGCATCCCCAGAACAATCCCCAGGAACAGGCCATGGCCCAGCGGATGGCTGCCTGGAAGGGGGAAAGCCATCAAAAAAAGCAATAGAAGGGGTCATAAATCCAAAATATTTCACTATCTTTGCAAGTTGTGGCGCGAATGCGCCAGCATTACCGCAGTAACAATCAGAGTATCATCTATGATAGCAGACTTGACCCTACGCGTGGATCCGCAGACGGCCTCCACTCCCTCCCTGCTCAAGCGCGAGATTTGTCGGCAGGCCCGCATACAGGAAGCGGACCTGAACGACTGGCGCATCGTGCGGCGGTCAGTCGATGCGCGCCAGCGCCGCGTGATGGTCAATCTCTCGGTCAAGATAGCGACAGGTGAGGACGCAGTGGCCAACGCACCCTTTAAGCCCACAGCATTCGGCGATGTGAGTGCAAGCCCCCGCACCGCCATTATAGTGGGTGCGGGCCCTGCCGGACTCTTCGCCGCGTTACGGGCCATAGAGCTTGGTATAAGACCCATCGTCGTGGAGCGAGGCAAGGATGTCGATGCCAGAAGAGCCGACATCACAATGCTCAATCGCTCCAGGGAGGTGGACCCGGAGTCCAACTATTGCTTCGGCGAGGGGGGAGCCGGCACATTCAGCGATGGCAAGCTCTTCACACGCAGCAAGAAACGCGGCAATGTGGGCGAAATCCTTTCTCTCCTCCATCAGTTTGGGGCTGACCAATCCGTGATGGTCGACGCGCATCCCCACATCGGCAGCGAACGGCTTCCAGAGGTCATCAAAAGCATCAGGAAGGAAATCGAGCGATGTGGCGGCCAAGTGCTTTTCAATTCCCGTGTGGATGGGCTGGTATTTGACGATTTCCCCTCAGATGAGGGTAAGAAACGGGTGACGGGGGTGACGCTCTCCGACGGCCGTGCTTTGGAAGGGGAGGGAGTTATCCTCGCCACAGGGCATTCGGCAAGAGACGTCTACCGCTTCCTGCACCGTCAGGGCGTGGCTCTGGAGGCTAAAGGTATCGCGGTGGGTGTCCGTCTTGAACACCCCCAGCATCTCATCGACCAGATTCAATATCATAGCCCGGAGGGGAGGGGGAAGTGGCTCCCTGCGGCCGAATACTCTTTCGTGACTCAGGTTGGCGACAGGGGAGTCTATAGTTTCTGCATGTGTCCCGGCGGGGTGATAGTGCCTGCGGCGTCTGCTCCCGGCGAACTGGTGGTCAACGGCATGTCTGCCTCCGCACGCGCAGGCCGGAAAGCAAATTCCGGCATGGTGGTGGAGGTGCGTCCCGGCGACTTCCCAGAGTATGCTTCGGAAGGCCCCTTCGAGACCCTGGCCCTGCAGGAGGACCTCGAACGCCGGTTCTACGAGCATTCCGACGGCTCGCTAAACGCGCCTGCCCAACGCATTACCGACTTCGTGGCATCCCGTCCCTCCAAGACTCTACCTGACACCAGCTATATCCCGGGCATTCATCCGGAACGCATAGACAAGCTCCTGCCGGAAAGGATAGCCCGAAGACTCCAGGAGGGTTTCAAGGTGTTCGACCGCAAAAGCAAGGGGTTCCTTTCCCCGGACGCGACATTGATAGGCCTGGAGTCGCGCACCTCCAGCCCCGTCAGAATCCCGCGTGACAAGGAGTCGCTGGCGCATCCGGAGATAGAGGGCCTATATCCGTGTGGCGAAGGTGCAGGATTTGCCGGAGGCATCGTGTCGGCTGCAATCGACGGCCGAAGGTGCATGGAGGCCTTGGCCCAAAGCAGACAAAAGTGAACAAAGGAATGTATATAATAACCCGCACTAAGACATCAGTATCTCACTAACATGGCCTTAATACTCAACATCGAGACATCAGGAAAGTATTGTTCCGTGGCCCTCACCAAGGATGGAGTGGTAGAATTCCAGCTTGAGGATGGCGAGGGTATGGCGCATGCCCGCAGGCTCGCACCCTTCGTGGACAAGTGCATGGAGGAGCTGGCAAGGAAAGAGGAGAAACTGGATGCAGTGGCCGTCAGCATTGGTCCCGGCTCCTACACCGGACTGCGCATAGGCCTCTCCTTGGCAAAGGGACTCTGTTTCGCACTCGACATCCCCCTCATCACCATATCGACCCTGGAGATTTTGGCTGTCAAGGCGATGTTCAGGTCGATGGAATGGGAAGGCGACGAAATCATCATCCCGATGATGGACGCAAGGCGCATGGAGGTCTATACGGCAGCCTACGATTTTGCCCTGAAACCCATCATGGCTCCGGCTCCTTTGATCCTGTCGGAAGAGTCTTACTCATCACTGCCGGAAGGCAGGCGACTCATTTTTATAGGTGACGGCGCCGGAAAGGCTCGCGGCCGGGCAGGAAGGGAGGATTCAGTCTGGTATCCGGACGTTTATCCCCTTGCACGCGACATGACAGCCTTGGCCGAAAAGGCTTTCCGCGAGGGGAAGTTTGCCGACACGGCGTATGCCGTGCCGGAGTATCTGAAGGAATACCAGGCTGTGGTAGGCACCAACAAGGTGCTCGAAGAAGCGAGACACAGCACCACGAAAGAATGAGAAATCACCTCTTCTCCTCCATACATAGCCAACAATCAACACACGCATGACAGACAACGACATAAATCTCTTTACCGAGACCCCAGAGACAGAAGAGCCCATCTCCCAGGAGACGGCTCCTGTCTCGGCTGTGCCCGAAGCCACGACGGCTGACGAGGCGCCGGAACCCCCCGAAATAGTGGAGGATGCGCCGAGAATGATACCCTACAACTCGGGCATGCCCAAGCTGGTGATGCCGGAGTATGGCCGAAACATCCAGAACCTGGTGGAATATTGCATCACCATCCAGGACCGTACAGAGCGCACCGACTGCGCCCTGGCCATCGCCGACATCATGGCGCGAGCCTTCCCCTACATCACTGACGGGCAGGAAGACCGCAAGAAGATCTATGACCAGATGCAGATAATGTCGGGATTCCGTCTCGACGTCGATTTCCCCATTCCTGCCATCACCCGTGAGGAAGCTAACCCTCAGCCGGCACGCCTCCCTTACCAGCACAGCCGCATTCGTTTCCGCCACTACGGAAGCAGCGTGGAGAGGATGGTCAACGAGGTCTGCAAGATGGAAAACAGCGAGGAGAAGGACGAGATGGTCTACTATCTCGCCAACCACATGAAGAAGCTGCTCACCATCCACAACAAGGAGAACGCCACCGATGCAAAGGTGCTTCATGACCTTGCAATCTTCTCGCTTGGCCACATCATGCTCGAGCCCGAGACGTATCCACTGATGGAATTTGAGGAGGAGCCCGCTCCCGCACCGACGACAAAGAAACGCAACAAGAAGAAACGCTGAATGAGCACTTTCATAGTAGAAGGGGGACACAAGCTGCACGGGTCAATCCGGCCTCAGGGCGCGAAAAACGAAGCCCTGCAGGTGATATGCGCCACCCTGCTCACTTCGGAGAAGGTGACCATATCCAACCTGCCGGAGATCCTCGATGTCATGAATCTCATTCATCTCCTGGAGAGAATGGGGGTCAAGACCCGTTTCCTGTCGCACAACTCTTGCGAGTTCCAGGCTGACGACGTCAATCTGGACTATATCGAGAGCGACGACTACAAGAAGCGCGCCCAGTCGCTGCGGGGCTCCGTGATGATTCTGGGAGCCTTGACCGCCAGGTTCGGCCACGCCGTCCTGCCAAAGCCGGGGGGCGACAAGATCGGCCGCCGCAGGCTGGACACCCATTTCGTGGGACTGCAACGTCTTGGCGCCAATTTCGAGTATGACCCGGCCCAGAGAAAGTATCATATCTCAAGCCCGGGGCGCCTGAAGGGGTGCTATATGCTTCTGGACGAGGCGAGTGTGACGGGCACAGCCAACATCATCATGGGGGCTGTCCTGGCCGAAGGCACCACCACCATATATAATGCGGCCTGCGAACCCTACATCCAGCAGCTCTGCAGGATGCTGACAAGAATGGGTGCGCGCATAGACGGCATCGGCTCCAACCTGCTGCGCATCCATGGGGTCGAGGCCCTTGGCGGCACCACGCACCATCTCCTGCCAGACATGATCGAGGTGGGCAGCTTCATAGGGATGGCCGCCATGACCGGATCCAAGCTTCGTCTTGAAGAGGTTGGCGCCCGTGACCTGGGACTCATGCCGGAGGCATTCGAGCGAATGGGGGTCAACCTGATGGTGGAGAATGACGATATCGTCATCGACCAGCAGGAAATCTACACCATCGACAACTTCATCGACGGCTCCACCATGACGTTCGCCGACGCGCCCTGGCCCGGGCTGTCACCCGACCTTCTCAGCATATTCCTCGTCGTGGCCACACAGGCCAAAGGGAGCGTGCTGATCCACCAGAAGATGTTCGAGTCGCGCCTCTTCTTCGTGGACAAGCTCATTGACATGGGGGCACGCATCATCCTGTGCGACCCTCACAGGGCAGTCGTCATTGGAGCGGGGAAGTTTCATTGCCTGTCGGCCACCGACATGGTCTCTCCCGACATTCGCGCGGGCATAGCGATGCTGATAGCCGCAATGGGCGCGAGAGGCACGAGCACCATCCACAACATCGACCAGATCGACCGTGGATACGAGCGTATAGACGAGCGTCTGAACGCCCTTGGCGCACATATCACACGAACCTGAGAAACGCTATGATTGTTGGTATGGATGGGAGCGAATCGCGTTCCCTTCATGCCAACTACAAGATTATGATAGAAGAAAAAGAAATCACTGCGATAGGAAAGTTTCAGAAGACTCATGCCCTCAAGGGGGAGCTTAACGCCCTCCTCGACTTGGATGAAGGGTATCTGACGGACGGCCATCCGGCAATAGTGGACATCGACGGCATCTATGTGCCGTTCTATGCCGACGGAGTGCGCCCGAAGGGCACGTTCTCCTATTTGGTGAAACTGGAAGGCGTCAACTCAGAGGAGGAGGCCCGGCAGTTTGTCAACAAGACCATCTACGGCCTGAAATCAGAGGTGAAGGAGTATCTCGGCGAGGAAGACGAGGAGGTGGCCCTCTTCGACGAGCTCGTGGGCCTTGAAGCGTCTGACGAGCACGCAGGCCATCTGGGCAAGATCGTGGAGGTGGACACTGCCACCGACAACCCCCTCTTCCACATCGAGGCTCCGGACGGCAAGATCATCTATGTGCCGGTGCACGACGACTTCATCACGGTGCTCGACCCCGAGAAGGGAATAATCCGGTTCAACCTGCCCGAGGGTCTTGTCGACATCAACCCCTGAGTCTTTTCACCTTTCATTTCCATCCCAACCCTCCAAGAATCAGTCAAAATGAAGCATAGCTTTTTCCTGCCATTCCTACTTTCGGCCACACTTGCGCTTTGGTCGGCGCCGACGCACGCCCAGACAGCGACTGAAGGGAGGAGCCACCAGCTCGACGACCTGACTTTCACGGAAATGCTTGCCGGGGCCGATACAGGCAAGACCGCCGACCTCATAAGAGCTTTCCAGGAGAAGGAGGCTCGCACGAAACTGAGCAAGACATTCACCAAGCCAGGCCTCAATCTTGAGACATGCCGCAACAAGGAGGTGATCGTCATGACGATTCCTGCCGACAAACTCTTCGCCCCGAACGACACCGAACTGATGTCGGGAGTGGGGGAGTATCTCAAGCCAATCACGCGATACCTCAAGACGCCCGACATGTATAGGGTGTTGCTGGTGATGCACACTGACAACACAGGGTCGGAGGTCTATCGCGAGGAACTGACCACCGACCGTGTAGAGGCCGTATTCGAGTGGTTTGAGAACTCCGGGGTCAACACCGACTACCTCTTCTCATACGCCATGGCGGACGACATGCCCCTCGTGCCCAATACTTCCATGGACGCCCGCGCCACCAACCGCCGCCTTGAGATATATCTCGTGCCGGGCACGGTGATGGTGGAACAGGCCAAGAAGGGGCGCATAGAGTATTGACTCAATCCATGCGGTCGCGGTAGTCTTCGTAAGTGTACTCCCGCAGAAGCACCGGCTCGCCGCCATCCTTTGGCTGAAGCCAGATCGAGGGATGCTGCACACCGTTGAACATGTTGGTCTTGACGGAGGTGTAGTGGTTCATGTCCTTCAGCGTGAGCCGGCGACCTGCCTGCAGGGGCTCCGCAAACTTCCAGTCGCCCACATAGTCTCCGCTCAGGCAGGAATTGCCTCCCAAACGATAGGGTATTCCCTCCTCGGAATCGTCCGGGAGCGACTCGGCGATAGCTGGCTTGTAGGGCATTTCAAGGCAGTCCGGCATGTGGCAGGCGAAGGAGGCATCGATTATGCCGGTGCGGATGCCTGCATCCTCCACGACATCCAGCACCTCGGTGACGAGGTCTCCTGTCTGCCAGGTAAAGGCACTCCCGGGCTCCATTATGATCTCCAGGTTGGGATAGTCAGACTTAAGCTTCCGGAGCAGCGATAGGAGATGCTCCGTGTCATACCCTTCCCGGGTCATCAGATGTCCCCCTCCCATGTTGAGCCACTTGATTTTAGGGAGCAGATGCCCATACTGGGCGCGAAACGCTTCCAGAACCTTCTCCAGATCATAGCTTGAAGACTCGCAAAGAGCATGGAAATGAAGACCTTCCAACCCTTCAGGCAATCCACCGGCCACGGCCTCCGGACCTTCGCCGAAGCGCGAACCCGGAACGCAGGGATTATATATGTCGGTCTCTATGACGCTGCAGTGGGGATTGACCCGAAGGCCTGCGCTCACCCGACGGTCAGGGTGAGAGGCGTTCCATTCCTTGATCTGAGGATAGAACTTCTCAAACTGTGCCAGACTGTTGAACGTGATATGGGAACACCCTTCAAGGAATTTAGGGAATGTCTTTTCGGTGTACACCGGGCAATAAGCATGCACGTCACCCTGCAGGTAGTCCAGGGAGAGTTGCATCTCATTGAGCGAGCTTGCGGTGGAGGCCTTGAAATATTTGGCGATGATAGGGAAGGTCTTCCAGAGGGCATTGGCCTTGAAAGCCATGATGATCTTAACGCCGGCCTCATCCGCCACACGGCGGAGCACCTTCATATTACGCTCGATCTTGTCCTCATACACCATATAGAAAGGCGTGGGTATCTGAGGAAACGTGTTTGGTACATCCATTTTCTTGGTCATAATATGTCGAATTTTGCGAAACGGAGAAGGAGTTTCTTCTCCCCTGTCTGGTCAAACTGCACGGTGATGGAGTCGGAGCCGTTCATGGTGGTGACGGCCAATATGGTCCCTTCTCCAAAACGGTCATGGCGTATCCTCTGCCCGCTGCTGAGCTCAGAGGCGGAATGTTGCCCGGCAGGGGCTTCGGATGATAGACTCGCAACTCGGGTCGTGCCGGAGGGGGTGCGTGATGTGGAGGTGCTTGAGGAATATCCTCCGGCCGAATAACGTTTGGAAAATCCCGGAGGCATCACCTTCTCGTGCTTGAAACGTGGAGGGTCTGACTTGTAGGAGGCGGCGGGATTGACGAAAGCGCTCTGGCCGAAGTCGTCCATCACGCCTGACGACTGCACCTTGAGATAGCGGGTGTCGATGTCGCCAAGAAATCTGGAAGGACGCGACATGACTGTCTGGCCATTGCGGAACCGTGATCCGGCGTATGTCATGGTGCACGTCTCCTTGGCTCGGGTCATGGCCACATAGAGCAGCCTTCTCTCTTCCTCTATCTGGGCCAGGGAGTCCATGCTCATGGCCGACGGGAAAAGGTCTTCTTCCACTCCGACGATATATACATGCTTGAACTCCAGGCCTTTGGCGGCATGGGCCGTCATGAGTGTCACCTTAGGCTCCTGGGAATCCTCCTTCTCGTCCTGGTCGGTGGCCAGCATCACTTCCGACAGGAAGGCCGCCATCCCCGTGTCTCCCTCGCCGCTCATGGATCTTTGCTCCACGAAATCCTTTAGGCCCGCAAGAAGCTCGGAGAGGTTTTCCTGCTTGCTAATGCTCTCGGGAGTGGAGTCGTGGGCGAGCGCGAGCAACATCCCTGTACGGTTGTAGATCAGCTGGCCTACGGCAAACGCGTCGATGCCTTCGAGCACCTCGGCGTTGAATGTGGCGATCATGTCGCGAAACGCCTCAAGTTTTTTCAAAGTTGCCTTCGCTATCCCGGTCTCATAGGCTCCGGGATTTGATATCACTGTCCAGATGCTGACATCGGCCGCTGAAGCGGAGGCCTGAAGCTTGCGCATAGTTGTGTCGCCGATGCCACGCGCCGGATAGTTGATGACCCTTCGCAGAGCCTCGTCATCGTCAGGATTGACTGAAAGCCGGAAGTAGGCTATCGCATCCTTGATCTCCTTGCGCTGGTAGAAGGAGAGCCCTCCGTAGATGCGATAGGGGATATTGCGCTTGCGAAGCGACTCCTCAAGCACGCGGCTCTGCGCATTGGTGCGGTAGAGCACTGCGTAATCGTCAAGCGAGTCGTGATGGGTGAGCTTCGACTGCGAGATGAGGTTGGCCACCATATAGGCCTCCTCCATGTCGGAATAGGTGCGTATGATCTTCACCGGCTCCCCCTTCTCGTTTTCGGAATACACGTTCTTCTTCATCTGGCGCGTATTCTTCTGTATCAGGCTACCGGCGGCATTGATGATGTTTTGTGTGGAGCGGTAGTTGCGTTCCAGCTTGAATATGCGCAGGCCGGGATACCGCTTCTCGAGAGTAAGGATATTGGTGATGTTGGCCCCTCGGAAAGAGTAGATGCTCTGGGCGTCGTCGCCCACCACGCAAAGATGGTTGGCTTCGTCCGCGAGCTGGGAGATTATCAGGTGCTGGGCGAAATTGGTGTCCTGGTACTCGTCGACGAGTATGTATCGGAAGAAATCGCGATAGTGTCGTCGTATGTCGGGGAAGTCTCTGAGCAGAAGGTTCATGTAATACAGGATGTCATCGAAATCCATGGCATCCGCGCGACGGCACCGGGCACAATAAATCTGGTAGATGCTACCTGTCATCGGCCTCTTTGCCTTACGGTCGGCGAGAGCATAGTCGGGGTCGGCCAAATACTGTTCGGCGCTGACCAACGCATTCTTGGCATTGGAAATGACAGAGGCAATGGTCGCCGGTTTGTAGATCTTCTCGTCCAGCCCCAGTTCCTTGACTATAGCCTTGATCAGCGAGCGGGAGTCCGCTGTGTCATAGATGGTGAAGGAAGATTTGAATCCCAGCTCGATGGCGTGACGGCGCAGGATGCGCAGGAAAATCGAGTGGAAGGTGCCCATCCAGAGGCGCGAGGCGATATTGTCCCCGGTCAGGGCTCGGATGCGGTCCTTCATTTCCCTTGCGGCCTTGTTGGTGAATGTCAGGGCCATGATTCGGTAAGGTTCGTATCCGGCCTTTAGAAGATCCACAATTTTGTAGGTCAGCACCCTTGTCTTGCCCGAGCCCGCCCCCGCTATGACAAGCGAGGGGCCGTCTTTATAAGTGACGGCCTCGCGCTGCTGGGGATTGAGGAGATCGAGGTATGAAAAATCTGGTTCGTTCATCTTGATATTGAAAAAAAAGACCCTGAGCACTCCTGCCGGCTCAGTTGACGCTCATGGCGCCCATCTTGATGTCATTCCAGTCGGGCACCCCGGGAATGAAGTGATAGCCACCGGAAGCGATGTCGAGCACGCAGCAATAATGGTTCATGCCATTGGACACAATCAGGTATCGGGCCTTGAGAGCAAGATTGTATCGTGCTATCTGGTCGAAAGTATCCTGGGAGATGGTCACGGTCGGAGCCTTGTATTCCACCACCACGAGTGGCTTTCGATCCAATCCAAAGACGAGCGTGTCGCACCGGCGTGGGGCACCGTTGACGTCTATTGACACTTCGTTGGCCATGAATGAGGAGGGATAATGCTTCTCGTCCATAAGCCACTGGGTGAAATGGCGGCGCACATATTCCTCCGGGGTCAAGGCCACATACTTGCCGCGCAACGGATCGAAGAGCTTCACCATCCCGTCCACACGGCGAAGGCGAAGGTCCACAGGAGGGAGATTGAGCTCCGGGAGTCTCGGAGTGTCGCTCACTTCCCGGCAGTTTTGATGTTGTTGCCTTTGGTGTAGTCCGGATCGAAGACACCGTTAAGAATGTCGGCGAGGCGAAGGCCCCCTTTCAGGAGCTGGTCTTCGATCACGGGGGTCCAACGGGAGATGTAGTCGTAGGAAATGTTGGTGCCCTCCGGTGTCTCGTCATACACGCTTGTGGCGATGGCGTAAGTCTCGCGTCCCCAGGAATCAGGATTGCCTGCCACGATGAGAGATTGCTCCGCCTCGGAAGCCCTGTCGATTTGTTGCTGCCACTCAGAATAGCTCCATTTGTGGGCCGACTCCACAAGCGAGCCGTCCCAGACAGAATGAAGGTTGCGGTCGGAGTTGAAGTATTTCACGGGCCATTTGTTGCCACCAAGATCGGAGTAATGCCCCATGTGCATGGGCTGGTGCAGGTCTCCCATCAGATGCACCACTATCTTGAGGGCAAGGTTCTTGGCCACCGGGCTTGCCGCAGGATCCGAGAGGAGATACACCTGCGACTCTATGGCGTTGACCACGTCGCCGGTCCTGCTGCGGGGAGCCGAATCATAGTCCTGGCCGGCATCGATGTTGCGGTAGTGCCATGTCTTGGTGTAGGCATACTCGGGGGTGTGGGAGGCATTGTCGAGCCAGTTGGCCCAATAGACGATGCTGCGCCCCTGCAGAAGGTCGTCGATGGCTGCCTTGGTGGTGGGGGTGAGATGGGATTCGGCTATAAAAGCCACTGTATCATGGCCTTTTTGGCCCCATCCATAGGCGCCTAAGGTGGTCAGGCCGGTCAAGAGCAGACCGGCTGCTATGCGTATCTTCATTTGGTATAATGTGTGTGACAAGATTTTTCTTTCTACAAAGTTAGCTCTTTTTGGCGGAAATAGCTAATTTTGCGGTGTCAAATTTGCCCTGGCCTACTGTGGCGGGGGCTGTCAACAAGGATACCGCATCATGGACAAAGAGAATATCAAGACCGGGGCAAACAGCGACGCCCCTGATTTCAGAAGAAAACCCGAATGGCTGAAGATACGCCTGCCGCGAGGCTTCAAGACAAGCCAGGTGGTGGGGTTGCTCAACGAGAAGCATCTCCATACCATCTGCAGCAGCGGCATGTGTCCCAACAGGGGGGAGTGCTGGGGCAACGGCACCGCCACCTTCATGATCGGGGGGAATGTCTGCACGCGTGCATGCAAGTTTTGCAACGTGGCCACCGGACGCCCCGAGGCACTTGACGAGAAGGAGATAGACGACATCGTGGAGTCTGTCAAGTCGCTTGGTCTGCGCCATATCGTCATCACCTCGGTGGATCGCGACGACTTGCCCGACTATGGCGCTTCCCACTGGGCCAAGATGGTGCGCCGGCTGAAGGAGGAATGTCCCGGAGTGACGATGGAGGTGCTCATACCTGACTTCAGGGGACGCCTCGACCTGGTAGACATGGTCATTGACGAAGGGCCGGAAGTGGTGTCGCACAATATGGAGACGGTGCGCCGCCTGACTCCGGAAGTGCGCTCCGTAGCCACTTACGAAACATCCCTCAGCGTCATCCGCCACATCGCCTCAAGAGGCGTGCGAAGCAAGAGCGGCATCATGCTCGGACTCGGCGAGACACGAGAGGAGATTCTCGAGACAATGGACGACCTTCGCGAGGCCGGGTGCGAGGTGATGACGATAGGGCAGTACCTGCAGCCCACAAAGACCCATTACAGGCTTCGTGAATACGTCACTCCGGAAACCTTCGAGGAGTATCGCCTCATAGGAGTGGAGAAGGGGTTCAGACACATGGAAAGCGCCCCGATGGTGCGATCGAGCTACCATGCGGAGCGCCATGTGCATTAATGAAGCAGGGAGAGAAGATTGCGGGTCAGGCTCTGTCTAACCTTCTCAAAGTCAAGGGTGCCACCGAGCTCCAGAGCGAGCGAGGTGACGCCCTTGTCAGTAAACCCGCAAGGGTTGATGAGAGTGAACGGAGTAAGGTCAGTATTGACATTCAAGGCCAGCCCGTGCATGGTCACAAAGCGTGTGCACTTCACCCCGAGTGCGCAAATCTTGCGCTCCCTGGGAGTGCCCGCACCGATCCAGACCCCGCTTGCCCCTTCGACGCGTCTTCCTTCCACTCCGTATTCGGCGATGGTGCGTATTACTGCCTCTTCGAGCAAATGCACGTAAGCCTTAACTCCAAGGCGGTGTTTTTCCAGATCGATCAGAGGATAGACCACGAGCTGGCCTGGGCCGTGGTAAGTGACGTCGCCCCCACGCTCAATCCTCACACATTCGATGCCGCGCGCATTTAGGGCGCCGAGGCCGATGAGGTTTGATTCCTTGGCATGTTTGCCGAGAGTCACGACGGGTTCGTGCTCAAGGCTGATGAGCCACTCCACATCCACAGGACGTCCCTCGCGCTTGAGGGCTACCATTTCGGCGTGGAGCTCCCTTTGTCTTTCGAGCATGGGTCTGTAAGGGGTCAAACCGAGCTTGACTACGTTGATCATTATCTTTTCCTCCTTTGTCCTTCTTCGTTGCTGCTCGGATACGTCTATTTATTCTCCTTGATATCCTTGTTAAGGTCGATGCCCCCGGTATTGCCGTTTTCATACTCCACTTCCAGGAAACGCTTCACTTCCTGGAAGAGCTTGGAGGCAAAGACGAAGTCGTTGAGGCTCTTGGAATCGGACCGGAAGATGTCGCGGTCGTTGCCTGACCAGTCGCAGTGTCCCTTGTTGATGAATATGATGTGTTCGCCGATGCCGAGCACGGAGTTCATGTCGTGGGTGTTGATGACGGTGGTGATGCCGTATTCATGAGTGATGTCGCTGAGCAGCTCGTCGATCATGATCGAGGTGCGGGGGTCAAGGCCTGAGTTTGGCTCGTCGCAGAAGAGATAGCGCGGATTCAGCGCTATTGCCCTCGCGATGGCCACACGCTTCTGCATGCCGCCTGAAATTTCGGACGGATACTTGGAATCGGCGTTGGTTAGGCCTACACGCTGAATGCAGAAGTGGGCCCTCTCGAGCTGTTCGGCATGGGAGAGGGGGGAGAACATCTTCAGGGGAAACATGACGTTGCCCAGCACTGTCTCGTTGTCAAAAAGGGCTGAACCTTGAAACAGGACGCCGATCTCCATGCGAAGCTGTTTCTGCTGCTGGGCGTTCATATCGCGCAGGCGACGCCCGTCATATAGAATCTGTCCCTCCTCGGGGCGCATCAGGCCGATGAGGCACTTCATGAAGACAGTCTTGCCAGAGCCGCTCTGGCCGATGATGAGGTTGGTCTTGCCAGTCTCGAAGACAGCGTTGATGTCATGCAGCACCTGCACGCCATCAAACCACTTGGATACGTTCTTTGCTTCAATCATTGCAACAGGAGTTTGGTGAGGATGACGTCGGCGAGGAGGATGAGAATGGAACTGGCCACCACAGCGTTGGTGCTGGCCTTGCCCACCTCCAGAGAACCGCCTTTCACGTTATAGCCGTAGAAAGCGGCCACGGAGGCAATTATGAACGCGAAGACCAGAGTCTTGATGATGCCGTACCAGACATACCATTCATTGAAGAAGGTCTGGATGCCGTAGACGTAGTTTTCCACAGTGAGCATCGTCGTGAACCTGGCCACCAGCCAGCCGCCGACCAGCCCCACGAACATCGATAGCACGCACAGCACCGGGACGAACGCCACGAATCCCACGACTTTGGGAAGCACGATGAAGTTGGCTGAATTGATGCCCATGATGTCCATAGCGTCTATCTGCTCGGTCACTCGCATCGTGCCTATCTCGGAGGCGATGTTGCTCCCGACCTTGCCGGCCAGGATCAGACACATCATCGTCGATGAAAACTCGAGCAGCAGGATCTCGCGTGTGGCCAAGCCGGTGGAATAGCTCGGAATCAGGGGAGACACGATGTTGATGGTCATCTGGATGGCTATGACAGCCCCTATGAAAAGGGATATGATGACCACCAGGGGTATGGAGTCGAACCCGAGCTTGTAGATCTCCTTGACCAAGGCCTTGGCGGAGACAGACATCTTGTCGGGAAGCGTGAAGACTCGTGTCATGAACAGGCAGTAACGCCCGAAAGTCCGTATGGAGGATGTAATCATAAATGCAAAATTACAAAAAATCGGTAATACCGGTCATAAGCTACAACAAAGATTATTGCTCGGTGGTAAGGAAATATGCAAAAAAAATTGTAATTTTGTGGAGCATAAACCATCTAAATCAAGAAAACGCCCATGCTCGTAATAGGAATAGCCGGTGGCACCGGGTCTGGCAAGACCACTGTGGTGCGCAAGATCATTGAATCCCTTCCCAAGGAGGAGGTGGCAATCCTGCCGCAAGACTGCTACTATAAGGACAACGCCCATATCCCTCTGGAGGAGCGTCTTAAGATGAACTATGACGAGCCGGCCTCAATCGAGTGGTCGCTGCTCTCCAAGCACCTTTCGGAGCTCAAGGCTGGACGGGCCATCGAGATGCCGACATACGACTTCATCACCTGCTCGCGTCTCAAGGAGACGGTGCATGTGGAGCCGAGGGAAGTGGTGGTGGTAGAGGGAATCCTGGTCCTGACCGACAAGGAGCTGCGTGATGCCATGGACGTGAAGGTGTTTGTAGACGCAGACGCCGACGAACGCCTCATCCGGGTGATCCACCGCGACTGCGTGGAGCGCGGGCGCACCCCCCAGATGGTCTGCGACCGTTATCAGTCGATGCTGAAACCCATGCATGAGCTCTACATAGAGCCTTCAAAGAGATACGCAGACCTTATCGTGCCCCAGGGTGGACACAACAATGTGGCCATCAAGCTGCTCACCGACTATATCCGATCCCTTTTGCCCTCCTTCACCTCCAAATGATCTTCTTTCACAAGAAAAGGCCCAAAGCTGCTCCTGGCAGCTCAGATCCGAAAGACGGCAACCCTTCGGCCGAAAGCATGGATCCGAATGTCGGGGACAGCCAGTCCGCCGATGTGAGACGGATGGAGGAGGCCCAGGCTCCTGACCTGCGTGAAAAGGTGGTCGAAGAGATCGAGACGGCGCCCTCCGGTGGCGAATTGGAGGAATATGTGCTGGAGGAGGGGGAGCCGGGAGTGCTCAGGACCGAAAACCTGGTGAAGAAATATGGCCGCCGCACAGTCGCCAACCAGGTTTCGATCGACGTCAAGCAAGGCGAGATAGTCGGGCTTTTGGGGCCAAACGGTGCTGGCAAGACCACCACCTTCTACATGACCACCGGCCTCATCACCCCCAATGCGGGCAAGATATTCCTTGACGACAAGGACATCACCTCCCTCCCCGTCTACAAGCGGGCCCAGCTCGGCATCGGCTATCTGCCCCAGGAGGCTTCGGTGTTTCGAAAGCTGAGCGTGGAGAACAACATCCGCTCCATTCTTGAGATGACCAACACCTCTAAGGAATACCAGAAAGAGAAACTGGAGTCCCTGATAGCGGAGTTCAACTTGGAGAAGGTGCGCAAGAACCTTGGCGACCAGCTTTCCGGAGGTGAAAGGCGACGCACGGAGATAGCCCGCTGCCTGGCCATCAACCCGAAGTTCATAATGCTCGACGAGCCCTTTGCGGGTGTCGACCCCATAGCCGTGGAAGACATCCAACAGGTGGTCTACAAGCTCAAGGAGAAGAACATCGGAATCCTGATCACCGACCACAACGCCCCCGAGACCCTCAGCATCACCGACAGGGCCTATCTGCTCTTCGAAGGAAGAATACTCTTCCAAGGCACTAGCGAGCAGCTGGCCGAAAATCCCGTGGTGAGGGAGAAATACCTCGGGCGCAATTTCATATTCCGTAGAAAGAAATTTGACTGATGACCAATATCCAAGACTCCGGCAACGATAAGGCTCCCACGGTTAATCCCGACGTGGCCATCATACATTCCAACATCACCATCGCCAAGGGGCTGCTTCTGCTCCTCGGCACTCTTCTTCTGGGCCTCTTCCTGACAGGTATCGTGTCGACGGGGTTCTGGGCCATATTTCCGGCTGGCTCCCGCGAACTGCTGCTCAGCACTTCCGCCACCCAGGCTATCCTGGCCTTCATCCTGCCGTCGTTTGTCACTGCCCTGGCTTTGGGGCGTTCCCCTATGAAGGTGCTCGGACTTACAGAGCCTGTATCGTGGAGAGGGATTGTCGGGATAGTGCTGGTCTACGTTGTGAGCCTGGCAGCCCTCGACCAGATCATTTATTGGAACCAGTCTTTCAAGTTTCCCGTATCCATGTCCTCCTTCGAGGAGGTGGTGAGGAAGATGGAGGAGATGAACGCATCTGTGGGCAACGAGATGATGAAGACACGCAGCGTGGGCGGCCTCATCTCCGGCATCGTCATCATTGGCATCCTCACGGGCTTTGCCGAGGAAATGTATTTCAGAGGTGGCATACAGCGGCTTCTCACGCGCAACCGTGTCAACGGCCACGTGGCCGTATGGGTCACAGCCATTGTCTTCAGTGCGATGCACTTCCAGTTTTATGGCTTTGTGCCTCGCCTGCTGATGGGTGCCTGGTTCGGCTATCTGCTTCTTTGGACACGCAGCATCTGGGCCTCTGCCATAGCCCACGCCCTTAACAATTCGGTGGTGGTGCTGAGCACTTGGCTGACACTGCGCGGGACTTGGTCGGACGTCGACATGTGGGGGGTGTCGGAACACGGCATTCCCTGGATGGCCCTCGGGAGCGCCCTGGTCACTACAGGAGTGCTCATCTTAGGTCGTCACATACTCTTCAATCCCAAGAAAAGCATTGCCAATGGCGAAGAAAACCACCCCTGAGCTCACCTGGCGCGAGATTCTGACGGGCATCAGGAAGGGCACGCCGGCCCCCGTCTACATACTGATGGGGGAGGAAGCGTATTTCATTGACCTGATCGTGGATGCCTTGGAGAAGGAAGTGATAGCCGAGGAAGACCGCGACTTCAACCAGACAGTGCTCTACGGCGCCGAGACCGACGTGGAGACAGTGGTCACCACGGCCCAGCAATATCCTTTCATGGCAGAAAGAAGGTTGGTGATCCTGAAGGAGGGCCAGGCGATGGACAGGGCCAAGAGCCAGCTCGACAAGCTTGAGGGATACGTATCCCATCCAAATCCCACGACCACATTGGCAATCGTGTTCAAGGGCGACAATTTGACCGCCACCTCCCGTCTGCTCAAGGCAGCGGCCAAGTCGGGAGCCGTGGTGTTCAAGAGCAAGCCGGTAAAGGACTACCAGCTTGCAGGCCCGATCCGCGATTACTGCCAAAGCAAGAGGGTCTCCATTGATGACAGGGCCTCGGAGATGCTTGTGGCCTTTGTCGGCAACTCCCTGTCAAAACTCTTCAGTGAGATCGACAAGCTACTCATAGGGGCAGGCCCCGGCTGTCAGCGCATCACACTGGAAATGGTGGAGGAAAACATCGGGGTCAGCAAGGAATTCAACAACTTCGAGCTCGTGAAGGCTGTCTCAGTCAGGGACTATGCCAAAGCGATGACGATCGTGGAAAACTTCGCCTCCAATCCGAAGGCCAACCCCCTTGTGCTGACCATCAGCATGCTGTTCCGCTTTTTCTCCTCCTTGTGCATCGCCCATTTCAATCCCGACAAGAGCGACCAGGCCTTGATGGGGGTGCTTCAATTGAAGAATGTCTACGCCCTTCAGGAAATCAAGACAGGGATGCGGATGTATAACGCCAAGCAGACGGTGGAGTGCATCTCGGCCCTACGCGACACCGATTGCCGCAGCAAGGGTATTGACGCCAACCAGAACGACTACGCCCTGCTCCGGGAGCTCATCTTCAGGTTTTTCACCGTATGATGGCGTAAACCTTTCATTTTACCAACCCTTAAAACAAGACACTAAGACCTTCTCGACATGATAGCATATTTCTCAGGCACCGGCAACTCGAAATACGTTTCGGAGCGACTTGCCGCCTTGACCGGCGAGCCACGAGTGTTCATACCCACCACCTTACCTGAACAAGTCGAATTCTCCGGCACATCTTTCGGCATCGTGGCGCCGGTATATGCCTGGGGAGTGCCACCGGTCGTGACCGATTGGATTCGCAGGCTGAGCATGGGGTTCAAGGACGATGTGCGTAGGGCAGGTGGATATGTATGGGTGGTCCTAACCTGCGGGGATGAGACGGGGATGGCTCCGGAGATGATTCGCAAGGTCCTCGACGAGTCCGGACTGGGGATGAAGAGCATCTGGAGCATCGGTATGCCAAACGTCTACGTGCTTCTTCCCGGATTCAACGTTGACAGCAAGCAGGTGGAGCAACAGAAGCTCGCGGATTCCAAAGCAAGAATCGAGGGTATTGGAAAGGCCATTTTGGACAGGGTGGAGGTGGAGGATGTGACCTACGGAAGTTTCCCTCGCATGAAGACCCGGCTCGTCTTCCCACTCTTCAAACGCTGGGGCATCAACACGGCCAAATGGCATTGGACCCGCGAATGTATCGGATGCGGGTCATGTGCGTCTGTCTGCCCCGTGGGCAACATCAAGATGAAGTCGGGACATCCCAAGTGGGGAAATGATTGCACGTCCTGCCTTGCATGCTACCACGTCTGTCCTACGCATGCCGTGGCCTACGGGAGTGCCACGGAGCACAAAGGGCAGTACTTCCTGCGCCGGCATAAGGATTAACGCCGGGCGCGCGTGGTAGAGGCAAGAGTCCTACTTCCTACGTTTCAGGGAATGTAGTAGAGTGGTGAGGTCCTCCTTGAGGCTCTCAAGCTTCTCAATGACCTCCATGCGGGTCGAGACATTGGCCCGGTTGAGTCGCAATTGCTCACGGGCCGCCTCAAGCCGAAGCCCCTTCACCCTTACCAGATAATGTATGATGCGCAACAGCCGGATGCTCTCGGGGGTGTAGAAACGGGTGCGCGACGGCGTGCGCATGGGAGCGGCCTCTGGAAACTCCTTTTCCCAGAACCTCAATGTAGGTTGGCTCACGCCGAGCATCTCGGCCACTTCGCTGATCTTATAGTATTCTTTATCGAGATCGTCAGTCATCTACGGAATCTTTATTTAAAAGGGTAGTGTTGAGTCAATCAATGGCCTTCGGCACTCTCTTAGTCCATGACGTGCCCGGCGTTCTCGGCAAGTTCTATAAGGTGTTCGTAACCCGCTGCGTCAAAGTCGCGATAGCAGTAATGCACAGGGTTATCAGGCTCGCCGCGATGTCTTACCTCATAATGGAGATGTGGCCCGGAGGAACGACCCGAAGACCCGACCTTCCCAATTTCCTCGCCCCTGCTCACTTTCTGTCCGGGGGTGACGCCTATCTGGCTTAGGTGCGCATAGAGGGTGGTGTAGTTGAATCCGTGATCAATCTCCACACAGTTGCCGAGTCCGGCCTTTCGTTCGGCCACCTTCACCGTGCCTTCGGCCGTTGCCATAACGGAAGTGCCCGTGGGGGCGGCAAAGTCGATTCCCTCATGAAAGCTTGGAATGCCGGTCAGGGGGTCGCGTCGATACCCGAAGCCCCCTGCAAGCGACATTCCGGCCTTGGACACCGGCAGGATTGAGGGGACATGGTCGAGACGCTCGCGTTGCTCCGAGGCCGCCTCTTGAAGCCTGTCGAACGACAAGGACTGTGTGTAGATCTGGCGTTCGAGTAGGTCCATCCCCTGGCTCAGGCGTAGAGCGAGCGTGGCGTCCCCAAGCGAGCGCAGTTCCTTATATCGGGCATCGTTGTCGAGTCCCGCAAATCTCTGAGCCGGACTGACCGCCTCCATTCCCATGACCACTCGATAGAAGTTGGCATCTCTCTCAGAGAGGTCGCCCATCACCTTGAGAGCCGATTCCAGACGCCTGTCAAGGACGTTGTAGCGCGCCTTGAGCTGATCGTTTTCCTGTCGCAGATTGCGCTCGGTGGGAGCGGCAAATGCGTAGAATACCAATAGATAGAGCGCACCGCCGCACAAGGCTGCCGCCCCCCAGAAGCGAAGGCCGCGAAGCAACCTCTCGCGCACCGTGGGATACAGGCGCTCGAAGTTGTCCGTGTCCGGATTGTATATGTATAGTTTTCGCTTTGCCATGATTTTAATGTCCGGATGGTAAGTGTCGGGGAGAACGTTTGCAAAATTACCTATTTTTAGCTAATTTTGCAACCATGAAAAATATGACATCCAAAGAAATCCGCGAAGCGTTCAAGACGTTCTTCCGTGAAAAGGGGCACCGGATAGTGCCCTCCGCCCCCATGGTGATTAAGGATGACCCCACACTGATGTTTACCAACGCAGGCATGAATCAGTTCAAGGACATCATCTTAGGCAACCGCGCCCCCGAATCAAAAAGGGTGGCGGACTCGCAGAAGTGCCTGCGTGTATCGGGCAAACACAACGACCTGGAAGAGGTGGGACACGACACATACCACCACACGATGTTTGAGATGCTGGGCAACTGGTCATTCGGCGACTACTTCAAGAAGGAAGCCATCGACTGGGCCTGGGAATTCCTCGTGGACGTGCTCGGACTGGAGCCCGACCGCCTCTATGCCACAGTATTCGAGGGGTACGCCCCCGAAGGCCTCGGACGTGACGACGAGGCTGCCGGATATTGGGAACAGCATCTCCCGGCAGACCACATCATCAACGGCAACCGCAAGGACAACTTCTGGGAGATGGGCGACACCGGCCCCTGCGGCCCCTGCTCGGAGATCCATATAGATCTGCGCAGCGACGAGGAGCGCAAGGCTGTGCCGGGAGCATCCCTTGTCAATAAGGACAACCCGCTCGTCATAGAGATATGGAACCTTGTCTTCATGCAATACAACCGCAAGGCTGACGGCACGCTCGAACCCCTTCCGGCCCGCGTCATAGACACAGGCATGGGCTTCGAGCGACTCTGCATGGCCATGCAGGGCAAGAAATCCAACTACGACACGGATGTCTTCACTCCCATAATCGGAGAAATCTCCCGTCTCACCGGCCTCAAATATGGCGAGAATCAGGATGTCGACATAGCAATGCGCGTGGTCGCCGACCATGTCCGCACGATCGCTTTCTCCATAGCCGACTCCCAGCTCCCATCCAATGCGAAGGCAGGCTATGTCATCCGCCGCATCCTGCGCCGCGCAGTTCGTTATGCCTATACCTTCCTGGAGCGTCGGGAGGCCTTCCTTTGCCAGTTGGTCGACGTGCTGGTGGCCAATATGGGCGAGGCATATCCGGAGCTTGCGGCGCAGCAGGACCTCATCAAGAAGGTGATCCGTGAGGAGGAGGAATCCTTCCTGCGCACGCTTGACAAGGGTATCGGTATGCTCGAATCCGTTATGGAGGAGGCAAAGAAGGAAGGGAAGACCCAGATCGACGGCAAGCAGGCATTCGTGCTCTACGACACCTACGGCTTCCCTCTCGACCTCACGGAGCTGATACTGCGTGAAAAGGGGATGACCCTCGACCAGGCAGGGTTCGATGCCGAGATGCAGAAGCAGAAGCAGCGTGCCCGCAACGCGGCCGCCGTGGAGACAGGCGACTGGGTGAGCGTCACGGACGGCGACCAGGAATTCGTGGGATACGACCTTCTGGAGACGCCGACACGAGTGATACGCTATCGCAAGGTGAGCCAGAAAGGCAAGACCTTCTACCAAGTCATACTCTCCAAGACGCCTTTCTATGCCGAGATGGGTGGCCAGGTCGGCGACAGCGGTGTCCTGGTGGACACAGAGGGTAAGGAATGGCCTGTATTCGACACAAAGCGAGAGAACAACATCGGGGTTCACCTGATGCGCGAGATTCCGGAAGACATGAGCGGGGAGTTCGTGGCGCGCATAGACGTGGACAAGCGCAAGGCCACATCCGCCAACCACTCTGCCACACATCTCCTCCACCAGGCTCTGCGCGAGGTGCTCGGCGAACACGTGGAGCAAAAAGGCTCCTTCGTCTCGCCCGAGGAGCTACGTTTCGATTTCTCCCATTTCCAGAAAGTCACCCCCGAGGAGCTTCGCAAGGTGGAGCATATCGTCAACTCCCGCATACGCGAGGCCGTGGCTCTGGACGAGAAGCGTGACATGCCGATCGAGGAGGCGCGCGCGATGGGGGCCATGGCACTCTTCGGGGAGAAGTATGGCGACAAGGTGCGCGTGGTGAAGTTCGGGCCTTCGGTCGAGCTGTGCGGAGGCACGCATGTGGCCAATACGGGCAACATCGGCATGGTGCGCATAATAGGCGAAAGCAGCATCGCCGCCGGCATACGCAGAATCCAGGCCGTCAGCGGCCACCGCGTGGAGGAGATACTCGACAATTTCCAGGATACGATGCGTGCCCTCTCATCCTTGCTCGGCAACTCCGCCGACGTGCGCCAGGCCGTTGAGAAGACTATCCGCGACAATGCAGCCCTGAGCAAGCAGGTGGAGGAGTTCATGGAGGAGAAGACCGCCAACATGGCCCGGGAGCTCATGGCGAAGGGGCGCGATGTCAACGGCATAAAGGTCGTCACGCTCAACGGCCCCTCTCTTCCCGAAGCTGTCAAGAACATAGCCTTCACCATCCGCAAGGAAGCCAAGGAACCCACGGCATTCGTTGCCGGCACCGTCTTGCCGGAGGGGAAGCCGCTGTTGACAGTCTCCCTCACCGATGACCTTGTCAAGGAGGGATTCAACGCGGGACAGGCCATTCGCGAGGCTGCCAAGCTCATCAAGGGCGGCGGCGGCGGACAGCCCTTCTTCGCCCAGGCAGGAGGCAAGGATGCGGATGGCATCTCCGCAGCGACAGACAAGCTGCTCCAGTTGCTGAGTCTCTCCTGATGGCTCCCCTATAGATTGGAATTATAGTACTTAGGATTACCCGTGACATCCTCGCCCACGAAAGGGGGCAGGGGATAGTCGCGGGTACTCTTTTGGAGCTCGATCTCTGCGGTCACAAGAGGGGAGAGGTCGCCATGAAACTCGTCCACTTCCCACAGATAGCCGCCGAAGGGCACAAGGTAACGCGTCTTGTCGAGCACCCGGCCATCGCACAGAGCCATCATCCTGACGGCATCCGCCACAGGTATCTCGTACTCGTATTCCTCGCGGGTATCGTCGCGCGTGACTCCCTTGACGGTCAGGTATCCTCTTTCGCCCTTTACGCGAACCCGGACAGTGCGCCCGGGCTCCCTGCAAAGGTATCCCTGGGTGATGCGGACCGATGATTCCGCCATTTCTCGATAGGTCGTATCCTTGACCAGATATTTATGCTCAATTTCTTTAGCCATATGTGATAGGAAGGTCTTTTTACGTTGTATAAAAATGTGGCACTACAAAAATAGCCAGACATTAAGGATGAAACAATTTTTGCGTACGTTTTGCTCATTCTGGGGTCTCTCCTCCGCTCTTCTCATGGCTGCCCAGTCAGGGGAAATCAAGGTGGACACCGCCGTCTTCATGCGCCAGGCGAAGGTGCTTGACGAGGTGGTCGTAAGCCAGAAGAAGGAAAAGTATAGCAAGAAAGACAATCCGGCCGTGGAGCTCATGCAGCGTATTCGGGCACGTAGGGACAGCCTCAACCCCCTTCTGGAGCCATGGTACAGCTATGACCAGTACGACCGCATCACGCTTGGCCTCAACGATTATGAGATGCCGGAAAAGGGGAAGTACAATGGAAAGCTTGACTTCCTGGAGGAATATATGGACACAGCCGTGGCCACGGGGAAGCCGGTGCTAAATGTCTCCATCAAGGAGCGCACTGCGACGCGCTTGCATTCGACATCTCCGGATCGGGACAAAAGGATCGTGACAGGCTACCGTTCTACGGGCATAGACAAGGCTTTCGACCAGGAGAGCATCCGCAAGATGCTCGAAGACGTTTTGAGGGAGGTGGACATTTACCAGGATGACGTGACATTGATGCAAAACCGGTTCGTAAGCCCACTTTCCCGCATAGGAGCCGACTATTACATGTATTTCCTGGCCGACACCGTCACTTTGGACAAGGAGGAATACGTGCGCCTGACGTTCAGGCCCCATCTCAGGGAGGCATTCGGTTTTCAGGGGGTCATGTATGTCAGGAAGGACGATCCCGACGCATTTATCCGCCGGGTGGAGATGCGGGTGCCGAGGGTCATCAACCTCAACTATGTCGACAATCTCGTCATGACACAGGAGTTTGAGCGCGATTCTTTGGGCAATAGCCGTAAGGTGCTCGACGACATGAGCCTTGAGCTCCAGTTGATTCCAGGCACCCAGCCTTTCTATGCCAGGAGGGTGACGGCCTATGACCACTTCGATTACATGCGCCGTGACGACCTCGGGGACTTCTACGACAAGCTCGGATCGGAATTTGAGATAGACACGGCCCTCACGCGTCCGGAGGAATATTGGGCCGGGGTCAGGATGGTGCCTTTGTCGAAGGCAGAGAATTCCTTGGGTTCGCTCCATGACCGTCTAAGACAGATTCCGCTCTACTACTGGGCGGAAAAGACCCTTGTGGTGTTGGTGGGAGGATATTGGGGGTGGAAACCGGACGCTCCTGTTTTGTTAGGTCCGGTCAATACCATGATCAGCGGCAACACCGTGGAGGGAGTGAGATTGAGGGTGGGAGGGATGACCACCGCCTCGCTGAGCCCTCATTGGTTTGGGCGGGGATATGTGGCTTACGGCACACGCGACCATAGGTGGAAATACTCCGCAGAAGCTGAATATTCCTTCAATGCAAAGAAACAACATTCGCGGGAGTTTCCGGTACACTCTATCCGTGCCACCCATCAGTATGACCTCGACATGATAGGGCAACACTATCTGTTTACCAATGCCGACAACGTCTTTCTTTCCTTGAAAAGGAAGGCAAGCGACCTCGTGACCTATCGTCGCCTCTCGAAACTGGAATACACACTCGAGTTGGCCAACAACTTCTCCCTGAACCTTACTGCCCGACACGAGAGACAGGAAGCGACCCGATGGCTGGAGTTTGTCAATGGCAAGGGAGTGGCTTTCGGGCATTTCAACCAGGGTGCACTCGGAGTGACTCTCAGATATGCTCCGGGAGAGAAGTTCGCCCAGCAGAAGACCGTTCGTCTCCCCATCAATATGGATGCATGGATCTTCCAGATAACGCATGAATACGGACACAAGGGATGGCTTGGAAGCAACTTCACCCTCAACCGCACGGAGGCGTCGGTGCAGAAGCGATTCTGGTTTTCAGCCTTCGGATACACCGATGTGATCCTGCGAGGGGGATGGATATGGAGTCAGGTGCCTTATCCGGCTCTCATGTGGCCTAATGCCAACCTGTCTTACACTATCCAGCCCGAGAGCTATTCTCTGATGAACCCCATGGAGTTTGCCAACGACCGATACGCCTCTGTCGACATGACCTACTGGGGCAACGGCATCCTGTTCAACCGTTTGCCATTGGTCAAGCGGCTCAAGCTTAGGGAGGTGATTACGTTCAAGGGCCTCATGGGAGGGTTGTCCGACCGCAATAACCCCGCGCTGAACGAAAATCTGTTCAGGTTTCCAAAAGCTGCTGATCCCCGGATCATGACTTCCACCCCCTATATGGAGTTGGGTGTCGGGATCGACAATATCTTGACTATCCTCAGGGTCGATTACGTCTGGCGTCTGACTTACCGCGACACCCCGGATGCAGACAAGTCCGGTCTCCGGGTGTCGCTGCATTTCAGCTTCTGATGGAGGGGCTGCTTATGTCTCAGCATGAGGCAGGGTAAAGGAGGGGCAAAGCCTATGTGGGCGCGGCCTGCCGCGCCCACATAGGCGGTAGTTACATAAAAAATCGCTGAAAGCCTTGTAGGGGCATTCAGCGATTTTTTAGTACTTCACTTTCAGTATTTTTTGGCATTTGTCGCAGGTTTTGGTCTGCGGATTCGGCGTTGGACAGGCTTTGTGGGTTTGGGTCGGCTCTGTGGGCGCGGCAGGCCGCGCCCCTACTCGGGTGTGGTCGTGCCCTGCTCGGGCAATTGCCGCGCTGGGATTTGGAGGGAGGGGGATTAGATGGCGTAGCCGGAGAGCTGCTCGCGGAGGCGCTTGCGGGCGAAGAAGATGCGGCTCTTGACGGTGCCGAGGGGAAGGTCGAGCTTCTCGGCGATCTCGTTGTACTTGTAGCCGGCCACGTGCATGTTGAAGGGGACGCGGAACTCGTCGGAGAAAGTGTTCAGGACGTCGGTGATCTCCTTTACGGCGAAGGAGCCGTCGGGGGTGTCGAGGCCGGAGTCCTGTGATATGTTGAGGTGGTAGAGGTCTTCGGTGCGGTCAACGACTGTGGCCTGGCGTACGCTCTGGCGGTAGTTGTTGATGAAGATGTTGCGCATGATGGTGAAGATCCAGCCCTTGAAGTTGGTGTTCTCGACAAACTTCTCCTGGTTGTCGAGGGCCTTGAGGGTGGTGTCCTGGAGGAGGTCCTCGGCCTGCTCGCGGTTGGAGGTGAGCTGGTACGCGAAGCTAAGGAGATTGCCCTGGATGTTGACGAGACGCTGCTGGAAAGTTTCTTTGGTTGCCATGTTGTTGAGTTTATGAAAGTGAAGTTTTGTTGTTGTTTGTACCAGTATAACATGAGGTTCTGAGGATTGTTTTGAAAAAATTTGCAGTTTCGGGCAAAAATAGTGAACCTTTTTATAACCAATTAATATACAAATACTTATAGATGTTAAATTAATATTACACTATTGTTTCTAAAGTGTTACAAACAGGATAATGACCAAAAAAGCGCAAAAAAGGCCACTCTCGTTGGAGTGGCCTTTTTGCTTGGGGAAGGGAGGAGAATAGAGACGAAACCATCTTCCATCGATGTGTCATATAGTCGCGTTCATGTGTGCCTGATTGTCTTTTTGCTATCTGGCTCAATCATGATCATTATGGACTTCACACCCATCCTGGGATCGTTGCGTCTGGATTTGACCAGCCACTTGCTGAAGGTTTCGCCGTCTGTCACGGGAGGAAGGTTGGCATCCACGAATCTGCCGGGAGGAGCCGAGAACGTCTCGGGGGAGAACACGACATAGACCTTGTTGTATTCCATGCGCTCGTCTGCCGTAACGTTGATCGGCTCAACGGCTCCGAAATCGCTGCCTGCACGCGTTGGATCGAAAAAGACGTAATCATATCCCTTGCGCACATGAATCCGGTCGATGTCGGAGTGAGGATAGGGGAGCAGGGAATAGACATCACCGCTCTCGTCCTGCAGAAACATCGCAAGATACCCGCTCACCGGAGAGGAGAAGTACAGATACAGGTCATCGTCATGCTTGAAATTGGTATCGGCGTTTTTACGGTCGTTGCCGTTGCGCAGCACGAGGGCTTCGAAATCCGTGGCCTCGTTGCTTATGGCTCGGGCCAGGCCCTTGATCCTGCATTTCACCACTATTGTGTCGTCGTCGGCAAAACTTACGGTGAACTCCGGCTCACCTTCATCCTTTAGCCATTCACCTTTCACTTCCGACTCGCTGAGCGAAAGGAACCGAGTCTCGTATCCACGATTGGATTCCGAAGAGGAAGTGAAGGTGTTTTGGGAAACGATGGTCCCAAACTCCTTCAAGGCTTCCACGCGGGCCAACTGGGCAGCCATCCGTTTGCAATCTGCTGGAGAATCCGTCTTGCTTCCGTAATAGGTGTATTCCCCCGTCACCGTGCGCACCGGAGTGGCTGCCTGGACCGGATGGAGTCCGGTCCAGGATGATACCAACAGAGTGAGCGCTACCAACAGGCGATTCAAACTGCGAGCCACCTTCATTTTCCTTTCAGCTTTTTGCTCTCCCACTCCTTGGCGAGATTGCCCGAGACGCTCACCGTCGGATTCTGCTCCTTGCCGATGGCTGGATTGCTGTTGGAAGTGTCGCGCACGCTTTTGATGACGTAGTCGCTGAGTTGCTTGAGAGTCGCGTTGCCCTTCGTCTCCTGCAGTTTCTTCAGCAGAAAGTAGGTGAAGAGCCCGTGATGCTTCTCCTTGTAGGGCATCGCCGTCTCCTGGGCGGAGGCAGCCGTGAGCACGAACATGTTGCCTTGAGGCGCCACAGGCCGAGCCCTTAGGGCCACACCTCGGCTTTCATTGACCGGACGCCCTTCTCTCCCCTCGCCGCTGAAGCAGGCGTCAAGAAAGACGGAAACCGAGGAGGCGTCCATCTCCCCCAGCTTGCGGTAGATCTCCTTCATGGGAGTGAGAGTGGCCATATTGAGCGGGTTGGCATCCACAGGGAGCAGGAAGGCCTCTTTGCTGGCGTCGTCCGGAAGACCGTGGCCGGCATAATAGAAGATCACTTCCGCATCGCTGCCCATGCCTCGCACACGCCTCCCCAACTGGTCGATGGCGTCCACGAGCTGATTGCCGGTGGCGTTGTTGAGCAGGACGACGTTAGCCTCAGGCACGCCAAGGGTCTTGACACAGTATTCGCGCATGGTAGCGCCGTCGTGCAAGGCGCCAAAGACGTCCGACGCCTTGTCGTACTTCTCGTTGGCCACGATTAGGGCAAGCAAATTGGGGTTCTTCCTGGATGTGACCGGTATGTCGCGGTCCACGTCCGACTCCGTCCAGACTCCCTCTGCAAGCGTGGCGGGGGAGGAGGACTGAGAACCCCCAGGATTCTGGGCGGAAGAGGCGGCTTCAAGAATGCCGTTGACGTCCACATAGACAGACGGCGTCTTGTAGGTGGCTGCATCCTTGCTGCTGTACTGGTACTTGCGGCCGTTGACGATGTAGGTGATCTCGGCCAGGGCCACTTCGCCATCCCGGATTATGAAGCGGGGTGCGCGAATCTGGGCAGTCTCCCAGCCGGCCTTGAAGGCTTCGGCCTCCTTGTTTTTGAGCGGCACCTTCACCACCGTCTCGCCATACGGGGTGGATATGGAGTATGTCTCATGATCGATGTCGTAGTCCGAACGCTTGAGGTCGGTGAGTGTGAGGCGGCGGGCATACTTCTCGAGATAGGCCTGGGCCGCTTCCTCGTTGAGCGCCTTGTAGGCGTTCAGGCCTTCCCCTCCGGCGATGCGCTTGCGGTAGTCGTCCATCTTCTCGAACTCCCCACGCTGAGCCCAGGTACCGAGTCGCTCTTCGATGTATGGACGTGCAAACTCTTCGTAGGAGGGTACGGAAGTGGCCTCCGAAGGTGTCGAGGCATCTTCTCCCGGAGTCACGACCTCACCTATCATCACCGGCATGTCGTTGAAGGTCAACGGACGCTCTCCGAGGGCCTGCAGCCGGACATTCACATCGTCGAATTCCTTGCGGTTGCCAAGGGAGGCGTGAGACTGGCCCAAGGCCTTCAGCATGGCGACGTCGGCCGGAGCGTTTGCCACAATCTCCGAGAGGGTCTTCGCGGCGTCGGTGAAGAATACCTTCGACTGGCGTCTCTGCCTTTGGGCTGACTTCTCGTCATGCTCCATGATGGACTCGTTGTAGTAGTAGGCCCCAAGATTGTAGAGGCAAGTGGCGATGCGCCGGGTGTTCTCCATGCTGTTGGGGTGCGCCTCGGCTATAGAGCGATAGATTTCAAGCGCCTCCTTGAACTGACCATGACGCTCGTACATCCTCGCCTGGACGTTTAGCAGTTTCTCGTCCCCGGGATTGAGCATCAAGGCCCTGTCAAGGAGCGGCTGGATTCGGTTGTATAGTCCTCCGTCAATGCAGGCCTGCACGCCCATCGTCACCAATCGGGCATCCGTAGGGAACTCGACAACACCTTTCTCGGCCACATCTACGGCCTCCTTATAGTCACCCATCTGGCTGCATGCCTGCGTCAGATAGGAAAAGATCTGCTGGCGCATCTTGGTGTCACCGGTGTCGAGGTAGAGCCTGAAGTATTTTCTCGCCTTGTCCATGTTCCCTTCCTGTGTGGCGCCATATGCGGCGTTGTACACCACGGTGGGGAAGAGGTCGGGATTCCTTGGAAAGTCAAGGCCGGCCGTCTCAGGCATGAGCTGGGCATCGACGTATGCCTGCGCAAACTTCGCAAGTGTCTTCTGGTCTCCTTCCGATGAGGCAAGTATGGCCCCTTTGAGAAGGAGAGGGTTGAGATCCACCACCATATTGCTCGACATCTGTCGAAGCTCGGGAGTGTCGGCGAGGATGAGCGCGGCCACGGCCCTGTCGTTCGCATTCAGGGCTGCATCATATAACACGCTTTCCACTTCCCCATCATACTGCTTGAACTTGACATCCTTATAGAGCCTGGAAGCCTCCTCGGCGATACGTTCGGCCTCGCTGAGGATCCTGACAGTATCGGCAGGCACAGAATCCGCTTCCTGGCTCAGGGCGACCCCTTCAGTCTGAACAAGTTCCGGAGCTTGTGGAGCGCCCGAAGCGAGAAGGGCGAGCAGAGCCATTCCCCCGAGCACTCCCGATGATTGAAAGATATGATTCATTATTAGAGTAGGTATTGGAAAAGTTCTGATTTTGAACGCCGAAGCCATTAGAACGCGTCCACGAAGGTGAACTCGGCCGTGATGCGACGGTGCTCGCTACCCTTGTCCGGGCTCACACTGATGTTGTAGCGATAGTCGCTATCCATCTTCCCCAGGTCGGGGATTTGGGATTGCAGGTAATCCTTTACACCGACGGCACGCAGGAAGGCGAGCTGCTCGTTGGTGGTGATGCCATCTTTTCTGGTGACGCTTATGCCGGTCAGTGCACCGTCCTGACGGATAGGCTCCTCGTCAAATTCCCCATAGGATCCGTCGTAGGGTATGCCGTGGACGATAGGGGTTGCGTCTGCTGTACCATAGAGATTGACCAAGAGTTTGGCCCCCGGCTTGAGATACTGCGCAAAGTCACCCTCGAAGGCCTGCTTGACTATGGCGAGCATCGATTTGGCAGCGCCGGACTCCTCAACGTGATAGCGTCCAGGGCCGAAGTCTTCGGTTGCTGAGAACCCCGGGGCCACGTCGTATGAGAACTTTACGGTGTAGTTGAGTATCTTCTCGCCGTTGGCGTCATAGTCGGGCTGCACATTGGAGTCGACGGTGATCGATGTGTTGTCGGTGATGACGTTGTCGTGACGGGCCTCCGCCACCACCTGGTCCTTGATCTCCTGAAGGCGCAGCTCCTCCATCTGCTGGAGCTGCAGCAGCTCCAACGACACTACGTTGTCGTCGGCCATGAAGGTCATGGGCACGCGATCCACATTGTCGTAGACGTATTCCTTGCCGTCGCGCTTGTTGCGGAATACGGCATAGATCACCTCGAAGCTGTCATCCGGCAGGAGTCCGTATTGCACCTCTTTCATCTCCAGGTCGTCGGCGTCGTGGAAGGACTGGATGTCGGTCGAGGAGACAGGAAGATAGATGGTGGGCATGTCGGCAAACTGGATGGCGAGTACCTCCTGGTCTCGGTTATAGTTGCCCAGCGACATGGCCGACATGGTCATCGACTCGCCGGCAAGGCGCGTCGAGATCTCATCCTCGAAGAGACGGCGTTGACGAGCCCGTGTCTCTTCGGTGACACGCTCGCGGTAGGCCTCCATGCTCTCGCCGGGCTGCATCTTGGTCCATTCGGCCATTTTCATATCCACCTCGTCGCTGACGAGCTTTGCGAAGTAGGGCTCCAGGCCTTCGAGCCTGAATACATGGATCGCACCCTCTTCGCCGAAGGCAAGGAGAGGCTTTTCCGAGGAATCCTTGATCATGGCTACGTCGTGGACTCCGCGTTGCTCGACTTTGAATTTCCTGCGGTCAGAGGTTTTGAGCAGGTTGACCACCTCGACATTGCCCTCGTCTGTCACTACCGCCACATACTTCCCGTCTTGGTTGAAGTCGAAGGCCACGCCGTCGCCAAGGTCATCGACCATGTTGGTCACATCGAAGTTTCGGGTGTCGAGGAGCATGAGCAGGCCGTCATCGGTCAGGATGGCCAGTTGCTTGTTGTCGGGGGAGAAGAGGACGTCCGTCACCTCTGCCTCCAGGTTTAAATGCTTGCGGAGTTTGCCATCCTGTAGATTATAGATGCCGACAGCCCTTCCGTCAGTACCCACCAGGAAATAGTCGTTAGGGCTTATGGTCATATTTCTCGGGGCCACTATTGCCCAGTCGAACCCTCCGAGGGGTGTCATCTTACGGGCGTCGAATATTTTGGCGCCAGATTCTGTGGAGACCACAAGGCGTCGACCGTCTGAGGTAAAGGCTCCGGCCAAAGGTTCCCCGAGGTGCTTCGAGTCGAAGGAAGACATCTTCTTCGACACACTGCCGGTTCGAAACTGTTCGAGTTTCGCCAGCCCCTTTCGTGGATGGGTGACCACTACAAAGGACGTTCCGGCGGGATTGACGGCGAAGTCGGCGATGGTGTCCTTGGTCGCCATCAGGGTCTCGCCACGAAGGGTATGCACCTCCTGAGGTGTGGAGATGTACACGGTCGTGACATATGGCTCGATACTAACAGCTGTCTTCTTGTGGTAGAATGCATACTCTCCCTGGCGTCGATCGGTACGTGTACCGGTTTCATCACTCTCGTTTGCCGTGATATTTTCTCGGCTATCCGAGGTTAGAGCCTGGTTTGTAGCGGAGATACCGATGGGTTCCCCAAGCCGAATGTGGGTTTGATAGTACTGTGCCATGGCGGAGGCCACAGTCAATGATAGACCTGCGACACACAGGGGTAGAAACTTTTTCATATGATGAGGTTGTTGGATTGCGAAAATACGGCTTTGGCCCGAACACGTGGCGCGTTCGGGCTAAGGAAGGGGCCCAGGGAGTGTAGTCCCTGGCAGGGCTTGCTTATACGAAGATCAGGCCGGTGGCCATTGGGGGGGGGTAAAACACTGATTATCAATGCTTTATTTATAACAAAGCATTCAGACGAGATCATATGATGATAAGTCAGTGTCATTATTATGGATTAAGGAGCAGTGGACGTCTCCACTCTTCTTTTTACAAAATTAGGGAATTTCCGATTCATTTCCAAATGATGAGTGAATAATTCGGGAAAAATTGCTAACTTTGCATCTTGAAAGAACAAGAAGCATATCCATGAGATTCGACGAACTTCTCGAAAACGATGAGGTGCTCGACGCCCTCTGGGACATGCACTTCGACAAGTGCACCCCAATCCAGGAGAAGGCTATTCCGGCCGTGCTCGACGGCCGAGACCTGCTTGCCTGCGCACAGACGGGAACGGGCAAGACTGCAGCTTATCTGCTCCCGGTCATCGACCTCCTGTCCACATACCAATATCCTGAAGACGCCGTCAACTGCGTCATAATGGCTCCCACGCGCGAGCTCGCCCAGCAGATCGACCAGCAGATGCAGGGCTTTTCCTATTTCCTGCCGATCAGCAGCATGCCTGTCTACGGCGGGACGGACGGCAACACCTACAACCAGCAGCGCAAGAGCCTCAAGGCCGGCGCCGATGTGGTCATAGCAACACCGGGGCGTCTCCTGGCCCATCTGTCGATGGGATACGTCGACCTGAGCAAGGTGTCGTTTTTCATCCTTGACGAGGCCGACAGGATGCTTGACATGGGATTCTACGACGACATAATGCAGATTGTGGCCCGACTCCCCAAGGAGAGACAGACTCTGCTCTTCTCGGCCACGATGCCTCCCAAGATCCAGCAGCTCGCCAACACCATCCTCAACGACCCCTTCGAGATCAAGCTCGCGGTATCCAAGCCCGCCGAAAAGATCAGGCAGACGAAGTATGTCTGCTATGAGACCCAGAAACTTGACATACTGCGTCACATCTTCCGCAATCAACCCCCTGAAAAGGTCATTGTCTTCTCTTCTTCCAAACTGAAGGTGAAGGAGCTGGCAAGGGCCGTCAAGCAGCTCAACGTCAAGGTAGGGGAGATGCATTCCGACCTGGAGCAGTCAAAACGCGAGGAGGTGATGCTCGCATTCAAGGCTGGTCGCATCAATGTGCTCGTGGCCACCGACATCGTGGCCCGTGGCATCGACATCGACGACATAGAGATGGTGATCAACTATGACGTGCCCCACGAGGCGGAAGACTACGTGCATCGCGTAGGTCGCACTGCCCGCGCCGACAAGGACGGACGCGCAGTGACGTTTGTCAACGAAAAGGAAATGGGGAAATTCCGGCTCATTGAGAAGTTCCTTGAGAAAGAGGTTGAAAAAGAACCGATGCCCGAAGGTCTGGGTGAAACACCTGCCGATAGACCAAGAGAGGGCAGGAGAGGACGACCCAACCGTGAGGGGGAAGGAAACGGGAGAAGAGGCTCCCGGCGCAGCGGACAAAAACGATCCGGGCGACGCCCGACCGATACGCCCAGGGCAAATAGCGACAAGTCCACTTCACCTCAACCCGCCCCCAAGAGGGAGCAACAACCGTCAAACTCAGACGCAAGCCAGCCAAAGAAGAAGGAGGGGGCCCGGAGAAGACACTCCCGACACCGGGGACCGAAGGCCGGAGTAAAAAACGACACCGTTCCCAAACAGAACCAGTAACACTCTTATAAGAAAATGAAGAGAGGCACCCCTGCGGACAGGGATGCCTCTCTTCATTTGGAATTGCTACCTTACGTCACTGATAAAGTGCCTTTTCGGGGAGCAGCGCATAGTCAAGGACCTCCTCGATACGGTCCACGTATCGGAAAGAGAGTCCATCAAGATATCGGGCTGGAATCTCCTCCACGTCCTTGCGGTTCTTCTCCGACATGATGATCTCCGAGATGCCTGCACGCTTGGCTGCGAGTATCTTCTCCTTGATGCCTCCCACGGGAAGCACCTTTCCACGCAGGGTAATCTCTCCTGTCATGGCTATCTTGTCTCTCACGCGCCGGCCTGTAAAGGCAGATGCGAGTGATGTGGCGATGGTCACGCCTGCGGAAGGTCCGTCCTTGGGCACGGCGCCTTCCGGCACATGTATGTGCACGTCGTGCTTTTCGAAAGCCTCGCCCTCGATGCCAATGCGGTCGGCATGGGCCTTAAGGTATTGCAGGGCAATGACAGCCGACTCCTTCATCACGTCGCCCAAGTTGCCCGTGAGTGTGAGTTTGGCATCCTTTCCTTTGGAGAGAGAGGATTCGATGAACAGTATCTCGCCTCCCACGGATGTCCATGCCAGTCCGGTGACGACACCCGCGTAGTCGTTGGATTCGTAGACTTCAGGATAGACCTCCTGTCGACCCAGGTATTTGCGCACCTCTTCCGGTCCGACAGTCTTGGGATATTCCTTGTCGGAGGCCTTGAGGCGTGCAATCTTGCGCACGACTCCTGCAAGTTTCTTCTCCAATTGTCTTACGCCCGATTCCCGGGTGTAAAGGTCCACTGTGGCGCGGGCGCCCTCCGGAGTAAGCGTTACCTCATCGGCTTCGAACCCGTGATCGGCAAGCACACGCGGCCAGAGATGTCTGAGAGCGATCTCAACCTTTTCCTCTGCCACGTACCCTCCTATCTCGATTATCTCCATGCGGTCGAGCAGGGGAGAGGAGATGCCCGAAAGGGAGTTGGCCGTAGCTATGAAGAGTATCTTCGAGAGATCATAGTCGAAGTCAATGTAGTTGTCGTGGAAGGTCGAGTTCTGTTCGGGATCCAACACTTCGAGAAGGGCCGTGGAGGGATCCCCCTTGAAGTCCTTGCCAATCTTGTCAATCTCGTCGAGAACAAAAACGGGGTTGCCATTGCCACACTTTGCCAATGCGCTCAGGATGCGACCCGGCATGGCGCCAATGTACGTGCGTCGATGACCGCGGATCTCAGCCTCGTCGTGCAGGCCCCCCAAGGATACGCGTGCGTACTCCCTACCCAAGGCTTCGGCTATGCTGCGACCCAAGGAAGTCTTGCCCACGCCAGGAGGGCCGTAGAGGCACAGTATGGGGGCTTTCATGTCGTTGCGGAGTTTCAAGACCGCTATATGCTCCATGATGCGCTCCTTGACCTTCTCCATGCCAAAATGGTCCCTGTCGAGGACCCGCTCAACCTCGGCGAGGTCGAAATTGTCGTCCGACATCTTATTCCATGGGAGGTTGAGAAGGTTGTCCAGATAGGAGTATTGTATGGCATACTCAGGAGCCTGGACAGTGTATCGCCCGAGTTTCTTGAGTTCCTTGTCAAAGTGCTCGCGCGCTTCCTTGGACCATTTCTTGCCCTCGGCCCGTTGCTTCAGCTCCTTCTCCTCGGTATCCTCCTGGTTGTTGCCCAGCTCGTCCTGAATGGTGCGGAGCTGGGACTGCAGGAACTGCTCGCGCTGCTGTGCCGACAAGTTCTCGTGTGTCTGCTCGTGTATGTTGATTTTGATTTCCAGGAGCTGGTGGGCGCGGTCGATGAGATTGAGGAGCTTGCGCATCCTTACCTTGACACTACGGGTCTCAAGCAGCTTCTGGCGTTCGGCCAAATCCATCGGGGTGAGCAGGCAGAGAAGATTGAATGCGTTCAAGGCATGGTCGAATTGCCCCAGCATGTACCGTATATTGCTCGTGGCCTCTTCCGGCAGGAGATCGAGGAAGTTGCGGAAGTTTTCAAACAGGCTCTGGATCAGGGCCATCGATTCCGCATCTCCATCCTCCGGGAAGTCAGTATCCTCCTGGAAATCGACGGAAGCGCGTATGAAGGGTTTTCGCCTGGTGATTCTCGTGATGGAGCATTTGGAAATCATGGCGAGCACGGCAGTGGAAGTGCCGTCGGGCAGTTGCACGAGTTTCAAGGGGATGGCCAACATCCCCTCCTTATATAGATCGGCTGGTTCCGGGTCTTCGACGCTGGCATCTTTCTGGGCCACCACCATCAGGCCGCCATTCTTTGCTATGGTGTCCTCAAGCAGGGCAAGCGACTTCTCCCTACCCACAGTGATAGGGACCACCATATATGGAAACGGTACAAGATCCCTCACCGGGAGCACCGGAAGGGAGGAAAACTTCAGGTTATAGTTCTCCAAGGGGAAATCCGGGGAGAGCTCGCTGACAAGGCCTCCTATATTGGGCATTCCCGTCATGTCGGGGATGGCGGCAGCTACGTTTTCGTTATCAATTTCGGTCATTGCTCTTAATCTTCTGAAGTCTTTGAAGAGAGGGGAGAGGGCGAAAAATCCTACAAAGATAATAAAAAACGGCGACTTGCCGTGCAACTGTGGAGAAATATAGTTAAAATTGCAAATACGCAAAACATTATAACAATTGTGAATGTTATATTGACAAGGGGTATAGGGAAAGGAATGTCAATATTAAAACCAACGTATTATGCACTTAACACCGAGAGAGCTTGACAAGGTCACCCTTCTGACCATCGGCATGATTGCTGAGCGCCGTCTCAAGAAAGGGCTGAAGCTCAACTATCCCGAGTCAGTAGCCTACATCACGAGCGCTGCGCTTGAGGGCGCACGTGAGGGAAAGACAGTGGAGGAAGTAATGCACGACGCCGCCAACGTCCTGACCAAAGAGCAGGTGATGGATGGTGTGGCCGACATGATCGGCCTGCTTCAGGTGGAGGCTGTCTTCACTGACGGCAGCCGCCTCGTCAGCATCCACAATCCCATCAAGTAAGGCGCCGCCCAGCCCCGAAAGGCCCGCTGCAAGCGTCCAAACCCCTAACCTCTAAAACCCAGCAAGACTATGGATCAGAATACCAATCCCCAGGCTGGCACCCCCGCGCCCCAGGAGTCTTACGAGACCCCCTATGGCGTGTTCACCGGCAAGCCTGACATCGCATATCCCGAGACTCCGGGATTCACTCCTAAGGAATACGTACCCGTAGGCGGCGTCATCCTCAAGGAGGACCCCATCGAATACAACCGCGACCGCCGCACTGTCAAGCTCACGGTGCGCAACACCGGCGACCGTCCCATCCAGATCGGCAGCCACTTCCACTTCTTCG
>CAZHCM010000003.1:0-42304 GCA_964531005.1 uncultured Sangeribacter sp. | reverse complement strand
TTTGGGGCTTGGGGTCGGCGGGGATTAGGGGGCCGGGATTTGGATTTTGCGGCCGGCGGCTATGTAGATGCCGGGGGAAAGGGGGCGGGTCTGCTGGGGCTGTGAGGCTTGCAGGTGAAGGGTGGCAACGCATAGGCCGGTCGTGGTGTAGACCTCTACGGTGCGGTCGCGGCCGGAGGTCAGGCGCAGGGTGCCGTCAATCGCCTCAACCGTTAACGTGTCGTCGCCATATAGGAGGCCTACTTGCGACTCTTCGCCAAAGACCGGGACGTAGCTCTCTCCGTACAGGGGATTCATGCCGGCATGCATCGGCTGGGGCCTCATCCAATCCACAAAGGCGGAGCCGGGTGCCAAAAGGGTGCCGTCAGGGGCGGTCATGCTGTCAAGGCCGGTGTTGAGGCCCATGAAGACGATGTCGGGGTATCGGGATAGCACCGGTTCCAGGACGTGCCCGTCGGGGAGGGGGCAGAGCGTGCGCTCGGACGACACTGTGACGTTGGCGGCGCTGAAACGCACCTTGCCTGCGAGACGGTAGGCATCGTCGTAATAGTCGTTTTCGGGCATGGCGATGATGTAGGGGACGCCACCACGGATCTGCGCTGCGGGTCGCCACATCTGCTCTTCGTCGGCCTCATAGAGCCAGAAGGGTCGCCCTTCGGCGCCGTTTCTCAGAGCCTCGAAGGAGGCGACGGGGCCTTTGCTCTCGTGCTCGATGCTTTGGACATCAAACGGTAGGGCGATGGCCTCCCATCCATAGCCGTTGCCCTCTCCCGGTGCGGGCGTAGTCTGGGAGAAGGTGCGCTCATACTCGGCCTCCAACGCCTCGAAGTCGTTTGCGGCGCGGAAGGAGCAGTTGTCGGCGACCGCCAGACGGCGAGCGGTGTTGGTGGATGTCTCCACCACGTTGAAGTCACGCGAGGGGACGCGCTCGGCGGAGTTGACCCATATCAGCATATTGGGGTTTCCGGCGGTCTCCAACAGTTGGCCAGGCAACTCCCCTTCCTCGGCCTTCCAGCGCAGAGTGGTGAGCTCCATCAAGTGTTCCAACGCATCGGAGGGCGTGTCAAGAGCAGTTGGGAGGGTCAGCTCCCCTAATGCATAGAAGGGGAACTCATCCGGGAGGCGGGTCAGCTCTGTCTTTTCCAAGTCAAGAGTACGCAAATGCGGAAACAAGTCTCGCTCCGTCACATAGCTCAGGGAATACTCTGAGATAGGCGTATCTATGCATAGGGTCTCCAGGTCCTTTGCCTGGGTTTGCATGATTGGGTCCGAAAGAAACTCGAAAGCCTTCGGGAGGTCATCCGGATGCCGACATCCGGCTGTAGGCACCTTATGATAAACAGCGTCAATATCGAAATACGCAGCATTCTCAAACCTCACTTCCCTCGAAACGAATTTCTCTTCTCCAACTGTCCTCACCCCGACAGTAAAGAGACCCGGTGCTAACAGACCTCCACTATAAATAATTTGGTCACCCAATTTTACAAGACCACTCTCGGATTCAAATATTAGATGAGACCCATTGTGAGAAACCTGTGGCTCGCCATAATAATTCACTTCAAAAAACACTTCCTCCGAATCATATAAATCCGGATTATCACTGACAGAATACACCGTCAGATCCTCGTATCCCAATATCTGCTCCAAGTCTCTATCTGAAATCCGGGCAGTTCCCTCATGTAACTGAAGCAATTTGTCGTTACAGACAAGCATATCAGCCCTATGAGCAGTTATATAAAGCCATCCCATCCTGAAATCCGGCTCAAACTCCGGCGCAGGCAGTCGCCAGTCGTCGATGCGGAAGGAGTACTCCCCTACCCCGGAATCCTCGCATCCGTCGCGACGGGCTATGAAGAGGAAGTCGGCATCGGCCTCCACCTCAACGGGGCCTTCGTATCTGAGGCCGTTCTCGGCGGGGTCGCTTCCGTCAAGGGTATAGAGGATCTCCGCCTCGGCATCGGCGCAGGTGAGCGCGACATGGTGAGCCGCGTACGTGGCCTGGGGGGTGGGCAACACGACAGCCGTCAGGTCGTCGATGACCATCTGCGTCACCGGGGAGGTATAGAACCCCTCCCTGAAGGCGATGGCGCGAATCGTGCAGTTGCCTGCCAGGGTTATGGGCGCGGCATAGAGGGTGCTCTCCTCGGTCGGGTCGCTCCCGTCGAGGGTGTAGCGGATGACGGCGCCGGGGGTCGCACAACTGATCTCCACCGTCTTCTCGGCGGTACGGGCAAACTCCGGGCCTTTCACCGTGTAGTCGTAGCGGCGGAAGGCGTATTTGGCGATGTTTGAGTCCGTCAACCCCTCCAGCGAGGCGTAGGCCTTCACGCGGCAATCCTCCTCAGGCAGGAAAGGCTCCGTGTAGACGGGGCTCTCCTCCGTGGGGTCGGTGTAGTCGAGGGTGTAGCGAATGACGGCGCCAGGGGTGCCACAACGTATCACCACCTTGAAGTCTTCAAAACTGAAGGTGGGTTCGGCGGCGCGGTAGCTCGTCACATGATAGGTGCCCACGGGGGAGTCGTACATCCCCTCCTTGTAGGCCACGGCCTTCACCACGAGATTGCTTCCCACATAGACCGGCCCGGTGTACGGGGTGCTGTTGCGGTCAGGCACGGAGCCGTCGAGGGTGTAGAACATCTCCACCCCGGCGGTCTCACACATTATCACCACATGGTCAATCCCCTCCATCGCGAAACGGGGGCGATAGACGGTGTTGGGGGCCACGGAGTGGTCGATGTCGGGCTCGTCGGGTTCGGCGGGGTCTTCCGGATCATAGAAAAAGGAGAAGTTGGCCGTCAGCGTGACGTTGCGGTCAGGCATCGTATAGTAGAAATCGGTCGATTCCGACACGACGGCACCCTCCTCATCGGTCCAGTTGATGAAGGTGTGATACTTATTGACGTACGTGCGCACATTGACGCGGCTCCCGGCCTCGTGCCAACCTGCGCCATACCTCTCGCCGGAATCCTCATGGCTTGAGGCGAGGGTGAGCAGGCGCGACACATGCGGCTCCTCCGGCTCTGCGGGGGAGTCGGGGTCGTAGATGAAGTTGGCCACGAGATGCGGATTGCCCGAGGGGACGGTGTAGCGGAAATCGGCGGAGGTGGAGACCTCCACGCCGTCGCAGGTCCAATTGACAAACCGGAATCCAGTGCGGGCGTAGACATGCACGCGCACCTGCGAGCCCACTTCATACGTGCCCTCCCCATACAGGGCGTCGGCACCTTCGTCAGGATAGCTGCCGAGGGTGAGGGTCGAGAAGCGGTCGAGGTCGGGCTGCTCCGGCTCCTCCGGGGAGTCGGGATCGTAGCGGAAAAGGGCCGTCACATGCAGGTCACGCGCAGGCATGACGAAGGTGTAGTCGGCCGAGGCAGAGAGGATCTCCCCCTCCGGGCCATGCCAGCCGACGAAGCGGAACCCCGCAGCCGGATAGGCCACGAGCCTCACCGACTTGCCGAAGGGATAGACCTGCGACTCGCCGACATTGAGGCGCCCGCCGTCGGAGGGGACCATCGAAGTGGTCAACGTGAAGTCCACGCCCGGCTCGGGAGGGTCGGGCGGCGTATAGTCCGCCCGCGCCGCCGCGCCCCAGACAAGGAGCGCGAGCAGCGTCAGGATATATCGGGCTGTTTTCATACAGCGTTTGGGTCAGGTTATTTTACGATTACCGTGAAACTCTCGCCGCCTGCGACGACCACATACATTCCGGCCTCAGCCGGAATCGAGATTGTCTCGCCTGCGCTTTCAAGCTTGGCCACGCAGGTGCCGTCGACGCCGTATAGGGCCACATCAGACCCGGCGGGAGCGGATACGAGGACTGCACCGAGGGAGCCCTTCACGCTCACGCCGCTCTCCTCCGCGCCCAGCAGGCCCTCCACGCCGGAGTGGTCGGCAGGAGCGAATCCGAGGATGAATCGGTCGTTGCAGAGGCCCTCGCCGGAGGCGGCGAAGGTGTAGGGACCGTAGCTGAAGGAGTGGGTGATGTCGCGCTCGGCGTCATAGAGCCAGCAGAGGCGATCCATGCGCTCGGCTGAGATGGCGTACTCGCCGGCGAGGGGCAGGTAGAGGCCCAGGCGCACGCTTCCCTCTGCATAGGGGCGCTCGTTGATGGCCATCTGTCGGCCGGCGGGGTCGAAGGAGTAGATCTGCGCAGCGGCGGGGTCCATGCTCATAAACTTCGAGGCGTCACGCTTGGCCTCGTAGCCCAGGGAGGCGTTTTCGTTGACCACCACGCGGGTCATGTCATGCTCCAGGGAGTCGGTGGCGAGGCGCACGGAGAGGTTGATTAGGTCGCGCCCGGCCTGCGCCACGCGGCGGCGCACCTTGGCAGCCGAGGGGGTGGTGGTCAGCTGCTTACCTTCGCGGAGCATCACCAGGGCGTCACACTCCTCGGGCTTCTGCACGAAGAAAGGCTGCATGGGGCGCAGCACATAGCGGTCGTCGGAGAGGGAAAGAGCCTTGTAGGTCGAGCCTGTCCAGACGGTGATGGGGGCCTCCATGTCCATGTCGTGGATGTCGAAGCAGGTGGGATAGGGATTGCCGAGGAAGTTCCAGTCGGCGTTGGCCGGCTGGTCGGGGCAGGGGTATGCGGCGATGGGGAGGGTGGACTCGGCGGAGCCGAAGAACTGCGAATGGGCATCCTTGGCCACGGGCATGAGGAGCCATCCGGCCTTGTTGGAGCGCACGATGTAGCCTTCTCCGCGCAGGAGCTTGCCGTCGGTGACGGTCTCCCAGTTGCCCGACGAGGCGTTTTGCGAGGCGCGGCGCTCGCCGTTGTATCGGCGAATGACCCACGCGTCGGTGGCAGTGTGGGAAATGCCGGCGAAGTCGACATCGGCAGCCGGGGAGAAGAAGAACCACTTCTCGGCGGTGTCGATATAGAATCGCGTCAGCAGGTCGGTGGCGGTGACGGCCTCCGTCTGGCTATGGAAGGCGGCGGGGGCGTTTTCGCGAGTGCTGTAGGTGAATTTCCCGAAAGGCTGCGGCGTCTCGCCGTCGATCCAGATCGACGATCCGACGGCCATCTCCACCTCCGGCGTATTGCGGATGCGCTTCCCCTTGTCGAGGGTGAGGCGGTTGCCGATATACCAGTAGTCGCGCACCGACGACTCGTCGCCGGCCTCGACGATAAACTTGTTCCAATAGCCGTCGAGCTTATAGTCTTCCAAGGCGAAGTCGGGCACTATGAGCTTGATTTTGCTACGGGTAGAACTAGAGAATGGGGGATAGCTTGTATTGGCTATTGTAGGGGGCGTGGCCACGGGGCAGATTATGGTCTCCAGGGACTGCGCCTCGTAAAACTCACAGTCCTTAAATTTTGTGGACTTGGTATTTAGAATCACTTTCTTTAGTCCGGTACAGGCTCGAAATGCATCATTACCGATAGAAGCCACATCTTCGGGCAAGATCACTTCCTTCAAAGAGCTGCAATTATAGAACGCGCCAGACCCGATGGTGGACAGTGCATTTGGCAATTTTAACTCCTCTATTTTGTAACAGTAGTATGCGCAATGGTGCGGGATCTCGAGCAGGGCGTTGGAGAAATGCAACTTCACCAAGCTATCACAGGAGTAAAACTGTTGGCCATCAGTTGATAGTTCAGTTACCGAATCAGGCATTATGAATTCCAGGAGTTTGGCACAGTTATAGAAAACGTGTCCTCCGATATAGCTCAGACGGGAGCCTTCGGCAAAGGTTATTTCCTGGAGCCAGGATTTGTACCAAGCCTCATCCTCGATCCTCTCGACGGAGGCGGGGATATGGTAGCGGTAGGCATGCGTCTCCTGGAAGGCATTCTCGCCGATTTTCTTGAGCGTCTCAGGGAAGAGGACAGTGCACAGCCACTTTTTCTGATAGAAGGCATTGTTTGGTATGGACTCGACGTCGGTGTTTGTCAGGTCGATAGCCTTGATGTTGGTCAGGGAGGTCATGACGTTCCAGTCGGCGTCGTTGAGCGAACCGTTGACCTTCAGCAGCTCCACGTCCTGGAGGTTTTCCACCTTATAGAGAATCTCGCGCCCGAGATCCCCAGGGTTTGCGAGCGTCACGTCGATCCAGTCCTGAATCAGCTCCACGTCGCGCAAGCTGCCGACGTAAGACCCATCATTTCTGTGCCATTCGGTAAACTCCACCCTATGTGTGCCCGGCTCCAGCACGACTACTTCATAGCTCCAGTCCTTGGAACTTGCCGAGGAATAAGGCACACCGTCTATATTCACCCTCATTTGCTGATAGTAAGTGTCGGTGGTTTTGCCCTGCCAATAGAACGACAGTTTGGCGTGACGGTCAAGGGTGAAGGTCGTGGAGATGGTGGACTCGTGGTTTTCTAGGCCCTTGGCGTTGGAGCGTATGAAGCCGTCGTCGGTGATCCAGGGGTGCTCCGGATCGTTTACGAAGGTGATAGGCATGGAGTTGGGAGTGAGGCACGCGCTCTCCAGCTCCCGACATTCCAACACGCGGAGATTGCGCATCCCGCCGCGATACTCCCGGGAGGCAGAGGTGCCAACATGGTTGACCAGCTTCAGGGTGTGGCTACCGGCGGGTATGCAAAAGGCGTATTGCTTCCAAGAGGACTCTTGGGCAGTGACATACAGCTCGTCGTCGATGTATATCTCCATCTTCTCTGTGCTGCTGTAATAGGCACGGTAGGCTTCGAATGAGATTTCCGTTGGATAGGTGGAGGTGTAGGTGCCGACCAGCGTGCTGGTGAGATTGTTCTCCGGCAAAAGGGGTGTCAGGATCCGCCCCTCCCCCACTTCCCAGGGATAGGTGGCGTCGTTGGTCCATTTCACCGGAACGGACCCCTCGACGAGGATGGCGTCGTTGATGTCGTCCGATGTCGGGGCCTCGGCCATCAGGGGGAGGCTCCCGAGCAGGCAGATGACGAGCGCGAGGGCCCGGGCCAGTCGGCCTGCTGTCGGTGTGGTGTGTGTCATGATTTGTTGGGTGTTATAGTTTTGTGTATTATGTGTTAAAGTATGGCCATGACGAGTCGGCCGGAGGCTCGGGGCCTTCGGCGCAAGGGTGCGAATCGCACACGCAAATGGCTAATTATCAGTGATTTACGAGATAAATGGGGGGGGTAAGGAGGAGGTTCGGCATAAAGCTAAGAGGTCGGATGTTATGGATTTCGGGACGGGAAGCCCCGGTTTTGTGCAAAGTTACAAAAAAATCCCGGCATCTGCAATACTTCGGAGCCGATTTTTTTGACAATTGAACATTCTGGGAAAGAGGATGTTCTAAACATAGATGCGGACGAGATGCCCTCACACCCCGTTACATCCACAGAAAAACTATCAAAATTCAAGTACAATTCTGCCTTAACTACAGAACTATGAAAAAAACACTCACCAAAGCCCAGATCCGACAGGCTGTCGAGGAGGCGTACGCCGAATGCAAGGACATCAAAGGCGGCGTCAACGCCCACTACATCCCATATCTGGCAAACATCAACCCCGACCTCTTCGGCATCTCGCTGACCCTGCTCGACGGCACGCAGATCAGCGTCGGGGACACAGAGTACAAGTTTGGCATCGAGTCCGTATCGAAGGTGCTCACGGCCATCCTCATCCTCAAGCAGTATGGCGCGGAGGCCGTGCTCAAGCAGATAGGCGCCGACGCCACCGGACTGCCCTTCAACTCCATCTTCGCAATCCTGCTCGAAAACGACCATCCCTCCACCCCGCTGGTCAACGCCGGCGCCATCTCGGCCTGCTCCATGGTGCAGCCGCAGGGCGACTCCTGGGGCAAATGGGAGGCGATCATCAACAACTTCGAGGCCCTCTGCGGCTCCCGCTCCGAGGTCATCGACGAGCTCTACCGCTCGGAATCGGACACCAACTTCCAGAACCGCTCCATCGCATGGCTGCTGAAGAACTACAACCGCATCTATGACGACGTGCCCATGAGCCTGGACCTCTACACGCGCCAGTGCAGCGTGGGCATCACGGCTTCCCAGCTCGCCGTCTGCGCAGCCACCATCGCCAACAAGGGCACCAACCCCGTCACCAAGGCCGACGTCTTCCCCGCCGAACTGGCCGCGAAGATCACGACGCTCATCTCCTCGGTGGGCTTCTACCAGAACACCGGCGACTGGCTCTACACCAGCGGCATACCAGCCAAGAGCGGAGTGGGCGGCGGCGTGCTCGGCGTCATGCCCGGACTCTTCGGCGTGGCCGCCTTCGCGCCCCCATTGGACGAGGCAGGCAACTCCGTGAAGGCCCAGGCCGCCATCAAGGCCATAATGAAGAAGCTCGACCTCGGCGTCTTCAACGGCGATATCGTCACCATCGAAGACTGATATTGCGATTCCACCAATCCCTTTAATCCTCACACACAATGCAAATAAAAACAGGCAAAGGGACCATCTCGATGATGGTCGTCCTCGCAATATGGTCGCTGTCGCTGGCCGTCGACCTCCCGGGCCTGGCCGTCACCCCCATCGAGGGGAGCCTGCGGTCGATCTTTCCCGACGTCACGGACTTCAAGATCCAGCTCCTGACAGTGCTTCCCAATCTGGTCATAATCCCCTTCGTGCTCCTCTCGGGCAAGCTCTCGGAGACCAAGCACAAGATCCTGGTCATCACACTGGGCACGATACTCTACATAGTGGCCGGCGCGCTGTCGATCTTCTCCAGCTCGCTGACGGCCCTCATCTGGCTTAGCTGCCTGCTGGGCGCCGGCTGCGGCCTCATCCTCCCCTTCTCCACGGGCCTGATCGCCGACGTCTTCTCGGGCAAGTACCGCACCAAGCAGATGGGCATCATCTCCGCCATCGGCAACATCGCCCTGGTGGGCGCCACATTCGTGGTCGGCTTCCTGGCAGCCAAGAGCTGGCACCTCCCCTTCCTCGTCTACCTCATCCCGCTGGTATCGCTCATCCTGATCCCCTTCCTGAAGAAGATCCCGCAGAGCGACTACGCCTCCGACCCGGCCACGGCCGACGACAAGGACGCCTCGAAGCAGGCTGCCGTCACGGTGCCCGCCTCCGACCCCGACGGCTTCTCCACCGAGGGCCAGAGCGTGAAGGGGGGCTTCTACATCGGCCGCACCATCTGGCTGCTGCTGGCCTACTTCTTCTTCGTCTTCGCCACGTCAGTGCCGGCATACTACCTGCCTAACCTGATGCCTGAATACCACATGTCGACCGAGGACGTCTCGACCGTCACCTCGATATTCTACCTGGCGATGTTCGTCATCGGCCTCTTCGTCACCGGCACTATGAAGATCTTCCGCCGCACCACCTTCATCCTGGCCACCGGCCTCATCCTGGGCGGCTTCGCGCTCTTCGTCTTCACCCGCTCGCTGCCGATCTACATCATCGCCTCGGCACTGGTCGGCCTTGGCAACGGCCTGGCCCAGCCTATCTTCTACACAAAGGCCACGGAGCTCGTGGTCAGCAAGTCGAAGTCGACGCTCGCCCTGGCCTACCTCCAGGTGGCCAACTACGTGGCCATCTCCCTGGTGCCCGTGCTCATCGGATTCTTCGAGACCATCTTCAGCAACCACACCAACCTCTTCCCCTTCATCATCGTGGGAGTATTCGTGGCCATCGTGATGTTCTTCTCCGTCATCCGCAGCAACCACTTCGTATTCGGCATCCACAAGCAGTATTACGAGTAATCGCAACACCTTCATACCAACCCTATTAAACCCGCCCGGCACATGCCGGACACCTTAGAATTATGGAAAATACAAAGAAACCCAGAATCCTCATCATCTATACCGGGGGCACCATCGGCATGGTCGAGACCCCCGACGGCCTGCAGCCCTTCGACTTCTCCCACCTGATGGACAACGTCCCCAAGATCGGCGAGCTGGGCTACGACATCAAGAGCGTGCAGTTTCCCAACCCGATCGACTCCTCCAACATGAACCCCTCCTACTGGGGGCAGATTGTGAAGGACATCGCCGACAACTACGATGACTTCGACGGCTTCGTGGTCCTGCATGGCACCGACACGATGGCCTACACGGCCTCGGCCCTCTCCTTCATGCTGCGCAACCTGCGCAAGCCCGTGGTCATCACCGGCTCGCAGCTCCCCATCGGGGCCGTGCGCGAGGACGGCACCGAAAACCTCATCTCGGCCGTCGAGGTGGCCGCCGCCAAGGACGAGAACGGCGACCCGATGATCCAGGAAGTGGTCATCTCCTTCCAGGACTACATCGTGCGCGGATGCCGCTCTACCAAGTTCACATCCACGGGCTTCGACGCCTTCAAGAGCTTCAACTATCCGGTGCTCGGCAAGATCGACCTGCACATCACCTATGCACGCCCCTACCTGATGCGCCACGAGACGAAGCTCCCCCTGGAGCCCTTCTACGACATGGACCCCAACCTGCTCGTGCTCTGGCTCTACCCGGGCATCACTGAAGACGTGGTGCGCGCCCAGCTGTCGACACCCGGCATCAAGGCCGTCGTGCTCCGCACCTTCGGCGCAGGCAACGCCCCGACAGAGAAGTGGTTCCTCGACGCCGTCACGGACGCCGTCAACCGCGGCCTGATCGTCTACAATGTCACGCAGTGTCTCAACGGCGGCGACGAGCAGAAGCGCTACTACACTGGCGACATGCTCTCCAAGGCCGGAGTCATCAGCGGCTACGACATCACAGCCGAGTCTGCCATCACCAAGCTGATGTACCTAATCGGAAGCGGATACACCGCCGACGAGATCCGCAACTACCTGCAGATCTCCATGGTGGGCGAGCTCTCCGACTAAGATTATCAAGAACACAAGAAAACGCAAGGGCGGGACGGAATCTGCACGGATTCCGTCCCGCCCTTGCGTCTGTGCCGATTTTTTATTAACTTAGCGGGGAAAAATAATCATACACACATAAAGACATAGCATCTGACCATCATGAAGAAACTATTGATTCTCTTCTCCGCCATGCTTCCCATGCTGGCGGCATGTGCCCAGACGTCGCCCTCCACGGTGTATTTCACCCGGGAGATCACTCCCGAGTCGCTCCTGAACGTCTACAAGACCTTGGGCGTAGCCCCGCAGGGGAAGGTGGCCATCAAGATCAGCACCGGCGAGTCGGAGCAGACGGGATACCTGCGCCCCGCCTTCCTCAAGCCCCTGGTGGACGAGACGCAGGGGGTGATCGTGGAGTGCAACACCGCGTACGGGGGCTCCCGGGGCACGACCGAAGACCATCTGAAGGCCATAGCCGAGAGGGGGTTCGCCGAAGTGGCCGAGGTCGACATCATGGACTCCGAGGGCTCGATACACATCCCGGTCTCCGACACCACCCACATCAAATACGACATCGTGGGCTCGCATCTGCCCGACTATGACTTCATGATCAACCTGGCCCACTTCAAGGGGCACGCGATGGGGGGATTCGGAGGGGTGCTGAAAAACGCATCGATCGGCGTGGCCTCGTCGGGCGGCAAGCTCTACATCCATTCGGCCGGGGAGTCGGAGACGGACTGGGGAAATCCGGATCAGGACGATTTCCTGGAGAGCATGGCGGCCGCGGCCCAGGGCGTGCACGACTTCATGAACGCCAAAAGCGAGGCGGGCGAACCCCGGGTGGTGTACATCAACGTGATGAACAATCTCTCGGTGGATTGCGACTGCAACGGCCATCCTGAGGCTCCGCAGATGAAGGATGTGGGGATCCTGGCCTCCCTCGACCCCGTGGCGCTCGACAAGGCATGCCTCGACCTGGTCTTCAACCACCACTCTTCGGAGGGGGACAACAGCACGCCCCTCATCAACCGCATCAACCGCCAGCACGGCACGCACATCGTGGACTATGCCGAGCAGATCGGCCTGGGCACGATGACCTACACCCTGGTAGACCTCGACGCCCCGGCGCAGTGATCCCTACCCCAGTACCCAGCCAAACAGATCCGGATGGAAAAGAGAAGAGCGTTACGATATCCCATAGGGGAGCAATCCTTTGAGCAATTGCGCAAGGGAGGGTATGTCTATGTAGACAAGACAGCCTATATCGAGAAACTCATCGACAAGTCGAAGTACTATTTTCTCGCCCGTCCACGGCGCTTCGGCAAGAGCCTCCTGCTCTCCACGCTGAAGTGCTTCTTCGAAGGGAGGCGCGACCTCTTCTCCGGCCTTCACATCGAGACTATGGACTGGGACTGGGAGAAATACCCGGTGCTTTACCTTGATTTCAACAATCAGCTCTACAGGACTGACGGCGAAGAGCTTCCGGAACTTCTGGACAGGTTCCTATCCAGGTATGAGACGCTCTATGAAGTCGATAAGACGAGCGACAACCCGTCCTTCCGTCTTGAGGACATCATCCGTGCGGCCTCAGTCAAGACAGGACGTGAAGTGGTGATACTTGTCGACGAGTATGACAAGCCGCTGGTCCAGACCCTGCATGACCCTGAGAAAATGGAGACGTATCGCGAGACATTGGCGGCTCTGTATTCCAATTTCAAAAGTTCGGCCGACCATATCAAGCTGGTGGTCATGACGGGGGTGAGTCGCTTCGGCAAGCTCAGCGTGTTTTCCGACCTCAACAACCTGCGCGACCTGTCGTTCTCCGAGGACTTTGCCGCCATATGCGGAATCACGGAGGAGGAGGTGAGGCAGTGCATGATGGAGGGTGTGGAGGAATGGGGAGAGCGTCGCCGCATGACACCGGAGGAAGCGATGGCCTTGCTTAAAGAGTGGTATGATGGATACCACTTCTGCGAGAACTGCCCGGACATCTACAATCCCTTCTCGCTCTTCAGCGCATTGGAAAACAAGGCGTTGGGCAACTACTGGATCGACACCGGCACGCCGACCCTGCTTGTGGAGGAGCTAAAACGCACTCACACCGACCTGGAGGAGCTCATGCACACGGAGTGCAACCAAAGCCAGCTTCAGGGCCTGGACATGGCCAACATCAACCCTGTGGCTCTCTTCTACCAGACCGGCTACCTGACCATAAAGGCATATGACGAGTTCTACCAGATCTACACTCTCGGGGTGCCCAACAACGAGGTGCGCCAGGGGCTCCTTGACTTCATACTCCCCTATTACGCCAACCTGGGCCAGGCGCAGCCTATGACCATAGTCATGCGCATGCACCGCGCCCTGTCGGGCGGAGATGCCGAGGGTTTCATGTCGGAACTGTCTGCCTTCTTCGCCGGCATAAGCTACGAACTCAAGATGCACGAGGAGACCAATGTGCAGAACGCACTCTATATCCTCTTCCACTTGCTCGGGCTGAAAGCCGAGGTGGAGTATCGCACCTCCAACGGGCGCATCGACATCCTCCTTCGCACGGGCAGCTATATCTACATAATCGAATTGAAGTACGATCATCCGGCGCAGGAGGCCCTTGACCAGATCGAGCGCAAGGGGTATCACCTCCCCTGGGCCACAGACCATCGCACCATCTACGCCATAGGGCTAAGCTATTCCTCAGCCAAGCGGTCCCTATCCGGCTGGAAAATCAAACGATTAAATCGTCCCTGAGGTAACAGTTGCTGAGCGCCAACGACATCTGGCACGAATCTTACCATCAAAAACAGCCCGCTGAGTTTCAGCGGGCTGTTGCTGTGCGGAGAGAGAGATTCGAACCCCCGCCAAGAAGGGTGTGAGTGACCCTCAACGGTTTTTAAAATAAAAAAGCCCTGATTTTACAGGGCTTTTTTATTGCGGAGAGAGAGGGATTCGAACCCCCGGAGGTGTGACCCTCAACGGTTTTCAAGACCGCCGCAATCGACCACTCTGCCATCTCTCCTCGGGTGCCTGTCGGCACTTGTGATGCAAAGGTACTGCCTTTTTCCGACATACGCAAGTGTCGGGGCAGAAAATTTTCAGCATTTTTCGGCGTTATTGATAGCATGAAGCAATCCTCCACCACTTTCGGCAGCAAGTTCGGCCTCGTGGCCGCCACTGTCGGCTCAGCGGTAGGGCTGGGCAATATCTGGCGTTTCCCCGCAGAAGTGCAGGCCAACGGCGGCGCCGCCTTCCTGCTCGTCTACATCCTCTGCATCTGCCTGCTCGGCATCCCCGTCATGATGGGCGAGTTCGCCCTCGGACGCGGCGGCCAGGGCGACCCCATCACCGTCTACCGCCGCCTCTCCCCGGGCAAGCCCTGGTGGATCACCGGACTGCTCGGCGTGCTTGCCTCCTTCACGATCCTATCCTTCTACATGGTGGTGGCCGGCTGGACACTCGAATACCTCATCTCATCCATCACCGGCTCCCTCTACGAACATGTGGCCGGGACGGCCGACGGCTCCAACGCCCAGTTCGCCCAAAGGATGAGCGAGTACGTGGCCTCTCCCGTAAGGCCGGTGCTCTTCACCATAGCCTTGATCCTTATCAACGCCTTCGTGCTGATACGCGGCGTGCAGAAGGGCATAGAGAAGATGAGCAACCTCCTGATGCCCGTGCTCTTCGTGCTTCTGCTCATCTTCTGCTGCGTCTCCCTGTCGCTGCCGGGGGCGGCCGAAGGGCTCAATTTCTTCCTCAACCCCGACTTCTCCAAGATCAACGGCCGCGTCTTCCTCGACGCCCTCGGCCAGGCCTTCTTCTCGCTGAGCCTCGGCATGGGCACGCTCATCACATACAGCTCCTACTTCCCCAAGGACACACGCCTGGGGCGCACGGCCGTCACCGTCTCCATGCTCGACCTTCTGGTGGCCTTCATGATGGGCCTGGTCATATTCCCGGCGGTGATGTCGTTCGGGCTGCAAGGGGAGTCCTTCGAGGGGGCGACACTGGTCTTCGTGACCCTGCCGGAAGTCTTCGCCGGGATGCCACTGACGCGCCTATGGTCGATACTTTTCTTCCTGCTCCTGCTCGTGGCCGCCGTCACCAGCACGGTGTCGCTCGGAGAGGTGGCCGTAGCCTGCCTGCACGACCACTTCAACTTCTCGCGCACCAAGGCGGTGCTGACCGTCATGGCCCCTCTGCTGGTGGTGAGCCCCCTCTGCTCGCTCTCCAACGGCGTGCTCAGCCACATCACAATCGCCGGACAGACGCTCTTCGACTTCATGGACAATTTCTCCACCAACATCCTCCTGCCCGTCGGGGCCCTGCTGATGTGCGTGTATCTGGGATGGTTCGCGCCCAAGGGATTCCTGCGCAGGGAGCTCACCAACGACGGCACCTGCCGCACCTTCTGGTCGGCAGCCTCGCAGATCCTGCTCCGCTGGGTCGCCCCCGTGCTCATCCTGCTCATCCTCGTGAGCCGATATCTCTAAGGAATTTTTCCCCTCCAGTCGCGCCCGACCCGTACCTCACGTCTCAGGCTACGCTTTCCCGGCCTGTCTCAGCGACTCGGCGATGGTCCAGTCGAGCGGAGTGTCCAGATCCACGGAGCGCTCCGAGGCCATCGGCGAGGGTATGACACGCTTGAACCCCGACATAGGGCCGCGACGCAAGGCATCGGCCGTCATCACATAGACAGCACCATTGTATTCCCAGACGGCAGGCGCATCCTGCCGTCTGGTGTATCCCCCCTCCCCTTTCGAGATGTGCAGGTATCCTGCGGCATCCTGCTCGAAGGCGTTGTAATAGGGATTCGTGCGCGCCTCGCGCACGCTCACCACCATGTCGCACTCCGGAGTCCAGAGGGCGATGGCATCGCGGATATCGTCGGGCGTGCGCAGGGGGGATGTGGGCTGGAGCAGCACCACCCTGTCGTATCTCACCCCGCGCTCGCGCTCATGCCAGTCCAGGGCGTGCATTATCACCCCGTAGCTCCCGGCGGTGTCGGAAGCCAGGGCCGCAGGGCGCAGGAAAGGCACCTCCAGGCCGTAGGCGCGCGCCACGTCGGCTATCTCCTCCGAATCCGTGGAGAGGCATATGTCGGCGTCCGCGGCCCCGCACGCACGGGCATGGTCGATCGAATGGCATATCAAGGGCAGCCCGCAGAAGGGTTTGATGTTCTTGCCGGGGATACCCTTGCTCCCCCCCCGGGCAGTGATCAGGAACAGCGTGTGCATGGCTTGGTCTCGTTTTTTCAATCCCGGGGCGTGTGGAAATGCTTGACCGGGAAAGGACGAAAATCGAATCTCTCTATTGCATCGGCCATCACCACCGGGGTGTCAGGGGCATGATAGGGGTTGATCTTGCGCGAGGCGAGCGTCCGCGCCTCCTCGGAGAGCACCGTGCGCAGGCCATCGACTATGGACTTGCGGTCTCCGGCACAGTGCCATACGCCCGGGCCGTGCTCGCGCCCCTGCTGACGCAGGCCCACGTCGAGCACCGGCACCCCGGCCGAGGGCACCTCGACGATGCCTCCCGAACTGTTGCCGGCCACGGCGTCCACCACATCGAGCGTGGACATGAACCTCACCCTCCCGAGCGAGGGGATTGTCTTGAAGCGCAGGGGGTCGCGCGCCTCCATCTCCTTCATCAGCTCTATCTGCGGGCCGGAAGCCACATCGTTGTTGGGGTAGGTCATCAGCACGTGCAGCCCCTTGTCGGCCTTCATCATGTCGTCAAGGGCGCCCAGGAACTCATGCATCGACTCCAGGGGGGTCGACGTGCCGCGAGTCTCGCCGTGCAACGTGGCCATGATGTTGCGCTCGCCGAAACGCCACTGGAGGTTCTGCTCCAGCGCCTGGCGCGACATGCGCGGGGTGGCCAGGATGTTGTGCACGCCCAAGGCCCCGGTGACGACCACCGACTCCGGGTCCTCGCCCATCTGCCGCACGCGGTCGCGACACATCTCAGTCTCCACCAGATGGAGCACAGAGAGCTTGGTGATGGCATGGCGCACGTTGTCGTCGATCGCCCCCTCCGAGACGGTGCCACCGGCTATGTGCACGATAGGCACCCCCACGAGGGTGGCCGCGGTGGCGGCCGCCAGGCTCTCGTAGCGGTCGCCGAGCAGGATGACGGCATCCGGGACGAGGCGCGGCAGGAGATCGGCCACACCCTCCATCACCTGCGCAGCCATCTTGACCGGGTGCTCCACTGCGACGGGTATCATCCCCGCCACGTCGAACCCCTCCCCGATAATCTCGTCGACAGTCATGCCGAACTTCTCCGACAGATGCGTGCCGGTGGCTATGACCGGGACACGGTTGCCCCGCTCGTGGAGCTCCCGCACCAGAGGCGACAGCAGCCCCCAGTCGGCGCGGGTGGATGTGATGACCGCTATGACGCGGCGAGCAGCAGATCTTCTCATGTCAATGTGATTAATGCGTCGGCGGCGAAATCACGGGCCGCCACGGTGCCCAGCACGGAGTCCCAGAGCATGGGCGAGAGCCCGTTGCCGGGGCGTTTCACGGTGATGTTCTCCTCGGTCAGCACCTCCCCCTTCCTGATGGGACGGGCGGCCACTATGCTCTTGCGGGCCACCGCGATGTTGGGGCGCTCGCTATCGGTCACGCCCTTGTGGCCGCTTCCGAGGGCCTCCTCTATGTGGCGTATGGACTGCACCATGCGGCGCAGCTCATCGGGTTCGAGCGAGGCTTTGTGGTCGGGACCCTCCAGGGAGCGCGAGAGGGTGAAATGCTTCTCTATGAACTCCGCCCCGAGGGCCACGGCCGCCACCGGCACCTCGATGCCGAGCGTGTGGTCGCTGTATCCGACGCGCACGCCCAGGCGACGGCGCAGCTCCTCCATTGCGCGGAGATTGACGTCGGCATAGGGGGTGGGGTATTGGGTGTTGCAGTGCAGGACCACGATCTGTTCCCTTTCGAGCGACGGGGAGCAGGGATAGTCGGGGTCTTCCCCGCAGAGGATCCTCACGGCGCGCTCCACCTCCTCCAGGGTGGACATACCCGTGGAGAGGATGACCGGAATCCCCTGTCGCGCCACGAGGCGCAGATACGGCAGGTTGGTGATCTCGCCCGAGGGGATCTTCATCCAGTCCTGCCCCAGGGCGCCCAGGAACTCCACCGACACCAGGTCGAACGGGGTGGACATGAACCCTATCCCCTCCTCGGCGCAGAGCGCCTTCAGCTCGCGGTAGTCCTCCAGGGGGAGATGGATGCGGCGGCACATCTCGAGCTGGCTCTCGGCGCGCCCCGTGTTCTGGCGCTGGTAGTCGGCCTGGGGGGCTATCTCTGAGATCACCAGCTCGGGCACGGCTGTCTGGAACTTGACGTAGTCGGCCCCCGCCTCGCGGGCGGCGCGCACCATGCGGCGCGCCAGCTCCAGGTCGCCGTTGTGGTTGACCCCGGCCTCGGCTATTATTATGACGCTCATTGCTCGTAGAATATGGCTTCCTTCTGGTAGCGGGCCATCAGGGTGTTGTACGCCCAGTCGTCGCAGGGGTGAAGCTCGATGCCGCGCGACTCGTCGAGGATGTAGTCGGTGATGGGGGCGCCGGCATATATGGAGCAGACCACGCCACCCCCAAGGCGGGGATTGACCTCCATGAGCAGGAAGCGGTCCTTGTCGAGGTCGTGCAGGTACTGCAGGGTGACGGGGCCGCGGAGCTTGAAGGTCTCTATGACCTTGCGGCTCATCTGGTCCAGGACGGCGTTGCGGCAGGTGATGGTGCGCGTCACCTCGCCCCCCATGACCTCCAGGCGGGCGCGGGGCACGACAGTCAGTATCTCCCCTTTCTGGCTTACGTAGCAGTCGACGGTGTACTCCTCGCGGTTTTCTATGTATTCCTCCACGATGTAGTCGCCGAGGTTGTCGAGGTGCATGAGGTCGTCGATGTTGTAGAATATCTTGATGCCCCTGGAGGCGGATCCGTGGCGGGGCTTGGCGATGGCGGGCATCTCGGCGCTGAGCACCGAGTAGGTGCGGGCGATCGGGAGGCCGGCCTGGCGGAAGGCCTTGGCGGCCTCCACCTTGTCAAACATCACACGGGCGGTCTCGAACTCCGTAACCGGCACGAAGACCTCCGGCAGGCGCTCCTTGCAGAGCGACGCTATCTCGATGGCGCCGTCCACGAAGGGGAGTATGATGTCGACGTCATATTCCTTGACCACGCGCACGATGTCGGCCACCACCTTGGGGTCCGACCAGCGCAGGCCTACGACCACTTTTCCGGCCAGGGCGATGGGCACTTGTTCGAGCAGCTCGTAGCTGACGATCTCCACCTCGCGACCGCGACGCTCGCCGCTGCGCTTGAGGAGTTCGGCCATTGAGACGCGGCGTGCGCCGCCGAGCATGAGGACTGTGATCTTATTTTTCTTCTTCTGGGTCATGGTGTGTTTTAGTGAGGAGTTGATGATGAGAAGGGAGAAGGGAGAAGGGAGGGGAGAGCCGACGGAGAGGTCAGCGGTTGTAGATGCCGGGCTTGTAGCCTTGCAGGTGGGCGGGGTCGGCCATCCATTCGACGGTCTTGCGCAGGCCCTCCTCCAGGCTCACCTGCGGGGCCCAGCCGGTCAGCCGGCGAAGCTCGGAGGCGTCGCCGCAGAGCCGGAAGACCTCGCTGGAGGCGGGGCGGATGCGCTGCGGGTCGCGCACCCATTCCACGTCGGCGCCCATGACGGAGGCGATGGTGCGCAGGGTCTGCTCCATCGAGACCTCGGTGCCGGTGGCTATGTTGAGCTCGCGCCCCACGGCCTCGTCACACTCGGCTATGGCGATGAATCCCCGCGCCGTGTCGGCGACATAGTTGAAGTCGCGCGTCGGGCTCAGGTCGCCGACCTTGATGACGCGCTCCCCGGAGGCTATCTGGGTGATGACCGTCGGGATGATGGCGCGCGCGCTCTGGCGCGGCCCGTAGGTGTTGAAGGGGCGCACGATGCTCACCGGAAGCCCGAAGGCAGAATGGAAGCTCATGGCTATGGCGTCGGCGCCTATCTTGGAGGCCGAATAGGGGGACTGGGGCTGACGGGGATGTTTCTCGTCGATGGGTACGTATTGGGCCGTGCCGTACACCTCGGAGGTGGAGGTGACCAACAGGCGCCCCACACCGGCGTCGCGGCAGGCCTGGCAGACATTGAGGGTCCCCTTGACGTTGGTGTCAACATAGCTGTCGGGGGCCACATAGCTGTAAGGGATGGCTATGAGGGCGGCCAGGTGGAAGACGGTGTCGGCCCCCTTGACCAGCTCGCGGCAGAAGTTGGGGTCGCGCACGTCGCCGGTGACCACTTCCAGCCCAGGGTGGGAGATCCCTTCGAGATGTCCCCAGTCGTTGAACGAATTGTATTGTGCCAGGGCCTTGACACGGCACCCCTTTTCAAGCAGCGCCTCGGTCAGATGCGAGCCTATGAACCCGTCGGCCCCCGTTACGACTACATTCTTCATTTTGAGTTTCGTCAGATGGTGTTTTCATTGGTGGCATACGTGCCTATGTGACGCCGCTTCTTCTCCTCGAAAATCTCGCTTATCTTGAAGAAGATGCCGCTCTCCTCGACGTCGCCGAACTCCGGATTGACCGCCGTGCCGAACATCCTCATGGTCGGCGACAGGCTCATGTAGGCGTTGACCAGGGGCGGGATGTTGCGCCCGTGCTCGCGTATGACGTGGTGGAGTATGCGGTAGTCCTCCTTGAAGTCGGCCCCCGTGAAGATGGCCTGCAGCTCCTCGCTCTGCGCGTCCGACTCCAGCGGGCGGATGGGCCACACGAGATGGTCGGGGTCGGGGAAATGCTTGTGCAGGAAACCCAGGAGAAGGTCGCGGCAATACGTGCCGTACTGCGGATACATCGTCACCTTGCCGAAGAGGTATTCTATCTGGGGATAGACCACCGTCAGCGCCCCCAGGCCGTCCCAAAGGTTGTCGAGGGCGTAGAGTGCCTTGGTGCCTGCCTTGCTGCTCTGGTATCCCAAGGCCACGAAGGAGCGTCCCAGCTCCAGGGTGCGGGGCAGCAGGTCGCGTATGAAGGTGTCGGAGAAATGGAACATGTGGGACGTGGCTATGCGCGGCATGCCGTCGGCGTCGATCTCCACGTCCTCGCCAAGGATGAAGCGGTATCCGCCTATGATCTCCCGCGCAGCGGGATCCCACACGATGAGCTGCCGGCACGGCACCGGCATGGTGTCGAACTCGTCGATGTCGCAGGACGTCCCCGTGCCCCCTCCTGCATCACGGAACGCCAGCTCGCGCAGGCGCCCGATCTCGCGCATCGTGTGGGGTGCGCAGTGGGCGTCGACGACGTAAATCTCATTGTCGGCCTTGTTGGTGCGCCTCAGCATCCGGGCCGGGGTAAGCTCCGACTCGATGAGCGCGCGGTCTACTCTGTCGATTATTTTTTCCATGAATCTGGTGATGGGATTGGCAAAATTAGTGAAAATACTCCAATTTTGCCAATTTTACACACATTATATCGCTTTCCCGCCCCCAATCGGGGCCTTGGGCCTGCCGGGCCCTCCCCTTCCTCCTTTATGTCAGCGGGGGCGTTGCCAGGTGTAGTTGTACACTTTCTCGCGGCGGTGGCGCATCCTAAAGATGGCGCCACCCAGCGGCCGCCACATCATGAAAGGCACCACGCTCCACCATAGCCTGGTGGCTTCAAGGCGGGACGCGGCCCCTCGGTAGGCGGCTATGTCGCATCCCCACATCCCGAGCACGATGGCTCCGGCGGCCGCAATCGGCCACCACTCGCCATACGCCGCCATACCCCACACGGCCGCGCCTGCGCACAGCAGCGGGACAAGCCATTGCATCAGCTCGGCCAGCCCCACGGCGCGAAAGGCGCGGCGAGGCAGAAGGCGCGCCGTGAAGCCGTATCTCTGGCGATGTAGCCTCCACACCCGCGTGGCCGTCTCCCCCCAGGGTTCTTCGGGGATGGCATCGGGGGCGAGCACCACGCGGGTGTTGGCCCCGGTCGCCATTCCGGCCACGAAGAGGTCGTCGTCGCCCCACTGCAGGTGGTTGGTGGCGCTGTAGCCGTCATGCTCGAAGAAGAGACGGCGTCGGAAGAGGAGGTTGCGCCGGTCTCCCCTGTAAGGGCGCCCGGCCAATGCGGAGGCCACCCACTGGGAAGAGGTCACGACGCTGTCAAACTCCTTCCACCACCGCGAGGCTCCGGCCTCGCCCAAGTCGCTGCGGCAATACCCCAGCACGATGTCCACCCCGGCCTCGTAAAGGGGCGCCGACATCAGGCGCACCCAGCTCGCGGAGGGGACGCGGACGGAGGTGGAGGTGGTCATGACTGCCTCGCCACGGGCAGCCTTGATGCCTATGGTGTAGGCCAGCTTCAGGCGGCTGACATTGCGCGACTCGGGGGGCAGGAACGTGAAGTACAGCCTCTGGCGCCCGGCGTACCTCTCGCTCAGCTCCGACGTGGCCTCGGCGCCGGCGTCGGTCACCACGATCAGCTCGAAATCCTCGGTGTCCTGCCCGGCCATTCCCTCTATGAACTCGTCGAGCCCCTCCAGCCCCTGCGCGTAGGCTATGACCGACACCAGCGGGGCGCCATCCTCGCGAGCCGGCGCAGGCTCCTCGCCGGGCTCCTGCGCCTCGGGCTGGGCGCGGCGCGTGCGCCAGAGGCACCCCCACCCCCACACCACCCCCCATATGGCGCACAGGAGAGCGGCCGCGAGCATAATCCCCGGGCCGAGCCAGACGCTGCACCCGGACCAAGACGTCATGGTATCCATCAGAACTCGGAGAAGAACTTAGGCTTGATGCATATGCCTACGCGCAGCCGGGTATGAAACTGGTTGTAGTCAAGCAGGCACTCGCTGAAGCCGTTGTAGTATTGGAGATAGAGATACTGGTTGACCTTCTTCGACACCAGCCAGCTCACCTCGAGTTGGGTGTTGAAGTTGAGGTTCCACCCCTGGCGCTTGACGAAGGTGGCGCCGAAGATCCAGCGCCGGTCTTTAAGATAGACCTCGAATCCCGCCTGCGCTATGCCGGCATAGCGCAGCAGGTCGCGGTTGTTCTGGCCGTCGACGATGGGGATCCAGTATTTGGCATGCACCATCAGGTTCTGGTTGACCAGCACGGAGCCGGAGAGGGAGATGCGGTTCCAGGAGCGGGACTGGATGGAGTCGCGGCCATTGCTCTCGTGCTCTATCATCAGGGTCATCTTGCCGACATATCTCCCCTTGGAGAAGAAAGGCTTCGACAGGCCGATGCCGGGATTGAAGTTGAGGTCGCGCATGGGCATGGAGTTCTGGAAGACGTTCCATATCACCTTCTCGGTGAACATCAGGAAGAGGAACGTGTTCCAGGGCAGCGTGGCCTTTGTCAGGCGCTGCGCTATGGAGATCTGGAACTTCACGTCGGAGTTCATGGACGTGGGTTTCTGGCCCAGGGCCGTGCCGACGGTGAAGTAGTTGTCTTTATACAGTCCGAAGTAGGGGCCGTATTCCAGGTCCTTCTTCAGGGAATCGGTAAACTCCCTCTGGTCGTGCACGCCAAGCAACTGGGCGTCGGCGGAGGCAGGCAGAAGCAGGGCGAAGAGGAGGCACACCAATAGCGCGGCCCCGTGTAATGAGCGGGGAGGGAGGGATATAGGATCAGTCATAGCGGTTGCTGTATGAGCCGGATGTGGAATCATGGCTACAAAATTAATAAAAAAACCTCATTCACCCTCAATATTGATGCATTAGTTGCCGTGCTCAGGATTTTTCACTACCTTTGCAATAGAAACCCCGGTTGCGGAAACCGCCGTTTCTATATTACTTAGATTGCTTATGAAGTTTTATGGTAGAAAAGAAGAGATAGCTTCTCTTCATAAAATACGGGAGCACGCCAAGGAGCACGCTCAGTTCACGGTGGTCACGGGTCGACGCCGCATCGGCAAGACTTCGCTTGTGCTTAAGGCATACGAGGACATTCCGGTGCTGTATTTCTTTGTGGGCCGCAAGGCTGAAAATCTTTTGTGCGAGGAGTTCCGGCAGGAAGTGGAGACTAAACTTGGGATCAAAATGGGCGGCACGCCCGCCTCCTTTGCCGAGATTTTCGACTTTCTGATGTCACTGTCAAAGGAGCGTAGTTTCACATTGTTTATAGACGAGTTTCAGAATTTTTATAGGGTCAACCCTTCCGCTTTCAGCGACATGCAGAAAATCTGGGACTTAAACCACGCGACGTCTAAAATCAATCTCATCGTCTGTGGGTCTGTGTATTCCATGATGACCAAGATTTTTAGGGACAATAAGGAGCCTCTGTATAACCGTCAGAACCGCTTTATGCAAATAAAGGCTTTCCAACCATCCGTACTCAAGGAGATAATGAGCGACTACGCTCCAGGCCACAGTAAAGATGATTTACTGTCGCTGTACTCGTTTACGGGAGGCGTGGCGAAGTATGTGCAGCTGCTTGTGGAAGACCATGCCTTCACTGTTGATAAGATGATTGAGAGTATAGTAAGTTCCGACTCGGTCTTTATCAACGAGGGAAGAGCAATCCTTGTGGAAGAGTTTGGCAAGGATTACGACACCTATTTCTCCATTCTTTCAGCCATTGCATCCGGACATACCAGGAGAGCAGAGATAGAAACGCTGATTGGGAAGGAGATTGGAGGCTATTTGACGAGACTTGAGGATGACTACGGAATCATCAAAAAGGAGATCCCACTTGGTGCCAAGGCCTTGACAAAGAATGCTGTATATACCATCCGGGACAACTTCTTCACATTTTGGTTCCGGTTTATTTTCAAATACGGCCACATCCTTGAAATAGGGGCTTACGACCAAATGCGCACCCTTATCAGACGTGACTACCCCACCTTCTCCGGCCATATGCTCGAACGCTATTTCTATGCAAAAGCGGCCGAAACCGGCAAATACACCATCTTGGGAAGATGGTGGGACCGTAAAGGGGAAAATGAGATTGACTTAATTGCAGCCAATGAAATCGACAAAACAGCTGAAATTTACGAGATCAAACGTAAGAGAAGCAACATTAATATAGCCCATCTTGACAGAAAAGTACAAACCATGCTTCCGCAGGTGGATGTCTTAAAGGAATGCGATGTGCAGATACGAGGTCTGGATATGGACAACATGTGAATGATGATCTCCAATAAACGCAATTGAAGAGGGTCCCCGGAGGCCATATGCTGCCAAACATGATGGGTCGTTACAACACCTACCCTCTGCCAGGCGTTATGCCTATACCATGCCAATCGATTTCACACCACTCGCACGCCCCCTCTTCGTGAGGCGGGCACGCCGGGCCGACGCCTGGGCCTCGAGCTCGGAGGAGGAGCAGCGCAGGGTGCTCTCAAGCCTGTTGCGCCGCGCCGCCGCCACCGAGCATGGGCACCGCCACGAGTTCGCCTCCATGAGGGGCGGACGCGAGGCATATGCGCTCTTCCGGGAGCGGGTGCCTTTGTGCGTCTACGAGGACATACGCCCCCAGGTCATGCGCATGATCCGGGGAGAGAGGGATGTGCTCTGGCCGGGTGTCTGCCGCGATTTCGCCCAGTCGTCGGGCACGAGCGGAGGGAGGTCGAAGTATATCCCCGTAACGTCCGACTCCCTGCGTCTCAACCACTATGTCGGGGCTGCGGACGCCGTGGCGCATTATCTGCGCAGCAACCCGTCGAGCCGCATGTTTGCAGGCAAGGGGTTCATCCTCGGGGGCTCGTTCGCCAACGAGCTCGACCTGCCGGATGGGCGCGTGCATGTCGGCGACCTTAGCGCCACGCTCATAAGCCGTACCCCCTGGCCCGCCTCGGCCTTCCGCATCCCTTCGCGCCAGGTGGCGCTCATGAGCGACTGGGAGAGGAAGCTCCCGGCCCTGGCGCAAGCGGCCTCGCGGGCCGACGTCACCAACATCTCCGGGGTCCCGTCATGGTTCCTGGGCGTGATACGCCAGATCTGCGCCCTGCGCGGCGTGGAGCGCATCAGCGACGTGTGGCCCAATCTGGAGGTATTCTTCCACGGCGGCATCTCTTTTGAGCCCTACCGCGAGGAATACCGGCGCCTGACCGACCCGGAGAAGATGCACTTCGTGGAGACCTACAACGCCTCGGAGGGATTCTTCGCCACGCAGGTCTCGCCCGACGACCACGCCATGACGCTCATCGTGGATGCGGGTGTCTTCTACGAGTTCCTGCCTGTGGAGGGGGGCGATCCCCTGCCCCTTTGGGAGGTGCAGGAAGGGGAGGTCTACGAGCTGGTCATCACTGCCGCCAACGGCCTGTGGCGTTATCGCCTGGGCGACACTGTGCGCGTGGAGAGCGTCGCTCCGGTAAAGATAGTCATCGCGGGGCGCACGTCGTCGTATATCAACGCCTTCGGCGAGGAGCTGATGGAGCACAACGCCGAGGCCGCCATAGCCCGTGCCTGCGCCCAGACCGGCGCGGCGGTGCGCAACTACACGGTGGCCCCGGTCTTTGCCAGCCAGGGGCGCCGGGGACGCCACCAGTGGCTCGTGGAGTGGCTCACGCCCCCGAGCGACCGCGAGCGGTTTGTGGCCTTGCTCGACACGGCCCTTTGCGATGTCAACTCCGACTATGCCGCCAAACGCGCCGGCACCATCTTCCTCGCCCCCCCCTTGCTGACCGACGCACGCCCCGGCCTCTTCACCGACTGGCTACGCAGCGTGGGCACCGGCAAGCTCGGCGGCCAGCGCAAGGTGCCACGCCTGGCCAACGACCGCCACCTCATCGACGACATGCTGCGCCTCAACGCCTGACCCCGGCTCCTGCGCCAGGCAGTTGGGCTTGGCGGAATGGGAATTTTTCACTAACTTAGCGAGAAAATTTCATACCTATGGAAAAGAATAGACGGCCCCGTTACCCCATCGGCATACAGACTTTCTCAAAAATCATCGAGGAAGGGTATATGTATGTGGACAAGACCTTCTTTATCGGTCGTCTGGTGGAGGAGGGGAGCTATTATTTCCTTAGTCGTCCGCGCCGCTTCGGCAAGAGCCTGCTGCTCTCCACCATGCGCGCATACTTCGAAGGGCGGCGTCACCTCTTCAAGGGTCTGGCATTGGACCAGATGGATGTGGACTGGACCCCCTCGCCGGTCATTCATTTGGATTTCAATGCTGAGAATTACCAGGCCGAAGACGGGCTGCAGCGCTTCATCGACTCCACCCTGGCCAGCTACGAGGCCATCTATGGACGCCGAGAAGTGGACGTGACACCTGCCCAGAGACTGGGCTCCCTGATTCGCAACGCCCATAGCCGTCACGGACAAAAAGTGGTCATATTGGTCGACGAGTACGACAAACCTCTTCTGGCGCTTGAAGACAACAAGCCCCTCTTTGAAAAGAATCAAGCCATCCTGAAAGGGATGTTTGCCAATCTCAAATCCATGGACGCACATATCCGTTTTGCATTTCTGACAGGGGTGGCGCGTTTCAACAAGGTCTCCATCTTCAGCGATCTCAACAATCTTGACGACATATCCCTGTCAGAGGACTACGCCGACATCTGCGGACTGACCGAGAAGGAATTGACGGATAGCTTCCAGGCAGGCATCCAAAACTTGGCGGCAAAGCGGGAAGAGGCCCCGGAAGAGACTCTCGCCATGCTTCGCGATTATTACGACGGCTATCTGTTCCACGAAGGGGGTTCGCGTCTTTACAATCCCTTCAGCGTCTTGTCGGCGTTGCGAAAGGAGTCGATACAACCTTACTGGTTTGAGACCGGCACCCCCACATTCCTGGTCAAGCGTATCAAAAGAAGCGGAATGGACCCGTCTGCCCTGGACGGCCAGAAGTGCGGACGCGAGACACTGTTGGCGGTAGGCTTCGACATGAAGAATCCTATTGGCCTGATGTTTCAGACCGGCTATCTTACCATCGCCTCATATGACCGCATGATGGAGCAATACACTTTGCGGTTTCCTAATCGCGAGGTGGAGATAGGACTTGCCCAGTCCCTCGCCCCGCTCTACATCCCCGATTCCACCGACTCCGACAGCCATTTCAGCATCTACAATTTTAAGGAAGACCTCTACGGCGGCCGTCCGCAGGCTTTCATGAAGCGACTGGAGACGCTTCTGAAGAGCATGCCCGGCGAGGATCATTCCGAATCCACCTACAGAGCCATCGTCTATCTGCTCTGCACCCTCGCCTCCGCCCCCACCGAGGCCGAGCATCGGAGCTATCGGGGACGCAGCGACCTGGAGGTCGCCACCCCGGGGTACGTCTACATATTCGAGTTCAAATATCGTCGCAGTGCCAAGGAAGCCATGGAGCAACTGCTCTCGCGCGACTATGGCGGGCGGCACGCGCTCGACAGCCGCCCCCGCTATCTGATCGGCGCCAACTTCTCGGATCGCCATTCAACGCCCATGCTCACCTACGAAATCGTCGGGCCGATGGGATGACAGCTTTTCTTCACGCTCTTTTCAGCCGGAGCGTTAAGAATAGTTGTTTTATAGCAGGTTTGGGGCGTTATCTGCGGATTTTGTTTGGATTTTTGGGCTTTTGGATGTAATTTTGCATTTCACTCATCCTCTAAATGACAATGTTATGAAGACTCCGGACCGGCTCCTGGCCGAAAAACTGCTGCAAATCAGCGCCATCCAGCTCCAGCCTGAAAACCCCTTCATATGGGGCTCGGGATGGAACTCCCCCATATACACCGACACCCGAAAGGCCCTCTCCTATCCTGATGTGCGCAACTTCATCAAAGTCGAGCTGGCCCGTCTCATCCTGGAGAACTTTCCCGAGACACAGGCCATAGCAGCCGTGGCCAACGGCGCCATCTCCTTCGGCGTCCTCGTGGCCGACCTGCTCGGCCTCCCCTTCGCCTACGTGCGCTCCGAACCCAAGGACCACGGCCTGGAAAACATCATCGAGGGAAACCTCAAGCCCGGCTCAAAGGTGGTCATCATCGAAGGCCTCGTCTCGACCGGCGGCAGCTCCGTCAAGGCTGCCGAAGCCGTGCACAACGCCGGATGCGACGTCATCGGCATGACCTGCGTCTTCTCCTACGAGTTCCCCATGGCCATCAAGCGCTTCCGCGAGGCCAACGTCACCCTCATACCCCTCTCCACCTACTCCACCATGCTGGAAGTGGCCGAAGAGACCGACTACATCCCCCAGTCGGCCGTCAGCGCCCTCCAGGAATGGCGCAAAGACCCCGGTTCCTGGGTACCCCAGGACGGGGAATGAGCACCCCCATCTCTCCCTCCGCATAACAATCACCACACTCAGACACATCGAAAATGGCAGTATATTCAAGCGACGACATCACCCTCTCGGCCCCGGCCGAAAAGGTGTTTGACAAACTCTCCCATCTGGAGGGGCTCAAGGAAATGCTCTCCCGCGTGCCCGCCGACCAGATACCGGACGAACATCGCGAGACATTCAAGGACATAGAGATCACCTCCGACTCCCTCACCATGCCCGGGGGCCCTGTCGGCACCCTCACCCTGCGCATGAAGCGCAAGGAGCGCCCCAACCGCATCGAGCTCGAAGGGGAGGGCACGCCCGTGCCCATGTCGCTCACGCTCCACATCGACCCCCTGCCCGGCGACATGAGCCAGGCGCGCGCCGAGGTCAACCTCGGCATCCCCGCCATGCTCGCCCCCATGGTGTCGGGCCCGATGAAGAAACTCGTGCAGCAGTTCGGTCAGCTCCTGCGGGCCATACCATTCGATTGATGGGCGCCCCGAGACGATCCCTGCGCCGCTCGCCGGCCCCGCTCGTCCCCGTCGCCCTCGCCGTTCTCCTTGCAGTCCCTGCCCTGACCGGGTGCAAGGGAATAGTCGACGACCGCATACCCTCCCTGCCGGTGACCATCAATCTGAGCGACCCGGGGATGTGGAACACCTACGGCGTCTCGGGATTCGGCATCTACCGATACTTCATCCTGGGCTACGGGCTGCGCGAGCCGGCCGGCTTCCCATACACGCAGGCCACATACACGGGCTTCGGCGGCGTGCTCTTGATCGGCGGAATGAATCCCCTGACCACGGAGACCAACGTGCCATTGGCCTACGACCTGGCCTGCCCCGTGGAGCGCGACCCGCAGGTGAGGGTCTTCATCGACATCGAGTCTTTCGAGGCTGTGTGTCCGCAGTGCGGATCGCATTACGACGTCACCATGGCCGGGGGAGCCCCCACATCGGGTCCCGCCATCGAGGGGGCGAGGCCATATGGGCTGCGACGATACAATTGCCTGCGCTCCTCCATGGGAGGCTACGTCATCCGCGACTGACACCCCCGCTCTTCGCCCTCGACCGGGCGAGTTGGAATTAACCCTAAACGCACTCTATGACCGATTTTCTGGAGAGTCTCTTCTATGTCTTCTGGCGCGGCCTCGCCATCGGCATCATGATCTCGGCCCCCATGGGCCCGGTCGGGATGCTGTGCATACAGCGCACCCTCTACAAGGGGCGCCTCACAGGCCTCTACACCGGAATAGGGGCGGCCGCCTCCGACCTCTTCTATTGCCTCCTGACAGGCTTCGGTCTCTCCTTCATCGAGGATTTCCTGACGCGCAACCAGAACGTCATCCAGCTTCTCGGCAGCGGCGTCCTGATCGGATTCGCCATTTATCTGCTGCGCAAGAACCCTGTCGCCTCCCTGCGGGGTTCGGGGGGCGACGACACAGCCTCCCCTCGGAAAGACATCCTCGGAGGATTCCTCTTCACATTCTCCAACCCTCTCATCCTCTTCCTCATAGTGGGCCTCTTCGCGCGCTTCAACTTCCTGAGCGCCGACATCAAGTGGTATCACTATGTGGTGGGGTATCTTGCCATCGTGGCCGGCGCCTTGGGATGGTGGTGGATAGTGACATACACGGTCAATCGCGTGCGCGCCCACTTCAATCTCCGCTCCATGTGGCTTGTCAACCGCATCATTGGCCTCATCATCCTCATCTTCGGTATCGTGGGCCTGGTCACCGGAGCCAGCGCCCTGGCTTCGGCGTCCCCTCGCGGGGACCCTGCCGGGAGGGTGGAATGCTGGAACGCCTCGCGCGGTTTCGGGCACTGGTCGCCTGCCCCGGCCCCGGGGGAGCGGCTGAGCGTGGAGCCGGAAGGGGATGCCATGCTTGTCATGGATGACGGAGGAGTCGGCGACTCCCCCTTTTCTTTTTCATGGCGTCTCTCCTGCCACACCCCCTCCCTGCCCCAGGCCTCCGGCACCGATACCCTCCCGCTCCCCGACGGGGGATGGATGCTGGCCCTGACCGATGCCTCGGGAGCCGGAATAGCCATCTCAGGGCTTGCCAGCGAACCCGACCGACGTCGCTCTTTGGGAGAGAATCCCCAGCTTATGCTGCGGGTCTTCACCCTGCCGGAGGGCACCGTGATTGCAGAACACTCGCCCGGCAAGGCCGATTGCTACGGAGGCCCGAACCATTTCATCCTCACCCGGCATGGCCGCGACTGGAGCCTGGTGGCCGGCAACAGGGCCGGCGGCACGCCCCTCTCCTTCGCCACGCCTGAGGTGGTCAGCGTGGAGCGCATGGAATTGAGGGCGGGGCGCAAGGCCAGCGTTGCTCTCAGCGAGATGACCCTGCGCGCCTCCCGCCCCTCCACCTCTCGCTCCGTCGTGGATGTCGAGCAGATTCAGGTACGCCTCGACTCGGCATGTGCGCCGCTCGACGGGGAGTGGGGTGTGCTCGACCGCACGCTCGACGAGTCGTACCTGCGACCCGGAGGCGACTACACGTTGGCCATCCTCTCCGACTTCCCACAGGATTCCCTTCCCTCCTCCTATACCATGCACTACCTCTCCGGGGCTAAGGTGCACAGTGGTTCCTGGCTTCCCGGCCAGGTGAAAGGGCGCCTGTACGCCACTCCCTTCGAGGACGTCTACGACGTCGAGTGGACAGACGCCGCCGGCGACCTCCTCAGCCACGACATACGCGCCCGCCACGAAGCCGACGGCACCCTGACCATTCTCTTCCCCCGCCAGAACTCCGAGCTCCACCTAAGCCCCCACCGCCGCCGCTGATCCCTCCCCGCTCCCAACAATTCGCTTCGCTGGAAGTGTGTCCGAGGATAGGATGCACTTTTTTTTGCGATTTTGTTTGGTGGTCTCGATTTTTGTGTCTACCTTTGCAGTGTACTAATATACTAATACACTATACCACGCGACTATATCTCGCCAAATTGCTTAGACATATGATTGAAATAAAAGACCTTAGCTATCGTTACAAGCGTCGCCGGCCACCGGTGCTCACCGACTTCAACCTCACGCTGCAGCCCGGCAACGTGTACGGCCTCCTCGGCCCCAACGGCGCCGGAAAGTCGACTCTGCTCTATCTCATCGCCGGAGCCCTCATCCCCGCTTCAGGCTCCATCTCCGTCGACGGCTGCTGCCCCGACAGGCGCCTTCCCGCCATGCTCAGCGAGCTGATGCTCGTGCCCGAAGAGGTGGAGCTCCCTCCGGTGACGCTTGAGGAATACGTGGCCCTCAACGCCCCCTTCTACCCTCGTTTCGACCAAGAGACCATGCACAAGTGTCTCGAAGCATTCGAGCTCGCACCCTCCGGGCGCCTCACCGGCATGTCGATGGGGCAGCGCAAGAAGGCCTTCATCAGTTTCGCCTTCGCCTGCCACACCAGGGTGCTCCTGCTCGACGAACCCACCAACGGCCTCGACATCCCCGGCAAAGCTGCCTTCCGCTCCCTCTGCGCCGACCTGATGACCGACGACTCCCTGGTGGTCATCTCCACACATCAGGTGCGCGACCTGGACCGCGTCATCGACCGCGTACTCGTCATGGACACCCGCCGCATCATCTTCGACGCCTCCATCGCCGACATCCAGGAGCGCCTGTGCTTCGAGACCAACGCCGACCGCTCGGCCATCGACGACGCCCTGCAGTACATCCCCTCACCCGGCGGCTTCGACGTCATGACCCTCAACCCCTACGGCGCCGAGACGGAGGTCAACCTCGAGCTCCTGTTCGCCTACGCCCTACACCACACCGCCGACCTCAACCGACTCTTCAACCATCAACCCTCCCCCGCATTATGAACACCACCACTTCCCGCCCCTCCGCAGCGGGCGACGCCTTCAGCCTGAGTCGCTGGTACGCCTGCCTGCGCTACCACATGGCACTGCACGGACGCATGCTGCTCCTATCGGCACTCGTCATGCTGGCCCTCTACGTGACCATCAATCTCCTCATCATGGTCTCCTCCATCCATGACGCCCAATACGCCCCCGCCGGAATCGACCAGAACTGGAACACCGAAGAGATCCTCTATGGCTTCATGCTCTTCATCGGCACCGCCCTGGCCGGATCGATGTTCTATGCCTCCTTCCACTCCAAGGGTACGCGCCTCCACATCCTCACGCTCCCGGCCACGCAAGCGGAGAAGTTCGCTGTCTCCCTGCTGGTCTACTTCATCCTTCCCATCATCGCCATCCCCCTCATCGCCTTCATCGGCGACTGGATACGCGTCGGCGTGCTGTCGTGCATCCCCGGCGTGGTGCGCTATGTGGGCCCCATCCCCTTCCACACTCTGATGACCTGGGGCGAGATGCTTCCGATGTCGCCCGGCGCATGGGTGGAGGTCGTCTCGGTCTACCTTATGGCCTTGGGTATCCAGAGCTGGTTCGTGTTGGGCAGCATCTACGTGCCCCGGTTGTCGCTGGTCATCACGGCCTGCGCCGGCTGGACGCTTTCGACAGTGGCCGGCATTGTGGCCTACGTCGGCAAACTCGCCTTCTTCGGCGGCTCCAGCGTCCGCATGGCCGCCGAGGGCACTCCGACGTGGGGCTCCGTGACCTGGGTGTGCGTGATAGGGGCAGTGATCATCTGCGGCGTCTATGCGCTCAGCTTCTGGCGCATGCGACAGACCGAAATAGCCAACCGCTGGTAGCCCCATGATACGCCCCAACAGCAAGGCCATCTATCTCCAGATCGCCGACCGCATTTGCGACGACATCCTGGCCGGGGAGCTACGCGTCGACGACCGTCTCCCCTCCGTGCGCGAATACGCCGCCCTGGTGCAGGTCAACCCCAACACCATGATGCGCACCTACGACCACCTCTCCCAGCAGGAGATCATCTTCAACCGCCGCGGCATCGGCTTCTTTGTGGCACCCGGAGCGCCGGAGCGAGTCAGGGAGGCGCGCACACGCGACCTCATGCAGGACGAGCTCCTCCCACTCTTCAACCGCCTCCGCCTCCTCGGCATCTCTCCGGAGACCCTTCGCCGGCAATACGAATCATATCTTAACTCCTCCCAATCCCTATGAAAACCTCTTCCATAACCCTCATAACCGTCATCTGCCTGGCCCTGGCAGCCACTTTCTTCTTTCCCGCACTCTCCATGAAGCGCGTGGAGATACGCGAAATATCCATCTCGGCCACCGGCCAGAGTGTGGAGGTGACCACCGGCTTCTTTGTCACCCTTGAGATCCACAATCCCGCCTATCTCGGCGTGCCCGGTCCCGACGCGCTCCTCCCGCTGTCGGTGCGCATCTCCTCATCCGACACCGTGACGCGCCCCCGCCTCGTCATGGACCGCACATGGAGCGAGATGGCAAATGTCGCCCTGCGCCACGACACCCTCTTTCTGGCCTTCAATCCACCCCAACCGGGCCCCGACACCCTCTACAGTGTCGCCCCCGACGCCGCGCACATCTGCGACATCATCGTCCCGCAAGGGATGATGCGCTCCGTCAACCCCTACGAAAACCTCACCCTGACCCTCTCCGGCCTGCGCCAGCCCTCCCTCGCCATCGGCACGGACACCCCCTGCCGCCTGACCTCCTGCAGCATCGACTCCCTCTCCCTCCTCCCCTGACGGTGGCGAAAAACTCCCGGCGGCAGTCCATACTACCCGCCGGGAGCATTTTTTTCAAACTATGCCATCATTTGCTGAAGATTTTTGTTACCTTTGTAAAATATTCCTGTTATCCAATGTAATGACCGACTCTGACAAAATAGAAATTAGAGTAGTTGGCCGTGTAGGCAACGTGCCCTTATCCCCTGAGAATTTTGATATCCGGGAGATTAAGAGCTTATTTGATGTGGTCGAGACCCTGCTCTATCCTCATCAAAAGATCGGTCGTGCCCCCATAGCTTATTCTTTGGAGACAGGCTCGGTGCGTAATATTTTCAAGACGACTCTTCAAAGTGCCAATACCTTTCTGACGATAGTGTCTTTAGTAAACCAGACCAATTCACTTGATGGGCTGGAACTCAACACAGCAAGAGCGCTCCAAGAGGTACAAAAATCGGCTTTAAGGACAGGTTACACTTATGAGTTCGGCATACCGGGCATGACTACTCCTACCCTCTCTATCTCCCCGAAGACCACGTATCATATCAATGAAGATCTCTGGGCAGAGGCAGAATTCTACTTTTATGGTATTCTCGTCAATGCCGGAGGAAAGGATAAAACCAATATACATATTCAGACCAAAGACAATGGTTTGATCACCATTGCCACAGAAAAAGAAGTCTTACGCGATCGCGACGACAACGTGCTGTATAAGCAGTTTATGGTGCGGGCTTCCGGACGTCAGAACATTGTGACCGGAGCCATAGATATGGGCAGTCTCCATTTGTTGGAATTAAGTCCATATGATCCTACATACAATGAAGAGTATCTGGCACGTCTCATAAAAAGGGCTTCTCCCAAATGGGCCGATGTCGCTGATGCTGACCAGTGGCTTTCAGAAATACGAGGAATAGATGGTTAAAAAGAAAGAAGACGTTGAGTATAGTGTCATTCTTGACACCAGTTTTATGATTCGTTTGTTAAGCGAGTCCGAAAAGTTGCACCAAAATGCGTTAGGATATTTCAGGTATTTTTTGGAACACAATATTCCCATGTACTATTCTACAGTCTCTATAGCGGAATACTGTGTGAAAGGAGATTTTTACGACCTGCCGTTCCAGAGTATTCGAGTGTTACCTTTCAACATCTTTCATGCCAAAGAAGCAGGCCGGTTTGCAGAGGCCTTGTTTAAGGCTAAATCAAAAGGCCTAATCGAGGTGGGCAACAGGGTTATCATCCCTAATGACTCCAAAATATTTGCGCAAGGGGCGGTTGAGAAGGACATTCAGTATTTCGTCACAGCTGATGTTAAATCCAAATACTGTATTTCCATAATACGCAAGGAGTGTGATGCTGACATCGAGCACCTTGACATAACAGTACCTTACTCAGCCCAATTCGGACTATTGGAATTAGATGGTGATTAGCCCTATCGAGCACTGTCACCATATAGCGCGGGGGCGGTAGGGGTCAGTCGAGGCCGCGGATGCGCTTGCGGGGCGTCAGGCCGAGGTCGCGGAGCTGCTCCATGCGGCGCATGATGTTGCCGCGGCCGTCGTAGAGCTGGGTGCGCGTCTTCTCGTAGGCCTGGCTCAGACGCGTGATGTGCGTGCCCAGGTCGTCGAAGGTCTCCGACATCCCCGCCACCTTGTCATATAGCTCCCCGGCGGTGCGCACGATGGTCTCGACGTTCTTGCTCTGGCGGTCCTGCTGCCACATGTTGTAGGCCAGTTGCAGGGCTATCATCAGGTTCGACGGCGATATGATCACCACGCCGCGCGAGTAGGCGTAGCGCCCCAGGTCGGGATCCGACTCCAGGGCCGCCAGATAGGAGGCGTCGTTGGGCACGAACATCAGCACCAGCCCGATGGAGTCCTTGACGAGAGTGTCGTAGCGCTTGGCCGCCAGTTCGTCGACATGCCGCCGCACGCTGCGCGCGTGTTCGCGCAGTTCCTTGCGCCGCTCGGCGTCCGTGGCCGCCTCGTGTGCCCGCGCATACGCCGTCAGCGACACCTTGGAGTCGATGATGACCGAGCGCCCCTCCGGAAACTTCACCACCACGTCGGGACGGAAATTGCGTCCCTCGGCGTCCTGCACGTTTTCCTGCACGAAATAGTGCACGCCGCGCTCCAGGCCGCTGCTCTCCAGGAGAGAGTCCAGGATCATCTCCCCCCAGTCCCCCTGCGTCTTGGAGTCGGCCCGCAGTATGCGCCCGAGGTGCTCCGCGTCGCGCCCTATGCGATCGGCCTGCTCGCGCATCGCCCCCACGGCGCCGGCCTGCTGCTGCTCGAAGAGCTTCAGCATCGCCTCGAAGGAATGCTTCAGCTCCTCCTTGGCCACCTCTCCGGCGGTGCGTCCCGCCTCCACCGAGCGGCGAAAGGCGTCGAACTCCTCCTTTATGGGCTGGAGCATGTCGCCGATCTGCCGGCGGTTGGTCTCCTGAAGGGCGTTCTGGCGTGCGGCCAGGGCATCGTGGCTCAGGGTCGTGATCTCCTCGCGCAGGGTGGCCAGACGCGATTCCCACAGGCGCTCGCTGTCTGCCAGGCGCCCTCTCCATTGCTGCTCTGCATCGGCCAGCCGACGGTCGGAGTCGGACGCCAGACGGCTCCGCTCCTCCTCCATGGCCTGAAGCCGCCCTTGAAGGGCCCCCTGCCCGGCGCGCCCCATCAGCCACCCCAAGGCCAAACCGATTGCAAGGCCCAGGGTCACATACAAAATCACCATCGGCCGCTCGCGCCTCCTCCGCCTGTAGAGCCTCCCCCGAAACCTCCGCCAAATCCGCCGCCGAAGCCCCCTCCCCCGAAGCCGCCACGTCCACGCCGAGCCGCGGCACCCAACAAGGCTCCGCCGAGAGCCACCGCCCCGGCGTCGACTTTGCGCGGTATGCTTTGGCGCCGCGTGTGGTTGTGGCCGCAATATTCGCAACGGTAGATCTTCTCCAAAGTGCCTGCCTGCCGGGTCGTGGCGGGCACCACGGTGCGCCGGCCCACCTCGTGCAGGGCCACCGTGCCGCAGTCCGGACACTGCGTGTAGCCGCTGTTGGCACGCGGATAGCGTGCCACCTCCACCTCCCCGCAATCCGGGCAACGCCATACGTCATATTCCACCGAGCCGAGCAGGCGCTCCAGCTTCTGCGCCGGTGTCAGCCACTCTTCGTCGCGCGGCTGCGAGACGAGGGCCATAGCCTTGCCGCATTTCGGGCAGGTACGCTTGGCGTATCTCTGGCGCCGGCGGTTCCAGTTGCGGAAGCCCCAGAATCCGGCGATGATCAGAAGAATGCCGAACATTATCCCGGTCATGGTCTTGAGAAGCTCCGAATCCTCGCTCTCCACGCCCCCGTCCCCCCGCCGGTCTGACAGCGAGGAGCGCAGTTCCTCGGCGTACTGCGGGTCGGAGATGATTCGGGCCAGGGAGCGCGTCGAGGCATCGACGGCGCTGTCGAGATTTCCCTCGCGCATGGCGGGCACGATGTCATTGCGTATTATCTCGGCGGCCACGATGTCGGGCACAACGCCCTCCATGCCGTAGCCGGTCTGTATGCGGGCCACGCGGCTTTCGGGGGATATGAGGAGCAGCAGGCCGTTGTCCTTGTCCTTCTTGCCGAGACCCCACTTCGTGAAGACGCGCTCGGCGTAGTCTGCGTCGTCATAGTCGCCGAGGGATGGCACGATGGCCACGGCCACCTCGGCGCTCGTGGAGTCGCGCAAGGCCAGCAGGCGGGCGTTGACACGGGCGCGGGTGCCGGCATCGAGCAGCCCCGCCGGGTCGGCCACGAATTGCCGGTAGTCGCTGACGTTGGGGTTGGGGAGCCGCTCCGGCTCGACCGTCTGCGCCCAGGCGCCCAGCGCCGCCAGCAGCAAGGCCAGCACCCAAATCAGCCTATATCCTATTTTCTTTTCTATCATTGCTTCTTTTCCTTCTTTTCCTATTATCGCTTTCTTACCGGGGTGCGGCTTTAGCCGCACAAGCCGCAGGCTTCCTCTGGGGAGCGGCTTCAGCCGCTCAAGCCGCCAGGCTTCCCCCGCTCACACCGCCGGCAGGCTGTGGGCCGTCAGGCGGCGGTAGAGATCCAGCGCATAGACATCCGTCATCGCGCTCACATGGTCGAGCACCCCCTGCAGCCGCGTGTACACGTCCTCGGCCTGGATATCGTATTGCCGGGGTACCTTCGCCAGCAACAGCCGCGAGAAATGGTGCGTCGGATGCATCGCAGCCTCCGTCAGGGCCTGCATGAGATAGGTGATGATGCGGTTGCCCGCTATCTCGATGTCCACCACCTCCGGCGAGCGGTAGATCTTGGTGCGGGCCGTCTCCGAACACCGGTCATACGCCTCGCTCAGCCGGCTCGGCAGGTTTCCGATCAGCGTCCCGGGGCAGTCGCCGGAGAGTATCTGCGACTCGCGGGCCACAAACTCCTCGGCGCATCCGCGCACCAGCGCCCCTATGACGTTGGAGCGCAGATACCCCACCTTCTCGTTGGGGTCGTCCAGATACCCTATTGCACGGTGGGCGCGCGCCTTTCTCTCGTCGTCGAAGAATCCGGTCAGCAGCTCGGTGACCTCCTCGGTCGAGAGTATCTTGAGCTTGTGGGCGTCCTCGATGTCCATGATCTGGTAGCAGATATCGTCGGCCGCCTCCACTATGTAGGTGAGGGGATGGCGCGCGAAGCGCCCCGGCTCCAGCTCGGGTATGCCAAGCTCGGAGGCTATCTTGCGATAGGTGGCCTCCTCGGAGGCGAAGAAGCCGAACTTCCCCTTGTCGCCCGCCAGGAGCGAGGAGTGGGGATACTTCACCACCGCAGCCAGGGCGCTGTAGGTCATGGCGAAGCCCCCCTCGCGCCGTCCCTGGAACTGATGGGTAAGCACCCGCAGGGAGTTGGCGTTGCCCTCGAAGTGGATCAGGTCGCCCCACTGCTGGGGGGTGAGCCGCTCGCGCAGGCCGTATCCGCCCCCGGCCCCCTCGCTGAAGAAGCTGGAGATGGTCTTCTCCCCCGAGTGTCCGAAGGGAGGGTTGCCGATGTCATGGCTCAGGCAGGAGGTGGCCACGATGTCGCCCAGGCTGTCGAGCTTCCCGCTCCAGTCTTCCTTTTCGTAGCGGTCGCGCAGGCGCATGGCCACCTCGTTGGCCAAGGAGCGTCCGACCGACGACACCTCCAGGCTGTGGGTCAGGCGGTTGTGCACGAATACGCTGCCGGGCAGCGGAAAGACCTGCGTCTTGTTCTGAAGCCGTCGGAAGGGCGACGAGAATATCATGCGGTCATAATCGCGCTGGAAATCGCTGCGCGTGTGCGAGCGCTCGGTGTGGAGTTGCTCCAGGCCGAGTCGCTTGTCGGATATTAGGGCGTCCCAGTGCATCATGTCTATGCTGGTGTGGGTTTCGTTTGCTTTCGTGCCCCCATGAGGGTGGAGACACCGGGTTTTGGAATGCAAATATACAAAAATTCGTGTCTTTCGTTTCAATATCCACCGTAAAAACGGCGTTAATACTCCAATGAAACGATTTTTCAGCCATATCCCTCTGTCTGCGCGCCTGACGATGCTGCTTGTCGGCGCCCTGTGCTGCCTCTCCGCCTCGGCGCGTTGGGGGGAGAAGGTGCCCAACCGCCAATACGCCGACCTCAAGGCCTGGCACCTTGGATTCTCGGTGGGCGCTCATGTGCAGGACCTCAGCTTCACCCATAACGGGCTGGTCACGCCCGAAGGCCAGGAATGGCACATGGAGGTGCCCGGCTTCTCGCCCGGCTTCTGCGTCAACGTCCTGGGCGACCTGCGCCTGCACGACTATTTCAACGTGCGGTTCACCCCCGGCATGTATTTCGGCTCCAAGACCGTCACCATGCTCGACGCCCTGGGGGGCGAGCGAAGGGTGCAGGACGTCAAGAGCGCCTACGTGGCCCTGCCGCTCGACCTCAAGATCTCCGGACAGCGCCTGGGCAACACCCGCCCCTACGTCACCCTCGGGGCGATGGGCACCATCGACATCAGCAAGAAGCGGTCCGAAGCGCTTCTCTTCAATTCCTTCTCCCCATACCTCACAGTGGGGATGGGATGCGACTTCTACCTCCCCTTCTTCAAGTTCATCCCCGAGATAAAGTTCTGCTTCGGCCTGACCGACATCCTGCGCCATGAGCGTCCGGACCTCGACGAGGACCCCCGCACCTTCGAGATCACGCAGTCGCTATCCAAGGTGAAGAGCAACATGGTCATCATCAATTTCTACTTCGAATGACATCATCCACGCTTCATATCGCCCGCGCCCTGCGCCGCCTCGCCCTCTCCCTGGCGACGCTGCTGGCGCTGCTGTCCCCCGCCACGGCATCCGCCGAGTCGGGGCCGATGCTCACTCAGTCGTGGGCGATGCCCAACTACTACAACCCGGCAGCCGTGGGCCTGTCGGACTACATCCGCGTGCGCGGCGCAGCCCGCCTCCAGTGGGTCGGAATAGAGAACGCACCCAAGTCCTTCATCGGCACCGCCGACTCCCCCTTCAAGCTCTTCGGCCGACGCTTCGGCGCCGGAGTCACCGTCACCCAGGAGTCGCTCGGACTCTTCTCCAACCTCCTGGTCACCGCCCAGCTCGCCACCACCCTGAAAGTCTTCAAGGGAGACCTCAGCATCGGCCTCCAGGCCGGATACTACAACTCCCGCTTCCGGGGCACCGAAGTGGTGCTCCCCGACCAGGACGACTACCACCAGGGAAGCGACGTGGCTGTGCCCACGCAGGACCTCAGCGGAAGCGCCCCCGACTTCTCCCTGGGCCTCTGGTACCGCCGCAAGGCATGGGGTGTCGGCATCTCCGGCCAGCATCTGCTCCAGCCCACCGTCAAGCTCAACCGCGAGGGAGACACGTCAAGCGAGACACACGACTTCGAGACCGAGCTCTCGCGCACGCTCTATTTGATGGCCGACGGCAATATCGAATTGAAAAACACGTTATTTACATTGCAGCCGTCTCTGATGGCATACACCGACCTGTCCACCTTCGGAGCCAACGTGGCCCTGCGCGCCACCTACAACCGCCTCTTCACCGGAGGCGTCGGCTACCGGTGGAACGACGCCGTGAGCATCATGCTCGGCGTGGAGATCAAGAACTTCTTCCTCTCCTACGCCTACGACATCCCGGTCTCCTCCATCGGACGCGCCACGAGCGGCAGCCACGAGCTGGTGGCCGGATACCGATTCAAGCTCGACATGTCGGGCAAGAACAAGAACCGTCACCGCTCCATACGACTGATGTAGCCCTCCAGCGGACATGCGCCGGCGACTGCATCCCGAGAACCAAAATACTTAGACACTACACAGACTGAACGACAAAGTCAAAATGAGATACACCACTTTCAAACACACTGCCTGCGCGGCAGCCCTCCTCCTCCTGGCCTCCTGCGCCGCCTCCCGCGGCGGCTCGGGCGGTGAAGTCACCGGCGTCGGCGGCTCGTCGTTTGCCGAGCCCGTGCCTTACGGCATGGTGCTCGTCGACCGTGGTGCCTACGCCATGGGTCCCGCCACGGACGACTCCGTCTGGGGAGTCAAGAAAGACCCCCGGGGCGTCTCCGTAGACGCCTTCTGGATGGACGAGACCGAGGTCACCAACTCCAAGTACAAGCAGTTCGTCTTCTGGGTCCGCGACTCCATCATCCGCGAGCGCCTCGCCGACCCCGCCTACGGCGGCAACGAGGCCTTCAAGATCGAGGAGGACCGCGAGGGCAACCCCATCAAGCCCTATCTCAACTGGAATAAGCCAATCCCCTGGCGCAACGCCAACGAGGATGAGCAGCGAGCCATCGAGAGCGTCTACCGCACCAACCCCATCACGGGGCGCCGCGAGCTCGACCCCACGCAGCTCAACT
>CAZHCM010000002.1:0-42882 GCA_964531005.1 uncultured Sangeribacter sp. | reverse complement strand
GCGCCCGCCTCGACATCACCGTCGAGGGTTACGGCGACCGCATCAAGTCGTTCACGGTCAACGGCAAGGCACAGGAACCTGTCATCACCGCAAAGCAGGCATCCAAGGCCAAGGAGCCTCTGAAAGTGCATATCGTGATGGCCGACAATGAAATCGAGCCTCTCAAGATCAACAACGTCCCCAACGCCAAGACCCCCATCACCCCCATAACCTGGCTTGAGGGCACGGAGCTCAACTGGAACCCTATCGAATACATCAACCGCTATGTCGTCATCCGCGACGGCAAACGGATCGCCGAGGTGCGCACCACCACCTTCGACGCCTCCGAGCCGGGAGAATACCAGGTGATCGGCATCAGCGACGACGGCCTGGAGTCGTTCGCTTCGGAGCCCCGCTCAACCCGTCCCGCCATGTCCTTCGAGGTGCCCGGAGAGGGTTTGGCGATGGTGTCTGAGGAGATAAGCTACCAGCCCCAGACCCCCGTCACCGGATACCGTGGGCAGGGATTCGTGGAGACCGACCATAAACGCCCGAAAGTGGAGGTGCCTGTGACGGTGGACGCCGACGGGGAATACTCCATCAAGGTGCGCTATGCCAACGGCAACGGCCCTGTCAACACCGAAAACAAGTGCGGCATCCGCGCCGTCTTCGTGGACGGCAACCGCATCGGCACCATCGTGATGCCTCAGCGCGGCCGTGGCAACTGGGACGACTGGAGCTTCACCAACTCCCTGACGCTCCCCCTGACAGCCGGCGAGCATACCGTCACCCTGGAGCTGCTCCCGGACACCGAAAACATGAACATCGCCACCAACCACGCCCTGGTCGACGAGGTGGTGCTGACCAAGAAGTGAGCACAAAGAGCCCTTCGCAACACCGGTAGGGGCGCGATCCAATGCAGTTCATTTAAGGAAAACCTGGGCCAGTCCCCAAGCCATCCAGCGAAGCAAAAATCTGCGGGAATCTGCCTCATCTGCGCCTGTTGTCAGGGCTACCAAGCCCCTGACAACATTAAATCTGCGTCCCCGAAGGGCCTCCCACAAATCCTTTGCGAGGCCTCAAACGCCGTCAACAACTATCAGGGATAGGCTCACTTCCACTTCCTATAGTTGAGTTAGGCCGAGTGCCGACGTGGCAGATTTTAGGACTGCCCTTCGGGGACGCAGATCCGCTCCGAGGCGGGGGCGCCCCGGAGCTAAGGGGCGCAGATGGGGCCGATTGTCCGCAGATTTTTACTTCGCCACAAGAGGGTACGACGCCTGGTAGGGGCGCGGCCTGCCGCGCCCACATCCGGATGGCATACTAACGCCTAATCAATTGATTGCATCGGTTTTTAGCGTCGCGAGTACGATGCTTTACCTATCCAGGTGTGGGCGTGGCAGGCCACGCCCCTACCAGGCATCGCGTTGCCGCAGGCAATGCTCCTATTCAATTGCCAATTCAATCCCCTATAAGTCATCCTGCGAAGCAAAAATCTGCGGGAATCTGCCCAATCTGCGCCTGTTGTCAGGGCTCATAAGCCCCTGACAACAATAAATCTGCGCCCCGAAAGGTTGACACCTAATCCCTTCCCATGATTGTCTCAGGCCAAGTGCCGAGGGGAGACAGATTTTAGGACTGCCCTTCGGGGACGCAAATCCGCTCCGGGGCATCCCGGCCCCGGAGCTTAGGGCCGCAGATGGGGCCGATTGTCCGCAGATTTTTACTTCGCCCGAGGATGGGAAGAAGTCTAAGTGAACATTGGGGCGTGACCTGCCACACGGAATAACGTTTAGTGACACCTCTGGATATAAATAAAGACCGCAGCCAGGCGAATGAAGCCTGGCTGCGGTCTTTGGTTGGGGGTACTTGCTCTTGTCAGAGGGCAAATTTCAGAGTTTCCTTTTCGGTGTGAAGGATATAGACATTGTTGGCAGGGAGGGTCACGGTATGGTTCTTGCCCTGATACTCACAGGCACCCTCGGCGTTGAAGATAGAGATTGTCTCCCCCTCTTCAAGGTTGAGAATCTCCACAGAGTTGCCATGTTTGCGGAACGCCACTCTGCGCTGAGCAGCCTCAAGCTGGTCAATCTCAGTGGTCGTGGCAGACTTCATCACCACTTCAAGGTGGTTGTCGCCGGAGAGTGCGGGGGTGATGTACTGGTTTCCAACCACATCGTTGGTCACATCCTCACCGTTCAACGACAGGGAGTAGAGCATCCACCCCTCCTCGGGTCGCAGGTCAATCTTAGCTTTCGTGCCCTCCTTGTAGTAGAGGGTCAGTGAAAGGGGTTCATTCCCATTGATAGTCAGGGTGGCCTCATTCTCCTCAATGGGCGCAAAGACAATTTTGAGCACACCTGCATACTCGCAATTTTCGATTGTCAAGATATGGTTGACGATCTGCCCCTTCACATCTTCACCATCAAGAGTGGCCGATGCGATCTGATTATCGTCATCCGCAAGGATAAAGAGGGTAACAGCGCCTTCCTCATACTTCATGCCATTCTCAACCTCCACTGAATTGTTATAGACCTTTCCATTGCCTTGAATCTCGATTGTCAAGCCAACTGGAATAGCTTCGATCGTGCGGAAATAGTGACTCCAATCACTCTCTTTATAAGCCTCCATTGCCCCCTTCGGCACATAAAGTGCTTCTGCGGGAAACTCAAACGAGTAGATTTTAATAGGGGGAGGAGTCATAGCCAAGCAAGTGACTTCTATTCGGTAGGTGTTGCAATTATAGAAAGCATAATTTCCAATAGAAGTCACACCCTCGGGGATGGTGACGGAGGACAGGGAAGTGCAATCCTGGAAAGCTCCATCTCCAATCGAAGTCACACCTTCAGGGATGGTGATGGAAGACAGGGAGCGGCAATCTCTGAAAGCATACGATCCAATCGAAGTCACACCTTCTGGGATGGTGATGGAGGCCAGGGAGGTGCATCTATAGAAAGCGCTATTTCCAATCGAAGTCACACCCTCGGGGATGGTGACGGAGGACAGGGAGCGGCAATCCTGGAAAGCCTGATGTCCAATCGAAGTCACACCTTCTAGGATGATGACGGAGGACAGGGAGGTGCAATTATAGAAAGTACAATTTCCAATCGAAGTCACACCTTCTGGGATGGTGATGGAGGCCAGGGAGGTGCAATTAAAGAAAGCATACAGTTCAATCGAAGTCACACTTTCAGGGATGGTGACGGAGGACAGTAAGGTGCAACCATAGAAAGCACTATCTCCAATCGAAATCACACCTTCAGGGATGGTGACGGAGGCCAGGGAGGTGCAATCATAGAAAGCATACTTTCCAATCGAAGTCACACCCTCGGGGATGTTGACGGAAGACAGGGAGGTGCAACCATAGAAAGCATGCTCTCCAATCGAAGTCACGGGATATGAAATCCCACCAAATTCGACTTCAGAGGGGATTGTAATTTCCCCTTCATAAGACTTACCGTCAGTATAATAGTGACCCTTAGAAGTTACTTCTGCTGCTCCATCTACTATATTGTAATAGATGCCATTGACCTCAAAGTCATGGGCGGAGGCCGTAGGGGGTAGGATTGATGCCACCATTACTGCGAGCAGGAGCGCGAGTTGTGGCCAGCGGGGTTTGAGTCGTCGTTTACTCATGTTCTGATTGGTTGTTAAGTGGTTGTTAGTCGTTCCCAAGTCCTCCAATGGAAACATGATTAGCTGTTAAATACAGAAAGCGTGAGGGCTGCTCACTTATCTTTCTGTAGTTGAGGCGTCTGGAAATGCCTTTGAGTTTGGATAAGCTCACAACTCTCACGCCCGTATGCTACGGACGCGAGAGTGTCTGCGACTGTCCTCACTCAGTTGTTTAAGTTTTCCAGACTTTCAACTACAAGAAATCAGTTGAGACACTTTCGTGTTTATTTTCAATATGTCCTGTGGTCGGCGGATGCCAAACCACACCGCAAAGTTAAACAAAAATCTCTAACCAACCAAATAAAACTGAAGGATTCCTCTGGCGAAGTAAAAATCTGCGTACCATCCACCATTGGGGCGCGATACATCGCGCCGCCCATCCCGGTGAGTGAGGATAGAAAAAGAGGGTGTGTCGAAATCGACACACCCTCTTTTTGTCTTTGCTGGCGGCGTGGCTGCCGTCAGAACGAATAGGTCAGCACGGCGTCCACGCGGTTGGCCCCGGCGTGGGCACCGTCATGGTTCTTGCGCTTGCCGGTGACATACTCCACACCCCCCAGGAAGCGGGGCGTGATCTTCCAGAAAAGGTTGACCGCCCCATAGAGGCCGTAGCGGTACTGGTCGGTAGACAGGGGGTGTTTCTGGTAGTATTGCGTCTCGCCGAGGGCCACGCAGGCATATACCTTGGGCGAGATCCAGTATTGCACGCCTGCCGTCAGCCCCATGGCAAGGGGGGCGACCATCTTGCCCTCCTCGTTGCTGACGCCCACCAGGTCGTATGCCCCTTCCGACAGGTCGCCCTGATAGGAGCCAACACCCTGCCCTACCATGGCGCTGTAGTAGACCACGAGGGGCTTGACGATGTTGGCCATGCCGGATAGCTGCACGCCCCAGCCGGTGACGTTATGGTTGGTCTGCGTCAGGAGGTTGCGGTAGGTCATGGTGCGCAGCAGGGCCGAGAGGCGCACGTGGCTGTCGCCTCCGTCCCAGGCATACTGCCCCATCACGGCCAGGTCGGGTATGTAGTCGCGGCAGGCGGCCGTCTTGCCGTCGACCACGTCCTGGTCGGAGGAGGGGAACTCCACACCCGCCCCCATGCTCCATCCCTTGCGGAAGTCATGCTGCCAGCGGGCCAGCACCTGTGTCTTGCCGGCCTGACCGTTGGGACCCTGCGACTCCACGGTAGGAGCTATGGCGTCGCCGTCCTCGAAGGTGGTGTTGGCCAGTCCGACAGTAAAGTCGTTGACGCGCACATACGCTTTCTTGAGGCGGAAGGCCTTGTCGGAAAACCCGGCCTGCACGTAGACCATGTAGTTGAACCCCGGCCTGCGCCCGAGCAGCGACATGAAGACCGACGTCTGGTTGAGCGACGCCCCCAAGTCGTGGCGCTCCGTCGGGTTGCGGGGGATGGCGATGTCGTAGGGATAGAAGTCGGGGGTGTCTTGCGAACCGTTCCAGTCAAACCATCCGCGCACGATGACCTTGCCGCCGACGCCGAACCCCAGCGTGCCGTCGCGGCTCATGAGCATGAAGGTCGGCGCCTCGGGGTCGTAGAAGTGGCGGTACTGGTCTTCATAAAACATTCTCAGGAAGTGGCTCAGGGAGTCCTGCGTGGCCTGGCTGCCGTTGTCGCCGCCGATGCGCACCACGTGGGTGTCTTGCATCACTTCCTGCCGCCCTTGCGAGCGGTGCATCAGGGTGTCGGCGGATGCAGGGTCTGTGGCCGAGGCCGGAAGGGCGAAAAGGGCTGCGCCCGCAATCATGGCGGAGGCGAGCAGGCGCCGCAGGGCGCGGGGAGAAACGGTCATGTTCATGGCGATCGAAGCAATATGGATATGTGGGATTGTTAAGTGGAAGTGGGGATGTGTGGTATGGAAGATGCCGCGCAGCCAGGCTGCGCGGCATCTTCCAGTATGAGTGGAGGGGGATTAGCGGTAGTCCTTGAGCATCCCCTGCAGGCGCTTGCGGGCGAAGAAGATGCGGCTCTTGACGGTGCCGAGGGGAAGGCCCATGTGCTCGGCTATCTCGCTATACTTGTAGCCGGCGACGTACATGGTGAAGGGCTCCTTGTATTCGGGGGCGAAGGAATGTATGGCCTCCGAGATCTCCTTGGCAGCAAACGACCCTTCGGGTGTGGTCAGACCCGACTCCTGCGAGAGGTTGAGGTGATAGAGGTCTTCGGTGGTGTCGATCACAGTGGCGCTGCGCACCTGGCGGCGGTAGTTGTTGATGAAGATATTGCGCATGATCGTAAACACCCAGCCCTTGAAGTTGACGTTATCCACATACTTGGACTCGTTGTCCAACACCTTCAGGGTGGTGTCCTGCACCAGATCCTGGGCGGCCTCGCGGCTGGAGGTCAACTGGCATGCGAAACTCATGAGATTGGACTGGAGGCCCAGAAGACGCTGCTTGAAAGTATTGGAGTCTGCCATAGTGGATATCTTTTTAGTGTTTGTTTGTCATTTGCTTTGTCCGTATAACATTGCCTTTGCAATTTCTATCCTGTTTGTAACATTTATTTAATTGACGCCCCCGTCTTTCCTTATGGTCATAACACACAGCGACCGATGGTAGGGGCGCGGCCTGCCGCGCCCACAACCGGAGGGCAACTAACGAACAGCCAAGTAATTACTATTAGGGTTCCCCTCGGGCATCCGATGTTTTACCTATCCAGGCGTGGGCGCGGCCCAATGCAATTCACTTAAGGAAATTCTGGGCCAGCCACCAAGCCATCCAGCGAAGCAAAAATCTGCGGGAATCTGCCTCATCTGCGCCTGTTGTCAGGGCTGCTAAGCCCCTGACAACAATAAATCTGCGTCCCCGAAGGGCCTCCCCCAAATCCCTTGCGAGGCCCCAAGCACCGTCAACAGCTATCAGGGATAGCCTCTGGTCAGGAAGATTCTATTACCCAGTCTTCAAGGCAACGGGTGGTAGAGGAGAAATTCACTCCGATCTTGAAGATTTTGCGCCCTTCCCGCTGATAAGGCAGTGCGTATCTTTTGGCATTGATCTGGGCTAAGGCCTCCTGAGCCGTGCCGTCATATTTCAGCTCGATGACGTAGATATAACCCGTATTCTCTATGAGCAGGTCTATCCGTCCGTCAGATGTGTGCACCTCGGCTTTCGCTTCCACCCCGATAAGCGTCAGAAGGATGTAGAGGGCGTTGTGGAAGTTGTTTTCATTCCCGATCTTCAGGTCATAGGGTATGGAGGCAAAGTAGGCTTCGAGACTCTCCATGAGTTTCTGAGGCTTGCCGTCTGAGATCGCCTCGATAATGTCACTGACCATTGCATTGGGGGTGCTACGCTTTGCCTTTACATAGTATTTAAGCAATTCGTTGAACAACCCTTCCTTCACCTCGTTGTTTGGTACCTTGAGGCGTACGGTGTCGTTGGAATGGTCATAGTCCGCTATTGTGAGATATCCGGTTTGGAAAAGGAGAGCCGTAGGGTCGGCATTGCCGAGGTCGAGGCCAGCAAGCCGATCCAGACGCCAGCGGGCGTTGACGATACGTTCGATGTCCACGTCGGCGTCATGCAGGGCCTCCGCTATGACGGATGGGGCCCCGGTAGCGTTCCAATAGTCTCCGAGACGCAGATTGTCCATGGCGTTTAGCACCGACCAGGGATTGTAGATCTCGCTCCCCTTGCGTGCAAACCGATACCCGTCGTAGCTCTGCTTGAGCATCCGGCACATCCGCTCGCGGTCTACCCCGTATTCCCTGGCAAGACCCTCGATGCCGACGGGGAAATACCGAAATAGCTCCTGCTCGGTGATGCCGCAGATGTCGGCGTAGGTGTCGGAGAATGTTATGTCCTTCAGATTGTTGAGGTCTGAAAAGACGCTGAGTTTGCTAAACCGGCTCACCCCCGTGAGGAAAACGAGCTGGATGTGTTCGGCCGCGCTCTTGAAGTTGGCATAAATGGAAGCCAGTTTCTTGCGGTAGTGAGTGAGGTTGGCTTCTTCGTTGAGGTTGCCCACCAAGGGTTTGTCGTACTCGTCCACCAGGATGACCACCCGTCTTCCGGTCTTTGCGTGGGCTGCCTCTATGATGGAGCTGAAACGTTGCGAGAGAGGAGTCTCCCTGACCTCCACTCCGTATCTTCTCTCCCACTCCGTGAATAGGCGGTCAAGGACATCGTCAAGCGTATGTGGGTCGGCGAATTTGTCGGTGTTGAGGTCGAGGCGGAGCACTGGGTAGGCCTCCCAGTCCCAGTCGGTTGAGTCTATGTACAACCCCCGGAAAAGCTCCCGCCTCCCCTCGAAGAAATACCGCAGCGTGGAGAGGAAAAGGCTCTTGCCGAAACGTCGCGGACGTGCCAGGAAGAAATACTGGCTTCCGTCATCGATGATGCGGCGGATATACATGGTCTTGTCGACATATAGCAAGCCACGCTCACGCAAGATCATGAAATCCTGCTGGCCAATGGGGTATTTCACTTCAGTCTCCATCTTCCTCGAGAGTTGTTTCCACAAAGTTACTATCATTTTCCCATATCTGCAAGTGTCGGTCCCGGAAGTTGAGGCACGAAATTTCGTGACAACATCACAGATACAGACCGATATATTTATTAAGAAAGGTTAAATATAAACCTTAAGTTTGGAATATCTATTAAATCTTGTTACCTTTGCCCTCGGAAAGTTAGGAATCGGTTTTTAAGCCTACTCCCTGGTTGAGTATTACTTGAGATCTGGTGTCTAACAAGAGATCGTAAAAATATTGTCGAACCCTAATAATAGACAGTTTATGAGCCGCATGCACTTATTGACGGCAACGTTATCATCTTTTCTAACCCCCATCTATAGGAGGATGGAGCAGTCTCCAGCGTTCGATTCGGTAAGAAGGCTGGTAGAATAAGACTCTCTATATTAACGTGACTACAAGTAGCATGACGACTGATACAAAAACTATAAATTTCCGTTCTCAATCTCCTACACAATATATGAATAAAAGTATCTAAGGTGGATCCCGTGGCTGCCCGATACGACATACTCTAACTTAAAACCATCATAATCATGAGTACACAACTCGAAAAAATTGCTTCTTTCATCGAGGCACTACCTGTCGAGAGCTCGACAGCGGAATGTGAGAGCGTGCTTCTCACTGGAGGTGCAACAGACTCCGTAGACGTCAAGCCGGCTTATAATGGCGGAGACTGTGTCAACGATGACTCAGCCTGTCAGGGGGCTTATAACGGAGGGGATTGTCGCAATATGGCCGGGATGTGCGGTAGCACCACTAATACTGGAACCTGTGGGATTCACCCTCCCACAAATCCCTGTAATCTTGCGTGCTGAGAAGGGGTGCTCACCGCATCGGAAACACTCCCTTCTATAGAAATTAATACGATTTTCAAAGGTCGTTGCAACTAACTAATGCAGAGGATATGGTTAAGTGCGACAAATGTAAGGCGTAAAGGCATAATCTGTCGTACTGGGGCCATATTCTCCGTATTAGTATTAAAACTTATACCCAAGATAGTCTAAACCAAACCTTCAAACCATGAAACTGAGCAAATACAGTTCCTGTGTGCCCATCTCTGGCCATACGCTGGTGTATGACGCTTTCACGGACAAGTATGTGGTAATCAAACACCATGAACTTGACCGTATGTCTTTACAGGCCATGGCCAGCCGTGAACAAACCTTGTACCATCATCTTTGCGAGGCAGGAGTTTTTATTGCCGAAGACACTGATGAAGTGAGCTTATTGCGTGGCCGGATAGCTGCTGCAGAAAACAATTCTCACGAGTATCTTCTGGACATCAATCCCACGCTGGATTGCAACTTCAACTGTTGGTATTGCTATGAGAACCATATCAAAGGCTCCATGATGAGCCCGGAGACAGTTTCTCATGTAAAGCAACTGATGAACATCATTCTCTCACGTCCTACGATCCAGGTTCTTCATTTGGGTTTCTTCGGTGGAGAACCTCTGCTGGGATTCCAACAAGTTGTGAAACCTCTCATTGAACATGCCGCCTCCCAATGTGATAGTCTTTCAAAACACCTCCATGTACATTTCACCACTAATGCCGGAGTCCTGGACACAGAAATGATCGAGTATCTTTCTAATTTCAACTGTGGGATGCAGATAACCCTTGATGGAGGTAAAGAAAGACACGACAAAGTGCGCTTTTCCAAAGGTGGGAAAGGAAGCTATGACCGCATCCTCCACAACATAACTGAACTGCTAAAACGTGAGGTGTCAGTTATCCTAAGAGTAAACTACGATACCCAGAATATCGACACAGTGGAAGCGTTGATAGAGGATGTTATCGCAATTCCCGAGAAGGTGCGTACCCATCTGCTCATTGATTTCCAACGCGTATGGCAAGACCGTGAGCATAGTACTGATGCCACAGAATCCAAAGCGATGATGATAAGAAAATTTTGTGAGAAAAAGGGTATTCGGGTAGGAAAGAATTTTATGCTTAGAGATGTGAGACACACCTGCTATGCGGACAAGGTCAACCATGCATTGATCAACTATGATGGCAATGTTTTTGCCTGCACTGCTCGGGACTTCACGTCCGACTCTGCAATAGGGTCACTCTCCCCCGAAGGTATCATCCGATACCATAAAGGCATGATGGATATTCGTCGAACTGCAAAGCTATCTAAGGATGTATGTTGCGACTGTCGAATAGCCCCAATCTGTGGGGGTGGCTGCAGTCAGAAAGCCGTGGAGGGCCTGAGCCAAGAAGGTTGCCATCAAGGATATTCTGAAAGTGATAAGGACAAAGTCATATTAAACACCTTTCAGTATAAGATAATGGGTGAATACCCAGAAAACACCGATTAAAAGGGATAGGCCATGAGAGAAGCGAAATCGGGAATCTTTGGAATAGTAAGCGTGCTATGTGGCCTCGCCTGCGGTAACGGCGTCCTTGCGGCGCAGGAGTCCGTCCGTGCCGAGACACCAGAAAACAATATCCCTGCCGAGGCGCCGGAAAACGCTTATGAGCAACCCACAGTACATGAGCTGGAGGAACTGGTGGTGCAGAGCCACAGGGCCGTAATAGAAGACAACAGGCTGGTGGTCGTCCCCACAAAGGCGGAGAAGAAACTATCCAGCTCACCCGCCTCCCTCGTGGACCAGATGCAGTTTCCCGGAGTGAGGGTAGAGGGAGACAACATCAAGGCGCTTGACGGTAACAATGTGGCCGTCTTCATCAATGGCTTGCGTGCCAACAATGTGGACTATCAGACATTTTGGCCCAAGAACACTGTGCGAGTCGAATATCTGATCCATCCACTGGATCCACAATTCGAGGGGGAGGCACGCGTGATGAACTTCATCGTCGCCGAGCCTAAGACCGGAGGCGTCACACGCCTAAACGCCAACCAGACATTCCCTAACAGCGGCATGTACACCATTAGCTCCAAACTCGTAGCCGACCGCATGACCTACGGGTTTAACTTCATCGGGCGCTATATGCGCGACCATCTCTCCGAAAGCGGGGAGGAGACCTATAGCGACCTGTGGTATGGCGACCAATCCTACGAAAAGATCTACCGCACCTACTCATCGGCCAACGATTTTCGGTTTAACATGGTCACGGCGGCCCTCAATGCCAGATACAAGACCGAGAACCTCGTTCTGACCCACACCGTGGGACTGGCATGGGACCAGGCTCCTGATAACGACGGCTCCTCCTCACAGGCATGGACACCGGCATTATTCCTGGCGCCATCTTCCCACACGCAGTCTTCTACACGTCACCTGTCACCACAGGTGTCGGGCAACTACCGTATCGGCCTGAGCCAGATGGTGTGGCTCTTTGCCAACTGGCAGTACAACTACACTGACGGACACAACAGTAGCGGCTACGAGCAGACAGGACAAGCGCCCCTGTATAACGACACCCGGGAGAGGGTGCATTCGTTCACTGTAGGTCTCAACCCATCCCTCGTCAAGCAGAATAAATGGATGTTGCAGCTCCAGACAGCGTTTGTGACCAATCTTTTCAATACCCACTATACCGGCACCGCTACCACAGACCAGAACATGTATCGGTACGACTTCACGGGAGGCGTGAAATACATGTGGAACGTCACCCCCATGTTGGCCCTTCTCTTGCAGCCGGGAGTGGCGGTCAGCAGCACGAGGGTGGCAGGCGTCACATCGACTGAGGCCAAGCCAACGGCCACCGCCAGCGTGCAGTGGACGGCCGGATCCAAGTTCAGCCTCATGGCTGGCATGTCATATTACATGATGAAGACCGCACCAGCACGCGTCAATCCCGTGATGACACGAATCTCCGACCTTGAATGGCAGATGGGAAACCCCAATTTGAAAAATGGGGATGTCTGGTACGGCGATCTATCGGGCAACTACCTATGCTCCAACTTCTTCACCCTCTCATGGCTGGTGTCGTACACCCACGACGCCAATGAGATCGTAGAAATCTACACCCCCAATCCCAGGTCCTTGGGAGGTGTCCTGCGCTCCTATGCCAACATGCCGGCGTCGCACAGGCTCCTACTGCGACCGGATTTCAATTTCCGCATGATAGGGGGCAGACTCAATGTGACCCTCTCCTCTAACTATGTCTACAATCACTTCTCTCTCCTCAATTCGGAGGTGAGGACTCTTTCCGACTTCAGCGGCTCGGTACGCGTCTCCGGGACCGTCAGGAACTTCAGCCTCGCTTTAAGCTACCGCACCCGCTCCTCCTATCTCACCTCCGGAGGCCTGGAGAAAAGGAAAAGGCCCGACAGCCTCGACTTCACCATGTCTTACGGCAAAGGCGACTTCTTCGCCGCCCTCTCGGTCAACAACATCCTGCACAATAAATACCGGGAGGAGCTGGAATATCTCTCCCAGACTTATTCGTATGAAAAGACCTCCTTACAGATCGGCAAATCCGTTTCAGTCAACCTGACCTATTTCTTCGGCTTCGGCAAGAAGACCGACCGCAACATCGACATCGAGTCCATCTCCACTGGCCCCACATCGGTGTTATAACCAGGTCCACACAAAGTAAAAGAAGATGTTCAGAGCTTATCGCCAGTTAGAGCACTCCGACTGCGGGCTGACCTGCATACGCATGGTCGCCCGCCACTTCGGAACGCGTGTACCACTCCGGCACCTTCATTCTCTGGTGGACGTAAACCGCCTGGGTGTGACCATTGGCGACCTGACATCATGTTGTCAAAGCCTGGGGTTGGAGGCAGCCGCTGTAAAGGTGCCACCGGAGTATGTATCCCAAATGCCGCTGCCGGCCATACTTTATTGGCAACAGAAGCATTTCGTAGTACTGTATGGAATATCGCGCACCGGCAAATTTCTAATAGCCGATCCGGCAAATGGAAAGATAGCATGTGACAGGGAGCAATTTATAAGTGGGTGGATACCGAAAGGCTCTAATACCGGCATAGCCGTCCTTGCGGCTCCCGGAGAAGACTATCAACCCAGTGACTATGGCCGAGACGGGATTTTCAGACGCTTCTTGGGCTATTTAGCCCACTATGCCAGATGTTTCAGAAAATCTCTCTGTCTCACCCTGCTGGTGACGTTACTGGTCATGGTAGCTGATTGTTGCCTACCGATGCTCATGCGTCGCAGTGTAGACGAAGGAATTATGCTGAAGGACATCGGTCTCATTTGGGCCTTGTTGCTCTGCCAATTGGGCATAGTGCTGGGGAGTCTGGTGGCATCGAGTACCATCAATATCCTGTTGGCGCATACCGGACTCGGTATGCACCTTGCCATGGTGAATTCCTTTCTTGAAAAGCTGGCAAAGTTCCCTCTCTCTTTCTTCGATAGGCGCGTGAGTTCGGATTTCATCAAGAAGCTAAACGATCACTCCCGACTCCAAGGGTTCTTGATCACCACCCCCACATCGCTGGTAATGGCCATTTTGACTTTAGGAGTTTTTTCCGTCTTGCTGGCACACTACAACATCACCATATTTCTTGTGTTTTTCGTCATGTCAATTATTGAGATAGGCTGGACACTGGTGTTTCTTGGAAAACGCAAAAGTATTGATTGTGCGCTTTTTGCACATACTTCTGAAAACTACACACATGCCCATGAACTAACCACCGGCATGGCAGATCTAAAGGTCAACAATGCGGAAAGCACCCGCATTGCACGTTGGAAAGCAACTCAGCAAGCACTTAATGCCGTTTCCCTGAAGGCGTCCTGGATCGGCGTGTGGCAAGGGGGTGGACGAGACCTGATAGCCCAATGTAAGAACCTGGTGGTGGCCGGACTTGGTGCAATAATGGTGGTGAACGGCGAGATTTCTCTGGGAGTGATGATGACCTTGGGCTATATCACGGGGCGCCTCTCACAACCATTTAATTCAATCGCGACCACCATCACGTCATTGCAGGACGCCTTGTTGTCGCACTCACGAATCGACGAGGTGATGGCAGATGATTCTGAGCAACGTGGTACCATGCCATACACTTGCCCGACCATCTCTCTCTCTCATGTATGGTTCAAATATCCAGGCGCGGCGTCTCCTTTCGTGATACGCGATGTCTCCCTGCATATTGAGCCTGGGCAGACCGTGGCGCTGGTGGGGGAAAGTGGATGCGGAAAATCCACTCTCATCAAGTTGATGCTTGGTTTCTATGAGCCTCAACGTGGAATGCTCCAATTGAGCGGCCATGATGTGAAAGACTTGGACAACTCCGACTGGCTGCGACACTGCGGGGTCGTAATGCAGGAGTGCAAAGTTTTCACAGGCTCCATTATTGACAACGTCACTTTGTCAGATGCTGAGCCGGACGAAGAGGCAGCCATGGAACTACTGGAAATGGTAGGTCTGGCAGATTTTGTGGACAGCCTGCCAATGAAAGCTCATACAGGAATCGGAATGACAGGCATAGAGATGAGCGGGGGCCAGAGACAGCGGTTAATGATTGCCAGGGCACTCTACAAGCGTCCTGAAATACTCTTTTTGGACGAGGCAACCTCTTCACTGGATGCCAACAACGAACGCAGCATCCTGGAGCGTATAATGCGTCGAGACAATCTATGCACAATAATAGTGGCAGCCCATCGTCTTAGCACGGTCCAGAACGCCGACATCATCCTTTATATCGACAAAGGGGAGATAAGGGAATATGGCACCCATGCAGAGCTTATCGCCCAGGAGGGCCTCTACTACCGTCTGGTGCAAAACCAACTCCAGCTCTCCTCCTGACCACATCCTGGCGCAGGGAGCTCTCTCGACACTAAGCCTCGATAAATGTCAGAAGGATGCAGAGGGAGCTTGCTGCCCAATGGGGTATTTTACTTTCGTCTCCATCTTCCTTGACAGTTGTTTCCACAAAGTTACTCTCATTTTCCCATATCTGCAAGTTTTGACCCCGGAAGTTGAGGCAGAATGGTTTATGGAGACATAACAGATACAGACCGATATATCTGTTAAGAAAAGTTAAACACCAACCTTAAGTTTGGAATAACTCTTAAATATCATTACCTTTACTTTCGAATGTTGGAATCACAAGAAACGACCGAACTACTTCCTGGATTTGAGGTAGGCGAGGGTGCAAGTGTCGAAATAAAAATAAAGCAATGAAAATGAAGGCATACATACGACTTTTTCTGGTTTTTCTCCTTATATCCATAGGGGGAGGGACAATTGTTGCGGATACATCTGTTCTTGTTGAGGAGGGGCGGACCTGGTGGTATCATTATTGGTATCGCGAGAAGGATAAGGTGAGTCCCCAGCGTGACCGTGAGGATTTCGGTCTATCCCTTTCCGGATCGGAGACATACGATGGAAAGGAATGGCAGAAGTGTATGGTGGTCAATAGGGACGGGGATCCGATACTGGATTTCCCTATAGCCTTACTCCGTCAAGATGGCGATAAAGTGTATGTGGCACCGCGTGTCACCGCTTCCTCCGAATGGGATCGGATAGAGAGATTGCCAGCACGATTCGGTGAGGTCTATGGACGATTCCTATGCTTTGTCGTTGACGATGAATGTAGCTACTTTGAGGAATACCTACTCTATGACTGGGAAATGCAGCCGGGAGATACTTTATATTATCCTTGGGTTATGGAGTTTCCCACCATTGATAAAATAGTCACCATCATGTCGTCCCAGATGGAAGATGGACGCATGACATGGCGTGGTATCTGGGGCTGGAATGATGTATGTCTGATCGTAGAGGGCTTAGGTGGAGTGGCCACAAGCGATTACCAGTGTGGGGCATTTGTATACCCATGCATGTACCGTCAAGTCACGACAGGTATGATGGGCGATCCTACCGAACTATTTCTCGACAAGGTCACCGACAAGGCTGGAGACGTCGTTTGGTCGTCTACTTCCGGTGTGGAAACGATCAAAGTGGATAAAGTTATGGCTGAGGACGCCATCTATGACCTGTATGGACGCCGTGTCTACAATCCACAGCCGGGGAGCATCTATATCCGCGGTGGCCGGAAGTTTGTAGGGCACTGAGGATATGTAGCAAGTCAGGGGTTGGTGAAAATTTTTGGCTTTGGATGCGGATTTTAGCCGGGGATTAGTTAATTTTGCATTTCAATGTCAAAGATGACCAAGAAAGCCAGCTTCTGGGTGCGCCGACGCTCCCACCTGCCACTTCTGGTGGTGGGGGGCCTCATCGTGACCCTGCTCTTCATGAACGAGGACGCCTCTGTCTCGCTCAACATGGAGTATGAGCGCCAGATCAACGCCCTAAAGCGCGAGATCAAGGAGTGTCGCGACTCGGCCGCCTACTACCGCGCCCACCGCGAAGCCCTCGAGGCCGGCGAAGCCGACCTCGAACATGTGGCCCGAGAGCAATACCACATGCAACGCCCCACCGAAGAGGTCTTCCTGCTCAAACCCTGACCATCATCGAGAATGAAAAAACGCAACGACTCCCAGGCTCCCCTCCCCTCCCCCAAGAGGGAGAAACGCCTCAAAAGAATAGAAAACATAGCCACGTTCGGACTGCTGATCGTGGCCGTATCCCTGGCGGGGCCTTTCTTCAACCTCGCCGTGGCCCCCGCACCCGTCTATAAATGGATCTACGCGGCCGGGGCCGTCATCTATACCATCGCCCGCCTGGCGGGTGTCGCCGACCCCGCCGACTCGCTGCGCCTGCGCCGCCTGCGCCGCCTGGAGTTCTGGGCCGGAATGGCCTTCTGCATCGCCTCCGGACTGTGGTTCTACAACTCCTCCCGCCTCGGAGCCTTCGCCGGCTCCCTGGGCGTCATTCAGCCCACGGTGGTCTTCACCCTCGTCGGAGCCACCATACAGATCATAGCCGCATGGCTCATCTACGCAGCGCAGAAGAAGGAAAGCCCCGACTCGGCGCCCAACCCCGACAAGAAAGGATGACCGCCATGGCCCCTCTCGACACCCCGCGCCCCTTCCCGCTCCCGGTCCCCTGCCGCATCGTGACAGTGGACCAGGGCAACACTGCCGTAAAGCTGACAGTATGGCACGTCTCGGCCGAAGGCCAGACCTCCGTGGAGGGCCGTCACGTCTACGACTCGGCCGACACGGACGCCCTCTACGCCCTGATCGAGACCACCCTGCCCACAGGGGGCATATACTGCTCGGTGGGCCACATGGACGTGCGCCTCGTCGAGAGCCTGCGATGCATGCTCGAAGACCGGTTCTTGGTGCTCACCCACCACACGCCGCTCCCCATAGGGGTGGACTACGCCACCCCCGCCACACTCGGCATGGACCGCGTGGCCGTGGCCGCCGGAGCCGCCATCCTACATCCCGGACTGCGGTGCGAGGTGGCCGACGCCGGCACGGCCCTGACCTGCGACCTCATCGGCGACGACAAGACTTTCAAGGGGGGACGCATATCCCCCGGATTGCGCCTGAGATTCGAGGCACTGCACGCCCACACCTCCCGGCTGCCGCTTGAAAGCGCAGTGGCCGAGCCCCCCGTCATCGGCACCGACACCCCCACCTCAATCCTTGCCGGCGTCATGCGCGGCACAGCCGCCGAGATCGCACTCGCCGCCCTCGCCGACCACGCCGACCGCCTCATCCTGACCGGTGGGGACTCCGAGACTCTCCTACCCTCCGCCATCCAGGCGTGCGAGGCAGTGGGCGCCCCCCTCCCCGACCATTTCCCGGACCTCATGGCCCTGGGGCTGCTCTCCATATATCTGTATAACCAAGCCAACATCCCCGACTGAAATGCATAATAGAATCCTGCTGACCCTCCTCGCCATCATCGGCCTCTGCCAGGCGGCGTCCGCACAGACCAACACCCCCTACTCGATGTACGGCTACGGACTCATCGGAGACCGCGCCACATCGGCACAGACCCAGATGGGCGGCGTCGGCTACGCCATGCGCTCCGGACGCCAGATCAACGTCATGAACCCCGCCTCATACGCCGCCATAGACTCCATGACCTTCCTCTTCGACATGGGGGCCGACATATCGCTGCTCTGGAGCCGCGAGGGTGAGGCCCGACAGCACTCCACCGGCGGAGGCCTGCAGTATGTCACCATGCAGTTCCCCCTCTCGAAGCACTTCGGCGGCTCGATAGGCATGGTGCCCTGGTCGTCGGTGGGCTACGCCTTCGGCAACGACATAAAGCACGGGGCCATGCAGAACCAAGGCTCCGGAGGCATCAACGAGGCCTACCTCGGCCTGGCGGCGCAATACTTCGGCGTGTCGCTCGGCGCAAACGTCTCCTATCAGTTTGGCAATATCGTCAACGACGTCTACTCCGACCCCGTGACCTCGGGCCAAACGCTCTTCGAGCACGTGGTGCAGGTGCGCGACTGGAACATCAACATCGGCGCCCAGTACACCGCCCCCCTGACCCGCTTCAGCCGCCTGACTGCCGGCCTCACCTTCGCCCCCAAGAAGTCGATGCACGGCAAGTCGTGGGCCACCATCCAGGAGACCACGCAGGAATCCGCGCCCGACACTGTCGGCTCAGCACGCCTGGCGGGCGCCAACTACACGCCGATGACCATCGGCGCGGGCCTCTCCTACACCCGCGAACGCGCCTCGCGCATCACCGTCGAGGCCGACGTGACATTCCAGCAATGGTCCAAGACCCCGATGCCGGCCATGACAGCCCTCTCCGACCCCGGCAAGGTGGTGTTCCAGGGAATGACGTTTGCCGACCGCCTCAAATATTCCCTGGGAGCCGAGTACGTGCCCCGCGTGAGAGGCAACTACTGGCAGCGCATGGCCTTCCGCGCCGGCGCCTACTACATGGACGACTACGTGGAGATCCGCGGCAACCGCGTCCGGGAGTTCGGGCTGGCCTGCGGAGTGGGATTCCACACCATACAGGACAAGACGATGATCAACCTCGGCCTGGAGTGGAAGCACCGCAGCTGCCACCCGCAGTCGCTGCTGACCGAAAACTACTTCAACATCACGCTGGGCGTCAACTTCAACGAAGTCTGGTTCTGGCAACGCAAGATCAAGTGATCCCCCTCCGCGACATATTGCGCCATGGCGCGGGAGTGCTGTGCATGGCCCTGCTGCTCGGCACGTCGGCCTGCCGCGAGGACGACCGCGTGGCCACGTCCCGCTCCATCCATCCGGAGCGGATGGCTTCCATGACCACGCGCAACGTCTCGACCCTCATCTCCGACTCCGGCATCACGCAGTATCGCATCGTCTCCCCGCTGTGGAAGGTCTACGACGAGATCGACACCCCCTGCTGGAAGTTTCCCAAGGGGATCTATCTCCAGAAGTTCGACCCCCTGATGCGCGTCATCGCGACTGTAGCCTCCGACTCGGCCACCTACCTCACCGACCAGCGCCTCTGGCGCCTGGACGGGCATGTGGAGATACGCCGCGTGCCTTCGGACCTCTTCGCTTCGGAACGGTTCTTCTGGGACACGAGACGCCATGTGATGTACAGCGACACCTTCATCCACATAGAGACCGCCACACACGTCCTCGAAGGGGTGGGCTTCGAATCGGACGAACACCTCACCGACTACCGCATCGTGCGCCCGCAGGGCATCTTCCCCGTCAACGGCGACGTGCTCAAAAACCCCTGACAGATGACACTCCTCACAGCCATAGCAATCACCGTCATTGCCATCCTCCTCTCGGGCCTCTTCTCGGGCTCGGAGATAGCCTACGTGCAGTCGAGCAAGGTGCGAATGGAGATCGACGCCGCCCGCGGCGGAATGGTCGACCGCATACTGCGCCGCTTCTCCCGCCACGAGGACATGTTCATATCCACAATGCTGGTGGGCAACAACGTGGTGCTCGTCATCTACGGCATCACCATCTCCTTCATCCTCAACCCCTGGCTCGAGAAGTGGCTCCACAACGAAGCCCTCGTGCTGATCTCCAACACCGTCATCTCCACGCTGCTGATACTGCTGACCGGGGAGTTCCTGCCCAAGACCACCTTCCGCATCAACCCCAACTTCATGATGCGTCTCGTGGCTCTCCCCCTCTTCCTGATCTACATGGTGCTCTACCCCGTGTCGGCCTTCATATCCTGGCTCTCGCGCTGCATGATGCGCCTCTTCGGGCTGGGGGGCGACGAGGTGGCCCACACGCTGCTGACCATGGACCAGCTTGACGACTATCTCCAGGAATCCATATCCTCGACCCCCAACCGCAAGGAGGTGGAAAACGAGGTGAAGATCTTCCACAACGCCATAGAGTTCAAGGAGACGCAGATCGGCGAGTGCATGCGCCCGCGCAACGAGATGGTGGCCGTCCCCATCGAAGGCACCTCGCGCGAGGCCCTCATACGCCGCTTCACGGCCACGGGCCTCTCCAAAATCGTGGTCTACAAGGAGGATATCGACGACGTGGTGGGATACATACACGTCTCGGAGATGTTCAATGCCGACTCCGACTGGCGCGACCGCATCAAGCCCGTCATATTCACCCCCGAAACAATGATGGCCAACAAGATGATGGCCAGGATGCTGGGCGAGAAACGCTCGATGGCCATCGTCATCGACGAGTTCGGGGGCACTGCAGGGCTGGTGACGCTCGAAGACCTGGTGGAGGAGATATTCGGCGAGATCGAGGACGAGCACGACCGCAACCGCTCCCTGGCGCATGAGGTGGAGCCGGGGGTCTACGACGTGGCCGGGCGCGCCGAGATCGAATACGTCAACGAGCAACTGGGCCTCGACATCCGCGAATCCGACGACTACCACACCCTGGCCGGCTTCATCATCGACTGGCTCGGGGCGCTCCCTTCCGCCGGAGAGACGTTCGTGGCCGCCGGACTGCGCTTCACCATCATGCGCATGTCGGCCACCCGAATCGAGCTGGTGAGGGTGCAGAAAGTGGAGGAAGATTAAATTAATGTTACAATAACAATCAATTTTGAAAAAAGTTGTGGAGATTCAAAAAAAAATGTTTACCTTTGCATCATACATTTAAAAAGAATCTAATAACCGCAACGACTTAATGAACGCCCAGACCGACTTCAGAGCAGCCGTGCTTGACATGCAGGGCAATCTTCTTTCTTTCGCCCTCAAACTCACATATGACCGAGAGGAGGCACGAGACCTCGTGCAGGAAACGACCCTCAAGGCCCTCAACAACGAAGACAAATTCATCGACGACACCAACTTCAAAGGATGGATACTCACCATAATGCGCAACATCTTCATCAACAACTACCGCCGCGCAGGACGTGAGAACACCATGGTCGACACCACCGATGACGCATATCACATCAACCTCGCACAGGAGACCAACTCCAGCACTCCCGAAAGCTCGTACGCACTGACCGAAATAGCCTCCATACTGGCTGATTTCCCGGCCGACTACCGCGAGCCTTTCTCCATGCACCTCGGCGGCTACAAGTATGACGAGATAGCCGAGCAGCTCGACATGCCCCTGGGCACGGTCAAGAGCCGCATCTTCCTCACCCGCAAGCGCCTGCGCGAAATCCTCGTGGACTACCGCGACTGAGCGCCCATCACGTCTCACCACATGCACCCCACAGCCTTGAAACATCTCCGCTCACTTACGGCCGCACTCCTGCTGGCCATCACCATCGCCCCGCGCGCCCACGCCGAGGGATACCAGATCAACACCCTCTCCGCCACCCAGAACGGCATGGGACACACCGGCACCGCCCTGCATCTCGGCTCCGAGTCGCAGATATTCAATCCCGCCGGCCTCACCTCGATGCGCAAGAGCGTGGAAATCACCGGATCGGTCACCGGCATATTCGCCACCGCCTCGGCCACTCTGCCCGACGGCTCAAAGTATTCCACCGACAACTCCCCATCCACGCCGATGAGCTTCACCGCCGGATTCTCCATCTACGACAATCTGAAGGCGGGCGTGGCCTTCTACACCCCCTACGGCTCGGGCATCGACTGGACCGACTCGTGGCCCGGCGCGGTGCTCAACCAGTCCGTCTCGCTCAAGGCCTTCACGTTGCAGCCCACCGTGGCCTGGCAGCCCGTCAAGGGACTCTCCGTAGGCGTGGGCCTGATGCTGACGTGGGGCAACGTGGACCTCGACAAGGGGCTGGTCAGCCCCGCGTCATTCAACAAGCTCCAGGGCATCCTCGTGGCCCTGGGTGCCCTCCCAGCACAGCAGTACATCCCCTACTCACCCACCACCATCCCGGCCTCGATCAACCTTACAGGCAAAGCCAATGTGGCAGTGGGCGTCAACGTCGGGGTGATGTACGACATCTCGGAGCAATGGACCGTGGGGGCCATGTACCGCTCACGCATGCACCTGAAGGTGAAAGACGGAAGGGCGGCCCTGTCGTTTGCCAACGCACACGCCCAGGGGATCCTCGACAATCAGCTCGGACTGCTCAACCAAAGCCAGTTCGCCGCCCAGATGCCTTGTCCGGAGGTGTTCCGCCTCGGCGTCAGCTACCGCCCTGTCAAGCCCCTGACGCTGGCCTTCGACGCCCAGCTCACCGGCTGGAGCGCATACAAGTCGCTCGACATCAATTTCCTCGACGAGGCCCTGAGCGCCTATGACCAGCACATAGTCAAGGACTACCACAACTCCTGGACCTTCGGGCTGGGGGCGCAGTACGCCCTCACCGACCGCTTCGACGTGCGCTGCGGCCTGATGCTCGACCTCTCGCCCGTCAACAGGGACTACTACAATCCCGAGACTCCGGGCATGACCAAGCTCAGCCCCTCCGTTGGATTCAGCTTCCGGCCCCTGCCGCAGCTCAGCATCGACGCCGCCTTCCTGTATGTGGCGGGCCTCGGCGCCAAGGGGCGCAGCTGCGAATACCCCGACGTGCTGATGACAGCCCTGCAGGGCAGTCCCGTGACGGAGACCTTCACCGCCGACTACCACGTGCATGCCTTCAATCCCTCGATAGGCGTGACGCTCAACTTCTAACCTCCACCCATACCCCATAACGCCATGACGCAGGATATAGAACTCATCCTCATCACCATCTCGGGCCAGGACAAGCCGGGCGTGACAGCCGCCCTCACAGGCATACTGGCCGAGCACGACGCCTCGATCCTGGACATCGGCCAGGCCGACATCCATCACCAGCTCTCGCTGGGCATCCTCTTCCGCACCACCCCGGAGAAGTCGGGCGACATCCTCAAGTGCCTCCTCTTCAAGGCATCGGAGCTCCAGCTGCAGATCCGCTTCCATCCCGTCACCGTCGAGCAGTACGAAGACTGGGTGTCGCGCCAGGGCAAGGAGCGCTGGATCATCACCCTCCTTGGGCGCAAGCTGACGGCGCGCCACATCGCCCTGGTGTCGGAGGAGATAGCCCGCCAGAACCTCAACATCGACGGCATCCTGCGCCTGACGGGGCGCCCCCGCCTCGTGGAGGACTTCGACCCCAAGACGGCCAAGAGCAAGACCTGCGTGGAGTTTTCGGTGCGCGGACGTCCGGCCGACTATGCGGCGATGCAGAAGCATCTGATGCATGTGTCGTCGGAAGAGGAGTTTGACGTATCCATACAGGAAGACAACATCTACCGCCGCTCCCGCCGTCTCGTCTGCTTCGACATGGACTCAACCCTCATAGAGACGGAGGTCATAGACGAGCTTGCTGACCGCGCCGGAGTCGGGGCCCAGGTGAGGGCCATCACCGAGTCGGCCATGCGGGGCGAGATCGACTTCACCGAGAGTTTCCGGCGCCGCGTCGAGCTCCTCAAGGGTCTCGACGAGAGCGTCATGGAGGACATCGCCGTCCACCTCCCAATCACAGAGGGCGTGGACCGCATGATGGACGTCCTGCACCGCGCAGGCTTCAAGACCGCGATCCTCTCGGGCGGATTCACTTATTTCGGCAACTATCTCAAGAAGCGCTTCGGATTCGACTACGTCTATGCCAACGAGCTGGAGATCAAGGACGGCAAACTCACCGGCCGCTATCTCGGAGACGTGGTGGACGGCAAGCGAAAGGCGGAGCTGCTACGCCTCATAGCGCAGTTCGAGAACATCGACATCGCCCAGACCATCGCCGTGGGCGACGGCGCCAACGATCTCCCGATGCTGGCCACCGCCGGACTGGGCATAGCATTTCACGCAAAACCGAAGGTGAAGCAGACTGCCGAGCAGTCGATCTCCACCATCGGTCTTGACGGAATTCTGTATTTCATCGGGTTCAAGGACTCCTACATGGAGCCTTGAAGACGGGAGGCGTTGACTAATTCGTCCGCCGGAGCCTAAACATCGGCTTCCTCCGGGCCATCGCGCCCCTCAGTCGAGAGGTGCGTCGGCAAAGGGGGCGTTGTCGTTGAGCGAGCGAAGCGAGTTCATGTCCTTGATCTCTTTGGTCAGGACCTGCTTGAGCTCGGTCACGGCGTCGGCGTCGAGGACGGGGAGGTCATCGTAGTTGTCGCGGTCGGCCCAATCCACCTCCACCACCTTCGGCGAGGTGAAATATGTGGACGGATCCTCCGGGAACTTGTTCTTCAGGAAGTCGTTGAGCTCCTGCTCCACCTCCGTCAGGAGAGGATTGTGGGATGCGGCAGCCTTGTCGCCGTCATAAAACATGCGGTATTTGCGTGAGTCGCCGAAGCTGACAATGTAGAGTCTCTTATCGTTTTCCATAGTGTGGTATCTTTTGAATTTTAGATTCTTTTTCGTTTGGCCGGCTCCTGTCGGGTCTCCGGTCAGAATATTAACAAAATTTACACGCTGATGGTTGCAAATGCGCCTATTTCGGCCGTCAAGGGTCGATTCGCTCCCTCCCCTACGGGACGTATGCACTTGGGCAACGTCTACGCGGCCCTCATGTCGTGGCTTTCGGCCAAGTCCAAGGGTGGCACATGGCTGCTCCGCATTGAGGATCTCGACCCGCAGCGGTCGCGACTGGAGCATGCCCGGCTCCTTGAGGACGACCTGCGATGGCTCGGCCTGCACTGGGACGAGGGGGGCACCGACGACCTGGGCCCTGCCGGGCCCTACTCGCAGAGCAGGCGGGGGATGATATATGCCGAATACATGGAGCGGCTCCGACAGACAGGCAGACTCTATCCATGCACGTGCACCCGCGCCGACATCCTGTCCACCCAGGCCCCACACCAGAGCGACGGACGCGTCATATACGGCGGACGGTGCCGTCCTGCCGACATGCCCACCCCAGAGCCTGTTGCCATGCCTGAAGGGAGATATTCCGTGAGGATATGGGTGCCCGACGAGGAGATCGCCTTCGACGACATGGTGTGCGGCCGCCAGGTCTTCAATCTGGCGCACGATTGCGGCGACTTCGTGGTCAGGCGCAGCGACGGCGCATGGGCCTACCAGTTGGCCGTGGTGGTCGACGACGCCCTGATGGGTGTCACCGAGGTGGTACGAGGCAACGACCTACTGCTCTCCGCCGCCCAGCAGACATACCTCTATCGGCTTTTAGGCCTTCCCGTGCCTCGTTTCGGACATCTCCCGCTGCTGACAGCCCCTGACGGACGCCGCCTGTCGAAGCGCGACCTATCGCTCGACATGGGGGAGCTGCGCCGCCGTCACACCCCCGAGGAGCTCATCGGCCGCATAGCCTGCCTCACCGGCCTGCGACCGGACGCCACCCCACTCGCAGCCTCCGACCTGATCCCCGGCTTCACCCTCGCCTCCCTCTCGCAGCAAGGCGCAGGGGCGCGAAGCCGGTTTATCGTAAAGTGAAAGAAAAAGCCCTCACTCCCATCCGGCTTATGACTAAGATCCTAAGAATAGAGAATGTGCGCTGGCTCCTGATCCTGGGAGTCGTGCTCATCCACTGCAACATCGCCCAATACGTCACCGACAGCCCCGTAGCCGCCAGGGTGATAGCCTTCTTCAGCTTCTATCTCACTCAGGTGTGCGTACCGGGGTTCTTCCTCATTTCAGGCCTGCTCATGGGGCGCCACCACGACGAGCCCATCCGCACGCTCTATCCGCGCACGCTCAAATCCCGTTGCCGCTCGCTTCTCATCCCCTACATAGGCTGGAACGTCATCTCACTGCTTGTGCGCGTCGTGGTCAACCTCACCCCTCTGAACGCCTATACACAGGGGCTGCCGGAATTTGACAACCCTCTCCAATGGCTATCCTATATTTTCATCGAGCCATGCCTGGTGCCAATGTGGTTCATACGCAACCTCATGCTCTTTGTCCTCCTGCTCCCTTGCGTGCAATGGATGGTGCGAAGGTTCGGCCTTTTCGGGGTGGCCGTTTTCTATGTGATAGTTATGTTTACGCCAGACAATTGTGCGCAGTACATAGGAGGAGTGGAGTATTATGTCTTCGGCTACTATCTCGGGAGCCGTCGGAGACTGGACCTGAACCGGTTTCTTGACCGGTGCCGGATTCTTTTCATCCTCTACTTAGGGTATGAAGTGGTCTCCGCATTGGGACTCGGCATTGGAGAGGATGTGTTGCGTTATACGGAATCTCTCATAATGTCTCTCGCCGCCATAGGTCTGCTGGGATGGATGTCGGCCACAAGGGAGGGGATGAAATGGCTGACACCTCGCCTGATCTTCTTCGTCTACGCCATCCACGGCATGGTCTGCGCCTACCTCATCAAGGCTCTGCTGATGCTCCTGCATCCCGCCGGCATCGGATGGTGTGGGCTCTACCTACTCGTGGTGGGGTGCGTCCTTGGCATCTCCATAGGCGCCTACTTCCTCAGCGAGCGCCTCCTCCCGCGCCTGACCCTGCTGCTGACCGGCTCCCGCCATCCCCTCCCCACTCTTTAGGGCAGAGGGCTTAGGTCATAGGTCAGAGGGCAGAAGTCAGATGCATCCCTGCCCGTTGTCAATTTGTGTGACAAGGTTCAGAATTTGACAACGGGAAAGGTGCATTTCTCCCCTTGAGATTTTGCCGTAAGGAAGATTTGCATTACCTTTGCGTTGTCAATTAGTGTGACAAGGTTCAGAATTTGACAACGGAAAGCATGATAATACCGAGACCCACTTACCTCCATAAGCTGATTTCACGACGTCACAACGGCATGATCAAGATTGTCACTGGTGTCAGACGCTGTGGCAAGTCGTTTCTGCTGTCCACTCTCTACGCAGGCTGGCTTAGGGAGCAGGGGGTGCCCAGCGACCATATCGTCACAATCAATCTTGAAGACAGACGCAACAGGGATTTGCGTGATCCGGACGCTTTGCTCCGGTATATAGACTCCAAGCTCTCCGATGATGCCGTTCATTACATAATGATTGACGAGATCCAACATGTCGCAGAATTTGAGGATGTGCTCAACAGCTATCTCCACATGTCCAATGCCGATGTGTATGTGACCGGCAGCAATGCGCGTTTCCTCTCCAAGGATGTCATCACCACCTTCAGGGGTCGCGGGGATGAGGTGAAGGTATTCCCCTTAAGTTTCAAGGAGGTGTATCCTTTCATGGAGCTGTCGCAGGAGCGTGCGCTGAATACCTATATGCTGTTCGGAGGGATGCCCCAGGTTGTGCAGAAAGCAACGGAGGAGGAAAAGACGGAATACCTTAAGGCCCTAATCACCCATACATACCTGAGGGACATAAAGGATAGGTATGGCATCAAGAATGCCGAGATGCTTGACGAGCTGCTCCATATCCTGGCTTCCGATATCGGGGCGCTCACCAATCCGACGAAGCTCACCAACACCTTTGAAAGCGTGAAGCACATGAAAGTCAATCGGATGACCCTGACCACCTATCTTGAATATATATGCGACTCTTTTCTCGTGGAAAAAGCCTGTCGATACGATGTGAAAGGCAGGAGATACATTGACAGTCCTTACAAATATTATTTTGTGGACTGCGGCCTGCGCAACGCTCTCTTGAACTTTCGGCAGGTAGAACCCTCCCACCTTATGGAAAACGTGATTTACAATGAATTGCGCATACGCGGTTTCAACGTGGACGTAGGTGTGGTGCCTGTCTATCAACGCAAGGAGGATGGCACACGGGAAAGGAAGCAGTTGGAAGTGGATTTCGTCTGTAACCTCGGCAGCAAACGTTACTATATACAGTCTGCCTACCGCATGCCTGATGATGCCAAGAGGAGGCAGGAGGAAGCCTCACTACGCAATGTGGACGATTCCTTCAAGAAAATCATCATCGTAGGGGAAGACATACCGGTGATGAGAAATGAAGCCGGCATCACCACAATCGGCATCTATGATTTCCTGCTAAACGACCACTCCCTGGACCTCTGACCTCTGACCTTTGACTTCTGACTTTTTCCTTAGCCGGGATGTAATTTTTGAGGGGATGGTGCGTCTAAACTTTCAAACAAGCAATTGAAAGAGAAAATGACCGCTTACTGCCCTGCATACACCTCCGATCCGCTGGTCCTCCTGGCCCGGCAGGTCCTGATGCTCTTCGCCGCTCCTGACAAGGGGGAGCGCCGGGAGCTGGAAGAGGAGTTCATGCGCGTAGTGGAGGAGCATTCGTCGCTCATCACGCGCCTCTGCTTCCATTACGCCACCGACCGCGAACCCCTCGACGACCTGCGCCAGGACTGCCTGATCAACATCTGGAAGGGGCTCCCTTCCTTCCGCCGCGACGCCAACCTCACCACCTGGCTCTATCGTGTGGTGCTCAACACCTGTATCACCTCCTATCGCTCCGCCCAACGGCGCCCGACGCTGGAGACCCTCGATGCTTCCCTGCAAGTGGCCGACGAGCCTTCGGGTGAGGAGGAGAACTTGCTGATGCTGCAGGGACTGCTGGCGAGGCTCCCGCTGGTGGACCGCGGATTGATGATGATGTGGCTCGACGAGCGCCCCTACGAGGAGATTGCCGAGGTGACGGGGCTCTCCCGCTCCAACGTGGCAGTGCGCCTCCACCGCATCCGGGCAAAGATGAAAGACCTGTGGCAGACGGCCGATAACTGATGCGCTCCCCAAAAAACTCCTAATCCTCACTCTTTAACACCCCAAATCCTATGACGACAGAAGAAATGCGCCAAGCGTGGGCCGAGACCTCGCGCCGGCTCGAAAGACTTGAACAAGACTGCAACGCCCAGCGCCGCGAGGCCATGGACGGCCGCCGCAAGACCGCCCTTGACGACCTGGCACGCCGGTACAGGCGTTTCGCCATCGCCGCCATGATATTCATCGTGGCCTTCCCCTTGGCCATGCACGGCCACCCTTCCCCAATCTCCCCCCTCTACACTACCTGGGTCATAGTCTTTGGCGTCCTCTATTTCGGCACAGCCTCAGCTATGGACTGGTGGCTCTACCGGCAGGTCACCGAGATCGATGTCAGCCACATGACGGTAGAGGAGGTAGCAGAGCGTTCCGCCTTCTGCCGCAAGCGTCACCTGCAGTTTGTCTGCGTGTTGCTGCCGATGGCCCTTGGTTTCGTTGCCTTCTTCCTCTACTGCACCCTCGACTCCCCCTATGTCATAGCCGGCGGCATAGCAGGCTTCATCGTCGGCGCCCTCCTGGGTCTCAGACAGCTCCGCCGCTTCCTCTCCGACTACCGCTACCTTAGGGGGTAAGTCATAAGTCATAAGTCATAGGTCAGAGGTCAGAAATCTGACCTATGACCTATGCCAGAAAGAGGACCAGGAGGCTGGAGAAGACCAGGGCCACGTTGGCCACGGCGTAGGTGACGGTGTAGCCGAGGTTGGGGACGTCGCTGTGCAGGGCGTCGAGCACCGCGCCGATGGCCGCGACTGCACACCGGCTCCCGGCCACGCACCCCAACGTCTCGGGAGCCGAAAACCTGAACACCTTGCGCCCAAGAAAAATCCCTATCGTGAGCGTAAGCAACGTGCAAATGGCCCCGACAATGAATATCATCCACCCGGCTTCCCGGAGCCCGTGCAGAAACGAGGCGCCGGCCGTGATGCCGATGACAGCGATGAACATGTTGAGGCCAAGATTGCTCATCAGCCACACCGCCGGAGCCGGTATGCGCCCGAAGGAGGGCTTGCGGTTGCGCCACCACCCCATCACCAACCCCGCTATCAGCGTGCCCACCGTCACCCCCAACGACAGGGGGATGCCGTTGCAGTGCAAGGCAAACGACCCCAACAGACATCCTGCGGCTATCCCCAGCCCGATGAACACCATGTCGCTGACGTCAGTCTGCGCATCGGCATAGCCGATCTCGTGCGCGGCGACGGTGACATCCCTCGGAAATCCGACCAGCGTCAGCACGTCGCCCGGATGCAGCACGGTCATGCGGCGCACGGGGATGTTCATACCACCGCGCTTGAGGGAGGCGATGACAATGCCGTCCATGTAGGGTTGGTCCCGTAGGTCGCCCAATGTCTTTCCCGCCGCCCCCTTGTGGGACACGGTCACGGGGGTCTTGTCGGCCCCGAAATTCAGGAGTTCGCTGTCGGCCACCTCCGGGCCAAGACTGGACCCGGCCTCGACGATGACGTCCGCGCGTCCGGCAAGCACCACTGTGTCGCCCGATGAAATCACGGTCTTGGAGTTGGCTATGAGGATGCCCGTCGAGGTGCGCACGCGCTCCACTATGATGCGGTATCCCTTCGAGGCGAAATGCTGCTCGACCTCCGTTACGGTACGCGGCGAAGAGAAGAAATCCCCCTCCGCCCTGTATGCCCGGAAAGCCACTGAGCGCCCCGCCCTTATCTGTCCCGGGGCGAGACGGTCATGGTCGCCATCCATCTTCTGCTCGATGGCGGCCGCCTCGTCCTTCACCTTCTGCAGGCCCCCCATCATGGCCGGGGCCACGGAGGAGAGCCACCACGCCGACCCTATGGTGCCGAATACGTAAGTCACGGCATAGCAGGCCGGGATGATGAGGAGAAGGTAATCGCGCCGCGAGGCATCGAGAGGCATTTCGCGCACCGTGTCGCCGAGCAGGCCGAGGCAGGCCGACACGGTCTGCGAACCGGCGAAAAGCCCCGAGGCCACGCCGTCGTTATAGCCCATGATCCGCGCCGCCCCCAGCACCGTGCCCGCGCAGACGAGCGCCATGACCACCGCGAAGAGGGCCTGCCGCGTGCCCGAGCCCTTGAAAGAGCGGAAAAACTGGGGTCCCACGCCATATCCTATCGAGAACAGGAACAGCAGGAAAAACACCGTCTTCACCATGTCGGGGATGACGATTTTCATCTGCCCGATGACCACCCCCACCACAAGTGTGGCCGCCACCGGGCCGATGGAAAAGTTCTTATACCGCATCCGTCCGATCCAGAATCCCAGCCCCACGGTCAGGAAGATGGCGATCAGCGGATGCTGCTGCATGAATGTCGCTATCGAGTCCATATTTACTTAACGCTTCTCCGGTTCAATCCTCCCATCATCGTTAGAACAGGGATAACTGTATGGCATCCCTTGTATTTTTTTTATCTTTTTCTCTGGCAAAGCTATGACTTGACGACGCTGTGGCCAAAGCTGCCCGTATTCCAGGAGCCGGGAAGGAGAGATTGCGTATCAGGATCCTAAAGTAGGGACATTTCCCTTTTATAGAAAGATCTTTTCCATTGTTCCCCTTCCTGAACTGCACGATTTCGAATTGCTTAGGATTATACTTGTGGAGAAATGTGATGGGCACGCCCATTATGCCGGAATAATCCTTAGGTATGTCCTGAGTACGGTTGACATTGATGGCATCATAGTTGTCGAATACCGGGTATTCTTCCTCATGATATCTATAGGTTTTGGACAAGGGTATGAAATCATTTCTTAAAGGTGATGCCAGATTGGTCAGCCATAGACAATTATTAGTAGACACTATACGCTGACCCTCCTCGTTCACCCTCGCCTCGGTGCCATATAGCTCGTAATGCTCCGGCACGATGAACCCGGATATACCACGTCCAAGATTATAACCGAGCCACACCTTATTTTCCTGTATGAGCGTAAAGATCTCTTTGTAAGTGATGGCGTTGATGTTGCCTATGATGAGAAACTCTTTTCCATACTTCATCACCACTGATACGAACTCTCGGAAAAGAGAAAAGGGGGGATTGGTGACCACAACGTCACATTGAGACAAAAGCTCCAGACATTCCCGGCTTCTGAAATCACCATCTCCTTCAAAATAGCTTGGCGTGCAGATTTCTTCGAGCTGACGGAATGTCTCTCCCTCATAGGTGACATAGTACGCTTTCTTCGGCTTTCCACTCCCAAATTCTTCATTCGCGGGACAGTAACACGAGGCCATCAGCTTTTTCAATCCCAGATCCTTGAAGTGATCCACAAAATACCGAAAAAAGTTACTATGCACCGGGTCATCGCAATTACAGTACACTGCCTTCCCCCGAAACTGCTCCTGATAATGCGACAGTTCCCGTTCTATATCGCAGTATTGCGTATAGAATTCATCGCTTTTTGCACCCTTCGCCTTATGAAGCTGCGTATTGGTCATCCTGCGTGTCATGGCTTGCTATCTCCTTGAAAATTGATTAAACAAATCGCTTGCCATCACCTGGAGGGATGTAGTGGCCACTTCCTCCATGATCTCAAGCATGCGCCCTCTATTCCATCTCTCTCCGTCTCCCTGTGTGTATATGGAAGCGGCCTGCAGCATTATCATCTTGTCCTGATGGGGAACGAACCTGTTTCTGCAGAGATTGGTGTTGATAGGCATGCCATAGTTGGCTGCCGTAAGGCGATCCAACCTGTTTAGCCTGCCAGACGCATAGTCCAGAGTGACTTTCCTGCCGTCAGGACGTGTTATCTCGACTGACTCGGTCATGAAATTTGAGCCTTCCAGAAAAAGTATGTAGGGGAAGTGATTCTCGCCCAGCATGAAGTTGGCTATCTCAGAGATATTCTTGTAGGAGCGTTCAATGGCGTTTCCGGCGTCCATTATATCCTGGTCTTTCCTTTTGCCAACAAGCTTTCCCTCCCTGATATTATCAATATCCTTCCCTTGGTGCTTTGCCTCCGACACGAGTACTACGCGCCAATTGTCGTTGTCATCCTTTACCTCTATAATCCCTCCGTCAGGCTTGATGCGGGAGTTAGGCACAAAGAGTGTTGTGCCCAGGTAGGCATCTATTTCGTTGAGGGCTGAATTAATCTCATCCTTTTTTATGCTGTCACGATATCGGAACCTCAACTGTGGATAGTTTCTTTCGAGCAGGTACAAGAGGTCCTTGGACAGTTGGTTGACTGTCTTGTCATGCAATTTTGCCTCCTCCCCAAAAATGCCAACGACTCCCTCTGACTTCTTATGCTGAGAGGAGAGCCTCTTGGATTGATCTTGCTTCGCCACGTTGATATGTTTTTTAACTAAGACAAAGTTAACACATTTTTCCTAAACACGCAAGCGGTCCCGCCCCCGGGAGGGGTGGGACCGCTTGGATGATGTTGGTGATGAGGGTGAGAGGAGAGAGGGCGGGAAGGTTACTTCCAGGAGACTCTCATCTTGCTGAGGGCTTCGGTCTCGGCTGCTGTCTGGCGGCGGAACTCGGGTTTGCCGGTCTTAGCCTTCATGGCCTTCAATTGCTTCTCCACACGCGACGGACGGCCAGTCACGGCATCATCCATCTGCATGAAGGAGTTGAGCATGGGAGCCAGATTGCCCTTGGCATCCGCACTCCAGGTTGCAGCATACTGCACCCAGGAGCCCGTGGTGCGCCACAGTTTCCAGTTGCCTTCGCGTACATTGGCGGTCGCCGACTCGTCACGGATCTTCTCTCGCAGTCTGTAGGCTATCTGTGCCGTGGAGGTGTAGAGGATATCCGTGATAGCATCGTCACCTTCGGATGCTATCATGTAATAGAAGGAAGTCTGGGGCGAGGGAAGTGTGGTCCAATACCAGTAGTTGGCATCATAGGAGCCGTTGCCCATCTGGGTCCAGCCATCGGAGCTCTTCAGCACGGGTACGGTAAACTCGGTGCGTGTCAGCTCACCACGGTTGCCCTGCTTGTCGAACGCCAGAAGATTGATGGTATAGGTGTCTCCCTCAACCATCTCCACCATGGTCCAGACATCATCAAAAGGCAACTCCACTTTTTGACCTTGAGAGGGGAGGGTTTCGATGATTTCCGCATCATCTCTCGCAGACATGGGCCCCGAGTAGCATCCAAAGTAGAAGTATCCCACCGAAGAGCTGATGCCGAAGGTGGCCGCCATGGAGTCTGACAGATAGAGGGGATCTTCCACAGTCACACGGCACCCCAAAGTCACCACAGTCTCCTGCGCGATTTCCAGGGTGGCGTCAGCCAGCCCGTTCAGGTCCATCACCTTCACTATCGCTACGCGATCGTCAAGCTCCTCGTTGGCGGAAGTGGTGGTCACGGTTATGGTAGTGTTTCCCTCCCCTGAGATACCAGAGAACTTTAGCCAGTCCTCGTCGCAACGAATGGCCCACTCGGTATCCGTGGTGATAGTGAAACTGGCGCTTGCCGCCTTGTTGCCCCCAAGACTCAGATGAGAAGGAGACACTTTGATAGTCACCGTGGGCGTAGGCTCTGGTTCCGGCTCCGTATCGGGATCTGGGTCAGGATCACAGGCAGTGAGGCCAATGGTCAGGACCACCGACAAGAGACTCAGCACCCATGAAGCCGAAGCAGCAGGGCGCTTTGTCCAGAACCAAAAGAAATTTTTCTTCATAATGTTTGGATATTGATTTGGTTTGTTCTTTTTCTCGTTTTCGATTTGCCAATTCTCATTAATCCCACAAGGTGGCCAAATTCCATATTGTCAATTCCCGACTCTTGGGGTAAAGGATAAAGGAAACTTTGGATAAAGCCACATTCTCCCCATCAAGATATGCCTGGCCGTTGTCCGCAGTCATTGCATCCTTTGTATAATGGGAGGAGATATAATTCTCCGTGCGCTTGAAAGCTTCCTGGTCGCTCCAGGCTATCGCTATATAGGCAATAAGCGAATCCCCTTTGTCAAGGAAAAAATCCACCGCGGAGATGTATTCGCGCGGATGAAGGTACCTTAAAACGTGAAGGCCGTTGTCTCCTATACCCTGAAGATCCGGTGTGCCGAATGTCTTGCGTATGTCTGACACTGTGCCGTCTAACAGGTTCAGGAACAAGAAAAATTGAGGCTCCACTGTTAGACTGACATACCAGGAATTCCCCTTGTAACTCACTCCCAGGAAATCGGTGCCATAGCTAAGACCCGTGACCTTATCGCCCGAGACTTTTGCAATGGGACCGGGGAGGGCATCCACCTCCCATGCACCGGGGAGGGAAAGGCTCTTGGTTTCTCCCTCAAGCAGAGTATAGGCATCCTTCACTTTCTTATATGTCCTGGTGCTCCCAAGATTCTGATTGGTGAGGGTCATGGAATTGGCATTCAGAGCCTCAATACGGTACGGTATCGTATACATCTCACCCCATGTGGTCACATTCTCCATTCCCAAGGTGATGGTATTCGTATTGGCCACGTGTACCCAACCTCCATAACCTGAAAAAGACACTTGATAATCAGAATACTCGGTCATGGAGACGACATTGGTGATACCAGGCTGATGTTGGAAATCGAGTTCAGTGGCTTCTCCGTCCTCGGCCACCGACGCCCACCTTCCATTTATATCCGATATGGAGATCTCCGGAGCGGGTGTGTCGGGTTCCGGATCTTTATGACATGCAGTGATGAGGAGAGTCGCCAACCCTCCCATCACATAATACTTCCACACTCTACGGATCTTTTCCATATTTCAGCTCTAATTCTCGTCTACAACGAATATCGCAGTAGCTCTACGCTCTTTCGATATGCCAATTTCCAGTAACGTCCCATTCTTGCGGGTAGAGTACCACTTCACCCCGCTGTTGGTATACCCATAGGTATATTTGGAAGCAAACTCTTTCTCAATCATATCCATGTCAACCCATACCTGGTAATGTGCTTCAATTTCCAAGATGGTGCCTCCAATAGAATTGATAAGAATTTCCTTGATTTGGGGGTCGAAGATGAAATACAGAGATCTTGGATTGCCATAATCCCCCACTGTGTTGAAAGAGTACTTGTCATACACTTTTTCGAAATCAGTAAGTTTCTTTTCCATCCATACAGTGAGATCATCCATATAGTTGTTTGGATCAGTCACCTCCACGCGAGCTGCCACAGTAGCATCTCCTGCCTGGGCAATGATGAATGCACGACCACGCTTGACGGCCTTTATCTCTCCCTTCGAGTCGACCGTGGCCACGGCGGGATTGGTGGAAAGATAGCCTGTGATGCTCCCCCCCTCTACCATATCGGGAAGGATGAAAGACGACCCTACCGAGACATTCTTTGTAGCCTTGATACGCACAAACTCATCGGATCCTGACACAGCTGGCAACCATGTCACCAGATGAGTGGGGGTTAGTTCTTTTATTTCATACTCGTCCGTCTGCTGCAGACCTTCATGATTCAAGAACTGCAGGGCGAAGCCCCCCTCTTCTATAAACATTTCCCCCTTCAGCTTTTCATAGGCTACCTTATCGTAGTTTGACACTAACTCCATATCCTGCACGAAGGTGCCATCGCCATTGAATGTGACGGCACTATACCCCTTAGTGTATGGAGTAGCGGTGTATTCAAGCCATTCTCCTTCCAAAAGGGATTTTGGTTCCTTGGGAGTCTCCGGTTCGGGATCGTCGTGGCAGGCCCCGCACAGCAGGGCGACCAGGGTCAGCATGGCCGGCAATGCTCCGGCCCAGATTTTCTTCTTTTTCATTTTCTCGTTATTTTGATGTTGGTTGTCAGTATTATCTCAGCACATATCCAAGCGTGACAGCCAGGGTATGGATGTGATGACGATAGGAACTCATCTGATTGTCACCTGGCGTAGTAAAGAGAGGTATGCGGTTGGATTGCCAGAACGCCGCATTTGCGCGGTTGGAAAGTTCGAGGGAATATCTTACCCCAAGCTGGAATCGGCTTAGCTCATACACCACTCCTGCGCTCAGGCCATAACCAAACCTCTTAAAAGGGGCGGATTTGAGTTTGAAACGAGGAGTTTGCTCATATCCTAAGTCACTTCCGTTTTCCTCAATTTTTGTCAGTTTTTGACTGGAGGAAAAAAGATTGATGTCTCCAGTCCAATGAAAGTTGGATTTAATCTCTCCTTGCGGATGACTCATATCGGGCTTTCCTCCCTTGATGTTGTACATCCATCCGTGGCTGTCGGTAGAGCCGTTCAGCTTCATGTTGGCGGTCATGCCATAGGAGAGGTAGGGACCAAGGTTGATGTGCAGGGAGCTGCGTTTGCTTAGCACGAAGCGGTAGGAGGCCATTATCGGCAGCTGTAGCTCATGATAGGTATACTGCTCCGTGTAGGCGTTGGTGCGTGTTCCCACAGTCACAGTGGTAAGGGTGCTCGCCAAGACTGCCTCACTTTCTTTAGAGGCATACTTGTTGGTGTAGCGGATATAGTTGTAGTCGAGGCCTGTCTGGAGGTAGAAATTCTTCACCAGGCGTATGTCCACTATCAGGCCGGCGGTGAAGCCGATCTGGCCGCTGTAATGCACATTCTCGCGGGAATTGCCCAGGCCATAGTTGATGACGCTCCCTGTGAATCCTCCCTTGGCATCGGTGGAGACCATCGGCTGCAGATAGCCCGCACGCACGCCGAAGGCCACGCGGCGGCCGCCGAGACGACGGTTATAGAAAAGGCTGTCGGCATGGGAGGTCAGACGGATGTTGAGGTCCAGCTCTTCGCCGGCGCGCAGGCGCACCACCGTGTCGACGGCATGATAGTTCTTCTTGGCCAGGTGCAGGCGGTAGGTGCCGGGATCGCACCGGAAAGCCTTTATCGGGGAGAGACCCAGGGCCTGTCCGTTTGCCGACACCTCAAACCCATGCTCGGGGAGTGTGTTGACGCTGATGGTGCCGAAAAGGGGGAACAGGGCCACGTTCTCGCGCACCGGCACATCGCCGAGCGTCACCTCCCCTTCCTTGTCCTCATACATGGATGCCTCCACACGATAGGTGTGGTCGCCCTTGCTCATCGAGGCCACCACCACGCCGTTCTCCACCGGAAACTCCACATCGTCGATCCACACCTGCGCCTGCTCGGGGCGGACTGTCAGGGCGAGCATCTGCGTGGAGGCCGAAGGCGCCTGTGTGCCCTCGGGGGCGGAGACCCTCAGCTCATAGACGGTCCCCTCCTCTATGGGATAGGGGTAGCGGAACATCACCGGCACATAGCCGGGATGTGAGATGGAGAGGCTTCTGGCCCCGTATGGGACGTACAGCCACAGCTCCCCCTGCTCCTCGCGCTGCTCCACGATGCCGAGGCCGTCGGCACGCACCGTCAGCCCGTCGAGCGGGGAGATCACGCGGATCAGGGCGCAGAGGCGCCCCTCGTCATGGTCGCGCACGGGATGGGTGACACGGGCCATCAGGTCGTTGTCCTGCCTGGCGAAACCGGTCACCTCCAGCGTGCGCTGAGCGTCGGCCACGCCCATGCCGACAATTATCGCCAGCATGAGGCACCATAGCCGTCCCCACGCCTTGGCGCGCCGGAGCAGGGTCGCCATGCCCCCTGCCGGTGGCTGGATCTCCATGTTCTGTGTGAAGGTATCGGTATGCATGATGAGAAATTTGTTAGCTAAAGCTGATATTTTGGAAGTTATGGATCTGTTTGCGGTTCAGGAGCCTCAGAGCATGAAGTCCGTGATGCCCAAGCGTCCGTCACGCGTGTCCGGGTCAAGGTCGGGCTGCCAGGTGCGCACATGTATCAGGGGACTCTGCGGCTTGGCGAAGTCTATCATAAGAAATAGATAGCCTGTGTCGCCGTATGAGGAGGAGAAATAGTCTTGCTTGATCTGGATGCCGTAGATGTCGGGGTTGGTATGCGACCGTCTGATGACATTGTCGGCGAAACGGATGTTGACGTATTCGTTGGAGCGGAAGCATCTCTCGAGCTTCTCCATATACTCCTCCTTGGTCTGGCGCGTGTACTTCACATTGCGCTGCAGCGAGGGGCTCAGCTCACCCGTGCCTTTGGAATACACTACGGAGCCGGTGATGATGAGGGCATCGTTGGAGAAGATGGAGCGTATGTAGTCAAGACGCTTCAGTGCGTATGCGGTCTTGTAGGTCTCCAGGAAATGGACCATAAGCTGGCGTGCGGAGATGTCCCATTCGCCGCGCCCCATAATGTCGTCAACGGCGATTCGCTCCAGCCCGAAGGCCACCTCGTTGAGCCTTGCGTCCTTGTCGAGATAGAGCACCACGTCTTCGGTGAAGGTGCGGGTGTTGTGCCTGAAGGAGAAGCTCATCGGGAAGCCACGGCACACCATGCCGTCGGCTGTCGGCTCCAGCTCCACCTCCGGCTGTCGCAGGAGACGCACGTCACCATATGACATCAGGCGAGAAAACATCTCCCATCCCTGGTCGGTGGAGACACCCCTGACCCCGGCGGTCGACTTGGAGGCCAACGCCTTCTGCACGACATCGACCGTCTGGAGGCATTTGCTGCGAAAGTCTGTGGCCTTTGGTGCCCCAGCTCCCCCGTCGGCAGGGGCCTTCCCTGCGAAGGCGGCCTGCACCAGGCTCACCTGCGCCGTGGGAAGCAGATAGGAGTCGGCGTCAGTGGTCTTGCAATTCCTCGCATTGAGCTTAAGCTGGGCGGCTGCCAAAGGCACCGGGTCAGTGGTCTGGATGACGCACACCAGGTCCGGATTGATGTTGGCCTCGTCGCGACATTCGTATTCGGCCTGGATCTTGAGCTTGGAGAGCTTCGTGGCGGCAGGCACGGTGATGTCTCCCGTCCCATCCTTGGCTGTATGGATGTCGGAGAGTGTCTTTCCGTCGGTGAAGCGATAGTTGAAGTTGGTCAGTGGGGCCCCGTCGCGCGTGAAACGCAGCGTGACGTACTGCATACCGTCCTTGGTCTCCGACTCCGTGGCCTCGACGGTGATCCCGGCCAGTATCCCCTTGATGCCGGCAAAGGCGTATTGCATCATGTTGTGCTCCCCCGCCTCGTCTTCAAAGACCTCCAGGTCGGCGTCCGGACAGCTGCGCAGCAGCAGGAGCGCCCAATAATAGTCACGCAAGGCGTCGCCTGTCTTCCCCTCCTTGTCGCTGCGCCTGGCCTCCCATATCCACTTGCGGGCCATCGCCACCCGCTTCTTGAACATGGCGCGTAGCTCGCTGCGCTTCATGTAGCGGTAGACGGTGTATTCGTCCTTCTTGTCGCGCTCCACGTATTCGTCCACATTGTTGAGCGCGGCCGTGGAGTAGGATCGTATGATGCTATGGAGTTTCTCCTCGGATTTGAGGGCGCCGTTGCGCATCTCCTCTGTGCTGGCGTAGTTGAATTGCGAGCTGACGTTGACGGAGATGTTGCTGACCAATGCCGAGAGTGCGGACTGGCGCGCCTTCTCCAGGTCGCGGTCGGTGCCCTGTCCTATGATATAGTCGCCGCTCCGCGCGATGGCCTTCCACTGCTCGGGGGTCATCGCGCTGGCTGGGGACGCATAGGCACACAGCAATAGCACCCAAAGAAAGATTGCTTTCTTTAAGTGCCTTAAAATCAGCGATTTACATGGGGGGGGTAAGACGGCGCACTGATTTGGCCCGGCAGGTGGGTGTCTGCGGGATCAGGGAGAAATCGTGTGTGCTGGTCTTGTCAGGATACATTTCGGCCACAAAGATAGCAAATCCATGCAGGATATGCAAGCTTTTGACCGAATTTTTTCACGCTTCGTTTTGAAATCTGCTGAAAAACCTTCCCTACCAATCCAAAGACAGGCTTTTTCGACCCTCCATCAGTCGCCGGGGGTGAGGAGGTCGGGGCGGAGGCGGCGGGTGCGCTCCAGGGCCTGGTCGTAGCGCCACTGGGCTATCTTGGCCTCGTGGCCCGAAAGGAGGATGTCGGGGACGGTCCACCCCTTGTAGACGGCCGGGCGGGTGTAGACGGGAGGGGCGAGAAGGTTGTCCTGGAAGCTGTCGGAGAGGGCCGACTGCTCGTCGCCCAGCACGCCCGGTATCAGGCGCACCACAGCGTCGGCCACCACCGCCGCCGGCAGCTCCCCTCCGGTCAGCACATAGTCGCCTATCGAGATCTCGCGGGTCACGAAGTGCTCGCGTATGCGGTAGTCGATACCCTTGTAGTGGCCGCAGAGGATGATTATGTTGTCCAGGAGGGAGAGCTGGTTGGCTATCGGCTGATTGAACGTCTCCCCGTCAGGGGTCATGAAGATCACCTCGTCGTAGTCGCGCTCGCGCCTGAGGGCCGAGATGCAGTCGTCGACAGGCTGTATCTGCATCACCATCCCGGCCTCGCCACCGAAGGGGTAGTCGTCCACCTTGCGGTGCTTGTTGGTGGTGTAGTCGCGCAGGTTGTGGACGTTGATCGACACCAGGCCCTTGTTCTGGGCGCGTTTCAGGATTGAGCAGCCCAGCGGCGACTCAAGCATCTCGGGCAGTACGGTTATTATGTCTATACGCATAGAGGTGACTGTGAATGTTGGCACAAAGTTACGAAAATATTGTTAACTTTGTAGAATCATAATTTTAACACATCAACCCGACGATAATGAAACTCGATATAAGGATTGGCAACGGATTTGACGTGCATCGCCTCGTCGAGGGCCGCAGATGCATAATCTGCGGCGTCGACATCCCCCACAGCGTGGGCCTGCTGGGCCACAGCGACGCCGACGTGGCCCTCCACGCCCTCTGCGACGCCCTGCTCGGCGCCGCAGCCCTCGGCGACATCGGCAAGCACTTTCCCGACACTGACGAGCGCTGGCGCGGTGCCGACTCGCGCATGCTGCTGCGCGCCGTGGTGGCCCTGCTGGCCGGCCGCGGCTGGCAGCCCGCCAATGTCGACCTCACCATCATAGCCCAGGCCCCCAAGATGGCTCCCCACATCGACGCCATGCGGGCCAACGTAGCCGCCGACACCGGTCTCGACCTCGATTGCGTATCAGTCAAGGCCACCACTACCGAGCGCCTCGGATTCACCGGCCGCGGCGAGGGCATCGCCGCCGAGGCCGTAGCTCTAATCGCACGAATATGAACACCCTCTACATCACCGACCTCGACGGCACCCTGCTCAACGACGATGCCCGCGTCAGCCCCGCTACCGCCCGCATTATCAGCGATCTCAGCCGCCGCGGCGCCATGATTTCAGTAGCCACCGCCCGCACCGCCGCCACCGTCGTGTCCCTGCTCGCCGATACCTACACCGCCACCGACCTGGTCGTAATGACCGGCGCCGCCATCTGGAACCGACCCGCCGGAGCCTTTACCAACCTCCACCTCATATCGCCCGCCGAGGCCCGCACCGTCATGCACGGCTTTGACGGCACCGGCATTCACCCCTTCTGCTACACCCTCCCCGGCGACCGCGTCCTCGAGGTCTACCATGCCGCCCCGCACCTGAGCCCCGTCGAGCAGACCTTCGTAGACCAGCGCACCGGCCTTGCCCTCAAACATTTCCATCTTGGCGAGTCGGCCCCTGACCACTGCCTCGACCGCATGGCCCTCGCCTTTGCCATGGGTGGCCGCGACGCCATCGTCGGCGTGGCCGAGCGCCTGAGCCGCACCACCACCTGCTACGTATCCTACTACAAAGACACCTACAACGACGACCTGTGGCTCCTCGAGGTCTTTGCACGCGGCGTGTCAAAGGCCGCCGGAATGCTCGAGCTCGCCCGCCGCTGCGGCGCCACGCGCATCGTGGCCTTCGGCGACAATCTCAACGACATACCCATGCTCCGCGCCGCCGACCTGGGCGTGGCCGTCGGCAATGCCCTCGACGACGTCAAGGCCGTGGCCGACGTCGTCATCGGCCCCAATACCGACGACTCCGTTGCCCGCTACATACGCCACGATTTCGACGCCCGCAACAAATAACTTTCCCCACAATCCACCACCACCTGCCCCCACCGACCGCTATGGAAGACAAAAAGCTGTTCTTGCTCGACGCCTATGCACTGATCTACCGTGCCTACTACGCCCTGATACGCTCGCCACGATTCACCGCCGGCGGCCTCAACACCTCGG
>CAZHCM010000001.1:0-50613 GCA_964531005.1 uncultured Sangeribacter sp. | reverse complement strand
GTCGTCGGCCTCCATGCCGAGGCGCACGAAGTCTTCCCACCGCATGGAGACGGTGTCGTCCTCGTGGAGAGACATCCCGTCGTCGTTCTTGAAGACCACGATGGCCCGCACGCGCTTCGGATTCCGCTTCCAGTAGTTGTAGGCCAGGGGGTACTGGTGTGAGTCGCCGACGAAGATGATGCGGGCGCCGCCGTTGGTGACGATGAAGTCGAACTGCTCCTGCGAACTGCTGGAATAGAGCGGTATGCAGGCCACACGGTTGCGGAAGGCCCCGAACTCCGTGATGAGGATCTGCGGCGTGTTAGGCGAGCAGATGGCTATCGTGTCCTTCTCCAGAATCCCGAGCCGTGCCAGGGCGCGGGCGGCCACGTCCACCTGGGCTGCAAACTCCTCCCAGGAGGTCTCGAGCCATTCCCCGTCCTTACGCCAGCAGAAGCGGTACGCCTCCCGCCGGCCGTAGTGCTGCCCTTGGGCGGCTATCATCTTTACTAATCTATTTGCCATAAGCGTGTGTGTACTTCAATTTCAGTCACCCCCCTTAAAGAAGTAACAACCGACCCTCGAAAACTCCCTATTCCGCGAGGAATATTTGCCGGTACAGAAGATTTTTACTAACTTTGACGCTGAGTAGAAAACCCCAGGATTTATGGCCGATAGCATCAGATACCCGATTGGCATACAGTCCTTCCCCTCGCTTAGGGAGGGAGGATACGCCTATGTCGACAAGACCCGTTTCGTGGCCCAGTTGGTCACGGAGTCGAAATACGTGTTCCTTAGCCGTCCCAGACGCTTCGGCAAGAGCCTGCTGCTCTCCACCTTCCACGCATATTTCGATGGCCGTCGTGACCTCTTCAGAGGACTTGACATCGACCGGATGGAGATGGACTGGACTCCCTCTCCGGTGCTCCATTTTGACATGAACTCAGGCCTGTACGACCAGCCCGACGGCCTGCAGGAAAGGCTCGTCCGTTGGCTTGAGACTTATGAGGCGCAATATGATGTCGTGCCTCCAGGCGGCATCAACGTCGTGAGCAGGTTTGAAAACCTCATCCGTCAGGTGCATGCCAAGACAGGGCGTCAGGTCGCCATCCTTGTAGATGAATACGACAAGCCGCTCCTCGGCATCGAGGACTTCCCGGAGCTGTATGAAAACAACCTGCGTCTTCTCAAAGGGTTCTTCTCCAACCTCAAATCCATGGACGATCACATCCGGTTTGCCATACTGACGGGAGTGGCCCGGTTTAGCCAAGTAAGCATATTTAGCGACTTGAACAATCTCAACGACATCTCCATGTATGTGCGCTATCAGGAGATATGCGGATGGACAGAGGAGGAATTGACGGCCTGTTTCCGGAAGGGTATAGACGAGTTGGCCATAGAGCGTGGCGAAACTCCATCGGCTACCCTTGACAGCCTGCGGAGCTATTATGACGGATACCTTTTTGCAGAGCGTGGAAGCCGGCTTTACAATCCCTACAGCGTATTGAAGGCCCTCTATAGCCGTACGATCCAGCCATATTGGTTTGAGACCGGGACGCCGACATTTCTTGCCAAGCGGATAAAGAAAAGCGGCATCAATCCGGAGGAGATCAATGGACAGTCACGCTCCTACAGCGATCTGATGGCTGTAGGGATGGGGATGCAGAATCCCGTGGCGTTGATGTACCAGACTGGATATCTCACCATCGACTCCTACGATCCTCGCCGACAAAGGTACACCCTCCGTTTCCCCAACCGTGAGGTGGAGATTGGCTTTGCCCTTCTGTTGCTATCCCCCGACATCGTCGGAGACTACCGGCTGGAGGGTTAGCTGACAGCCCGGGAGAGCTCTGCGCTCATGGACAGGATACCACTTTTGATGGCAGACAAGGTTGACTCCTTAGGTTGCCATATACCGTAGATGAATCTGTCGAGGACGGCCTTGGGCATACCTATGAATTTGGCCACCTCTGCTATGTCCAGCCAAGGGCAGCGGTGGAATATTCTGGAGACGGCATTGTCATAGTTAGGCTCTTGCGTCTCCAGGAAAGAGTCTACAGACAGGTCCTCATCCAGGTCTTTCCAACGCACATACTGCCCGCCACCCCAAATGTAGAATTGCTGACGTTGCACGTCAGAGGCATCTTTCAAAACGGGAAATGCTTCAAGGGGCCGGCTGAACAGACCTCCAGCCACGGACCGCATGAAAATGCGTCCCCCATCAAACCATATTTCTTGAATCTTCTCCATATCTTAAAGATTGAATGAGTTATTCTTATTCCACATCTCGATAATCTCTTCACTAAAGTTGCTCACGAGTGCGATTACCTTCTTCATTTTAGCGGGTTTGATACCCTCTTGCTTGATCACCCTTACCTCCGGAGCAACTTGTATCTTTGCAAACCCACCTTCGGATTCGATGTGCACGTGAATTGGTTCATGGTCGCCCGGAATTATGAAGGCGCGGATTCCGAATATGTCGAAGACTGTGGGCATGTTTGGATAGTGTTGATGTGACTTCTGGATACAAAATTATGAATAAAATCTCAAAAATACAATATCGGTGTGAATTGAAGCTAAAAAAGGATGGCTGATGTACTGATATTTGGAGGTTGGCGATTTTTTTGCTAACTTTGCAACAGCGGTTACAGTAACAGCCGTTGCATTTATATGAGATTTTACGACAGGGAGATGGAGACGTCAGTGCTCCGAGAGATAGAGAAGCGATCGCATGAGGTTGCGCAGATGACGGTCATCACCGGTCGGCGGCGCATAGGCAAGACCACGCTGGTCAAACATGCCTATGCCGATCGCCCTTACGTCTACTTCTTTGTGACGCGGAAGAGCGAGGCTCTGTTGTGCCAGGAACTGGCGGCGACGATTCGCGATCAAATGGGGGAAGACCTTGGGGACTTCACTTCCATGAGCCGACTGCTCACGGCCATAATGAACATGGCCAAGCGAAGGCATGTGACGCTGGTGATGGATGAGTTTCAAAACTTCAAGTATGTCAACGAGGCCATCTTCAGCGAACTGCAAAACGTCTGGGACGCCAACAAGGAGGAGGTACGTATCAACCTCGTACTCTGCGGATCTCTCTATTCGATGATGACCAAGATCTTCGACGACCGCAAGGAGCCCCTCTACGGACGCGCCACGGCGCGTATGCGTCTGCGCCCCTTCCCCCTGGCCACCCTGCGCGAGATACTGGCCGACCACAACCCCGCCTATACGGCGGAAGACCTCCTTGCCTTCTACATGGTCACCGGCGGTGTGGCGAAGTATGTGGAGCAGCTGGTAATGCTCCGGGCCTTCACGAAGCAGGCGATGCTTTCGGCGTTGCTCTCCTATGGCTCCTACTTTTTGGAAGAGGGCCGCGAGGTGATATCCGACGAGTTTGGCAAGGACTATGGCAACTACTTCTCCATCCTGTCGGCCATCGCCTCCGGGGTCAACGAGCGAGGAGCCATCAAGTCGTTGACAGGCATTGAGGCGGGAGGATATCTCGACAAACTCGAATCCTCCTATGACCTCGTCTACCGTTACCGTCCCTTCATGGCCACGGAGAGAAGCCAGAACGTGAAGTTTGGCATCAAGGACAACTTCCTCAACTTCTGGTTTCGCTTCATCTACCGTTATCGCAGCGCGGTGGAGATCGGTAATCTGGCCTATGTATTGGAAAAGGTGCAGGCCGATTACGACACCTTTTCCGGTTGGGTGCTGGAGCGGTGGTGGCGCCAGGCCTTCCGCGAGACGGGAGACTACAACGTGGTGACCAACTACTGGGAGAAGGGAGGCCGCAACGAGATAGACCTTGTGGCCGTCAACGAGGTGGAGCGCGAGATAGTCATCGGCGAGGTGAAACGCAACCCCTCGCGCGTCGACCTGCACACCCTGCGCGAAAAAGCCACCTCCATCCTCCAGAAACGCAAAGGCTGGACCATCCGCTTCGTCGGCCTCTCCCTCCCCGACATCACCGCTCCTTACAAGAAGCAGGAATGAGGGATTATACATTTCCCAGGCAAAAAAATGGCTGAAAGTTTGCCATACTTCGAAATAAATGCTAACTTTGCGCCCACAGACCCCTTCGCAGAAGCCCCGGGTCCGGGGTGTGAGCGGCGGGTGATGCAAGGGCCGCGGCGTGCCGCGCCCCGTTGAGACATATATGGAAAAGCGTTACTTGACGCTTGGTTCTTGACACTTCGGAACTTCGCAACTTCTATATGCGGTCAGGGATTGAGCAACGGTTGACGCCCGTGGATATGATTTGTCATGTCCGAGGCTCGGCGCATACGTGCGCTGGAGCCTTTGGACTGGTATGGTCATATGAGCGTGTGGGCTTCTGCGTTGTTCGTTTCTTACTGCATAGGGCAATGCGAAGGCCTCGGAGTGTGGGAGACGAGCAAGAGTAAAAGACTCACCGCTTTTTTTGTAGCCACATCCATACTTTCCAGGCCGGCACAGTGGGTCAGCAGGCCGACGAGACCGACCATGACCTTACTGAAACGATTGGCCCTGCCGCTTTTGCTCATATTGGCCTGCTGCGCCCAGGCCCTCGCCGCCAGCGGAAGCGCCGGCAAGAATGTGAAATGGGAACTCAAGGACGGCGTCCTGCGCTTTTCCGGCACAGGCCCCATGAAGGCATTCGGCAAGTCGCTTCCCTACCGCGAAGACCTTGTCCGCTCCGTCATAGTGGAGGAAGGCGTCACCACCTTGGGAGCCAACTTCTGCCGAGGCACCAAAAACCTCATCGAGGTGGAGCTCCCCTCATCGCTCGTGGAGATAGGGCCCTCCGCTTTTGAGAACAGCCGCACGCTGACCGACATCCACATCCCCTACGGCGTGCAGGCCATCGGGCCCCGCGCCTTCTATGGCTGCAAGGGCCTCATCCAGGTAGAACTCCCCGTCAGCATGAAGAGCGTCGGCCAGGAAGCCTTCGCCGACTGCGAACACGTCACCTACGCCAAACTCACCCAGTCGCTCGACGACCTCGGCCGCGACGCCTTCAAGGACTGCCTCTCGCTGACCGACCTCTCCGACCTGCCCCCCTACGTCACTACCACGACCTTCAACCAATACGGCTTCAACCGTGCGGCCGTCAAGAAATACTGGGACAAGAAGGAGGCCATCGCCGCCAAGTTTGGCAACCGTGACGACAACGCCACGGCCCCGGCCCTCGCAGGCCCCACGGCCCCGGCCGACGTGGACACCGACATCCCCTTCACCGGGATCTCCAACCCCAACACCTTCGCCGTCATCATCGCCAACGAGAACTATGCCAAGCTCTCCAACGTGCCCTACGCCCTCAACGACGGCGACACCTTCGCCCGCTATTGCCATCGCACGTTGGGCATCCCCGAGCAGAACATCCTGCAATACAACGATGCCACCTACGGCGCCATCCGCGAGGCGTTGAGCGACCTGCACCTCATCAACCAGGTGGTGGGCGACAAGATGCGTGTCATCGTCTACTACGCCGGCCACGGCGCCCCCGACGACGCCACCCTCGAGCCTTACCTCATACCTGTGGACGCGGCGCGTGTCAACAAGGACGTGTGCATACCCCTCAACTCCCTCTATGGCGACCTCGCCTCGATGAACCTTCGCTCGGCAACGGTCTTCCTGGACGCCTGCTTCTCCGGCGCCACGCGTGACGGCGCCATGATAGCCGAGGCGCGCGGCATAGCCCGCGTACCCAAGAAGCAGCAGCTTTCGGGCCCGGTGGCCGTCTTCAGCGCGACCACCAACGAGCAGGCCGCCCTCCCGTACAACGAGAAGGGTCACGGCATGTTTACCTATTATCTCCTCAAGCACCTCAAGGAGACACGCGGTGAGTCGTCGCTCCTGGAGCTTCGCGACTACCTGGTGGAGAACGTGGCCCGAAGCTCCTCGATCGTCAACCGCAAGGAGCAGACCCCGACCGTCACCTTCTCCTCCGGCGTGGCCAACACCTGGGATACCTGGAAACTCAACGACTGACCCCCGCCATGAAGAGACTGTTTGCAATCATCCTTACCATGGTCGCCGTCGCATCGGCGGCCATGGCCCAGAATGCCAACCGCAGCGGCTTCTACTTCGAGGTTGGTGCGGGAGGCTATGTCGGAAAGGCTCCACGTGTGGCTATAGAACAGACCCTGGATCACGAGCTGGTGCTCCACTTCGCCGACGGCCTGGGGGTCAACTTCAACTTCGGCTACCGCGCCCGCATCGCCAACCACTGGGCCTACGAATGTCGCGCCACCCTCGACTCCCCAGTCAAGTACTTCACCCCCCTGCTGAGCCCCAAGGTCTTCCCCGTAGGCTTCCGCTACACCAGCCCCGAGCTCTTCCGCAACCAAAGCCTCTACGCCTACCTCGACCTGGGAGTGTTAATTTGTGGGGATGGGTTTGTTTATACTATTCCCAATGTTGGGGAAACTGATAAAATCAAAATTGATGACCTTAAAATGGGATTGGCAGCAAACATAGGTGTTGGCTGGAATTTCACAAACCATTTATATGTCGGTGTAATGTTTGATGCTCAAGGCACCTTAGGCCAAATTTTCCGTATAAATCGTGGAAGACCGTTTTGGGGCACACTTGGAATTAATATCGGATACAGAATATGAAACGCAAGAATATCACTAGACTCTGTCTATGCTTGGTAGCAATGCTAAGCATCCTCGTTGCCGCCTCCTGTGACAACGAACCGTACTATACTGGAATTTTTGTGAAGGAATCGTCAAGTCCTTACTGGGACTATGAGGTTAATACAGGTTGTCACGCAGAGGTGGTAGAAGCAACCGCAAGTTATGTCATTCTCCAGGTTACTATCCCTCGTGATAGTGCAGTGGACAGGTTGAACTTAAAGGGAACTTTTCTATTCGACACTTCCATAACTAAATATATGACTGTAAATCGAGATAGGAAAAAATCATGGACCACCGACAGTCAAGATGCTGAACTGGTTTCAATCATTGACTATGAAAACGAAGGAGACACTGTGCTAACGATCAGAGTAAATTTTCCATGCTATGACATAAGTGTGGTAGGAGGTAGTGAGAGAGGTGGGTATACAGATAAAGACGGCATTCGCATCAATGATACAAGCACAACCATCACTCTCAACCAGTGTTACGACCTGCTCTTTAATGGTGTTGATTTATTAGACCACCTTGAGGCCAATGTAATTAGAAACGTTGACAGTGGTAAGGTGAGATTTGTAGTGACGATTCCAAAGAACATCAATGGTATGGTTACTTCAATGCTATTGAGCTATGGACCCCTATCCGCCACCGTCGAAAGGACTGTTGACTTTCCTGGGGTGGAGTTCAATTTTAGGTCCAGTGACGCAGGAGATGATGAATCGGCCCGAGAAATTTACTATGATGAGAGTGGCAACTTGGTGATAGCTACGGATTTTATGTTTAGATCAAATGTTAGCCCCAGGGTGACTGTAAAATTCGCCTCACAGATAAACGTAGCAAATTACGTCCTACCAGCTGGCTGGACAAGGCAAGGTAACACCCTCTTGAAATCGTTGCTATACGAGTATCCTGAAAGTAATTAGCATCCGCGCGAAGCCTGGTAGGGGTGCGGCCTGCCGCGCCCACAGCCGGAGGACAACTAATAGATAATCAAATATTTACCGTTATGGAAAAACCGGATTCCTCCTCGCTTTGACCCTCCGGTTGTGGGCGCGGCAGGGCGCGCCCCTACCACGAACCGCCCTTCCGGCAATGCCCGGTAATCCCCACCAGGAATCGTCCGCCAACCCCAACTTAACATCACCCATCCCACATGAAACAACCCTCGAAAATCCCCGATATGAAAAAACTGCTGACAACCCTTATGCTGCTACTGACCGGCGCTACAGCCGCCGTCGCCCAGAACGCCAACCGCAGCGGTGTGTTTGTCGAGGCCGGCGTAGGCCTTTTCACCGGGCAGACCCCCCGCACAAGCGTAGGCCGCACCATGGACGACCAGTTTGTCTACACCGTGGCCAAGGGGTGCGCCATCGACCTATCCGCCGGCTACCGCCTACGGTTTGCCAACCACTGGGCCTACGAATGGCGTGCAGGCCTCGAAGCAAGCCCCGCCCACTTCAACCCCTTCTTCAACCCCAAGTTCTTCCCCATAGGCTTCCGCTACACAAGCACCGAACTCTTCCGCAACAGCAGCCTCTATGCCCACGCCAACCTCGGCATCTCCTTCTGTCCGTTTGGCGATCCAGATGATTTCGGGTATGTGGAAGGGGAAGACCGCTGGATTGACAAAATGTACAACCCCTTGCGTCCTGGTGAGACCAAATGTTTGGAGGCAAACTGGAACTACCAGTGCGGCATAGTATATAGCTTAGGCATTGGTCTCAATATCACCAACCATCTATATGCAGGCCTCACTTATGATGCCCAAGTAAACATTAGTAGATACTATAACGCCTATTATCCAGGCATTTTCCATCATTCGGGCCACAAAAGCATTTACTGGGGCACCATAGGCCTACGCATAGGCTACCGTTTCTAATCAAACCCTACCAGGAATCGCCCCACCTACACCCCCATGACCCGAATCCGAAAACTCACCCTTACCTTTCTGCTCCTCCTCCCAGCCCCCCTGGCCTCCATCGCCAAACAAAAGCTACACGAGGTAGAGGGCACCTACGAATACTACCTCCCGCGCAACGAGGCCCGCGACAAAGGGGAGCAGACAGCCCTCGAACGAGCCATGCTCAGCGCAATGGCCGACGAGTTTGGCACCCTCGTCTCCCAACATACCCTGATGAACACCCACGTCTCCGACGACCGCGAATCGCTCGACTACTGGTCGACCGCAGCCCTCGCCGTCCGTAGCGAATGGGTCGAGACCCTCGGCAAACCCTCCTTCGGCATCCGTCTCGACGGCGACGACATCGTCATCACCTGCACAGTCCGAGGGAAGGCCCGCCCCATCTCCGCAGGCAAGGCTGACGTGGCGGTGCGCATACTCCGCAACGACCCCCAGACAGAGGCCAACACCTTCGCCGAGGGCGACCACATCATGGTGCGGTTTTCCTCCGCCGTGGACGGCTACCTGACCATCTTCCTGCAGGGCGACGACGGGATGGTCTACCGCATGCTTCCATTCTATCACCAGCGCGAAGGGAGCATGAAGGTCGACGGAGGTCAGGACTATCTACTCTTCTCCTCCACCGCCGGGGACGCCGAGCAGTACGAACTGCGCACCGACAAGGCCTTGGAGCGCAACACCCTCTACTTCATCTTCTCCCCCAACGAGTACACGAAACCCATCGACAGCCGTGCCGCCACCGACACCGGCCTGCGCGAACTGACCGCCACCGCCTTCCGCCGCTGGCTCGACACCCGCCGCGCCGCCGACCCCTCCCTCCAGGTGGTGCTCCGCCCCATCTCCATCACCCACAAGTAGCCAGGGACGTTTGGCGGATTGGGGATTTTTGCTTATCTTTGCGTTAGAAAACCGTTTTGTGATTGCCATGAACCAGGATCTGTTTTCGTCGCAAGGGGTGCCCCTGGGGCCCCAGGCAATGTCGCTGTCGCAATTCGCCGGTGCCCTCAGCAACGCCGTCAACCGCGCCCGCGAGCTCCAGCTCGTCTGGATCACCGCCGAACTCAGCGACCTCCGCTTCCGCGGAGGCCATTGCTACATGGAGCTCATTGAGAAGAACGCCGCCGGAGCCACGCTCGCCAAGATGCGCGCCAACATCTGGGCCGGTTCCCTGGCTCATGTGCGCCGCAAGTTTGCCGCCGCCACAGGCCACGACCTCACCGGAGGCATCAAGGTCATGCTCTACGGCAGCGCCACCCACCACCCCCTCTACGGGTTCAGTTTCAATATCGGCGACATCGACCCCTCCTACACCATGGGCGACCTCGAGCGCCAACGCCGCGAGATCATGGAGCGCCTGAGCCGCGAAGGAATCATCGACCGCAACCGCTCCCTGACCCCTCCCGTCGCCCCACAGCGCGTGGCCGTCATCTCCGCCGCCGGAGCCGCCGGATATGGCGATTTCGTCAACCAGCTCCAGGCCAACACCGACGGTTTCCAATTCTACCCCGTGCTCTTCGAGAGCATCATGCAGGGCGACCGCACCTCCGCCAGCGTCCGCGCCGCCCTCGACCGAATAGAGCGCCATCCTGAGATGTGGGACTGCGTGGCCATCATCCGAGGCGGAGGAGCCACGACCGACCTCAACGGCTTTGACGACTACGAATTGGCTCGCCGCGTGGCCCTGTGCCCCCTCCCCGTGATCGTAGGCATCGGCCACGAGCGCGACCGCACCGTCCTCGACGAGATAGCCTGCGTGCGCTGCAAGACCCCCACCGCCGTGGCCGCCTGGCTGCTCGACACGATGCGCGGGGCCTGGGGCAGGGCTGTCGACATGGCCTCCTTCGTAGGCCGCCACGTAGCCGACCGCATGGCGGGGGAACGCCAACGACTCGCATCGGCCGAGGCCATGATTCCGGCTTTGGCCTCGCGCCAGATCACGCGCGCCCACAGCCTGCTCCAGAACGTAGCCTCCCGCCTTCCCTCCATAGCCCTGGGACGCACCGCCAAGGCTTCAGCCCAGCTCGACGTGCTCGGCGAGAGCCTGCGCAACGCCGCCTCTTCGCGACTGCGCGACGCCTCCCGACGCCTCGACTCGATAGCCGAACTGGTAGGCGTGCTCGATCCCCTCAACACCCTGCGCCGTGGATACTCCATCACCCGCGTCGACGGCCATGCCGTCACCGATCCCTCCGCGCTGGAGCCGGGCACGGTGCTGGAGACCACCCTGGCCGGGGGCCGCATACTCTCAGAATTAAGAAAATAAGCTACATATGGATACCAACACCCCCCAGACATATAAGGAGGCTCTCTCCGAACTCGAACAGATAGTGCGCCGCATGCAGGCCGACGACTGCGACATCGACAGCCTCTCGGGCTACACCGCCCGAGCCCTCGAACTCCTGAAATACTGCAAGGAGAAGCTCTTCGCCACCGACGAGGAAGTGAAGAAATGCCTCGAAGCCCTCGCCCAGCAGTGAGCCGGCGGGGCCTCAGGTGGCACCGATTACCGTGATCCTTAGCGGCGGGTTGCTTATGCCAGGGTCATTTCTGATAGGCGCCCAGGCGCGGACGGATCAGCAGGCAGGAGAGGAAGGTGGCAAGGCAGGTGAGCATCACCAGCCAGAAGAACCCCACATAGCCCGACGCCCCGAAGAGCCCCATGCGGTCAGTGGCCTCGTAGACCCATCCGGCCGCCATCCCGGGCACCATCATGCCGATGGCCATGAAGGCCGTGCAGAAGGCATAGTGCGAGGTTTGAGCCTCCCCCTGCGAGAAGTACATCAGATACATCATGAAGGCCGTGAAACCGAATCCGTAGCCAAACTGTTCGATGGCCACGGCCGCGCTGATGCTCAGCAGGTCGGCAGGCTGCGTCATGGCCAGCAGACAGTAGAAGGCGCAGGGTAGGGTGAGGGCCGCGGCCATCGGCCAGAGGCACTTGGCCAGTCCCCGCCGCGCTATCGCCACGCCCCCGACTATCCCCCCGCACAGCAGGGCTATGACCCCCACCGTGCCGTTGACCACCCCGACCTGCGCCGTGCTCAACCCCAGGCCCCCGGTGGCGCGCGGGTCGACCAGGAAAGGCTGCACCATCTTCAGGCACAGCGCCTCCGGCAGGCGGTATAGCAGCATGAAGGCGATGGCGCACCAGACCCCCGGCTTGCGGAAGAAAGTGACGAAAGTCATCCCGAACTCCCTCACGATGGAGCTGGCCGTTCCCCCTGGAAGGGGTTTGTCGGAGGTGACGCGAGGCAGCGCCCGCGTGTGATAGAGCGTCACGGCCAGGAAGAATGCCGACAAAGCCCCGAAGGTTACCCCCCATGCCTTGGGCACGCTTCCCCAGCGCTCCTCCAGCATCCCGGCCATGATTACCAGTCCCCCCTGGCCGAGCACGCTCGCCAGACGGTAGAAGGTGCTGCGCACCCCGACGAAGGCCGCCTGCTGCTTCTGGTCGAGGGCCAGCATGTAGAAGCCGTCAGCCGCGATGTCGTGGGTGGCCGAGAAGAAGGCCATGAGCCAGAAGGCCCCCAGGGTGAGCGGCAACCAACCGCCGGTGGGGAGCGTGAGGGCCACCGCCGCCATTGCCAGGGCCATTGCCAGCTCCATGACAGTCACCCAGCGTCGCTTGGTAGAGAAGATGTCGATGAAGGGGCTCCAGAAGGGTTTGATGACCCACGGCAGGTAGAGCCAGCCAGTATAGAAAGCCATCTCGGCCTTCGACAGTCCCATGTTGACATACATCAGCACCGTCAGCGTGTTGACGGCGAAATAGGGGAGACCCTCCGCCACATACAGCGTCGGAATCCATCCCCAGGGTGAGGCTCCGGTTCGTTTCATGCCTGCAAAGTTAACCAAAATTCTCAAATTTCCGGGCGAAAGATTTGGTAAACTCACGACGCAATCCCATGCATAGACGAGGTGGCCATCTCGGATTTTTTGACTAACTTTGCAGTCATGGACCAGATCAGCAAATCCACGGACAACAATATGCTTGCCGATATCCGCACTCTGATCGAGCGGACACGGCAACAGGTCGCAGTCGCCATCAACGCCGGCATCACCATGATGTACTGGCATATTGGCGAACGCATAAACCGTGAAATACTTGGTAACCAGCGAGCTGAGTATGGCAAACAGATTGTGTCGACACTGTCGACACAATTACAGCAGGAGTATGGAGGCCAAGAATTCTCGGAGAGAAATTTGCGTCGCATGATGCAATTGGCCACTCTTTTCCCTGATTCTCAAATTGTGTCGCCACTGGCGACACAATTTGACCAATAGTAATTGATAGACTTCAAGCGCAGGAATAAAATTTTTATAGGAAAAGATTTGGTGGATTGAGGAAAAGTGCCTAACTTTGCGCCGTGGTTCCCGAACAGGGTCACGCGACATACTTTTTGGTTTGGAGACTTCCCGGGCTAAGACCCCGGCCATCTGAATCTCCTGAATTGACTAAGCCAGCCATTGCTGTACCCATACGGCAACGGGGGCTTAAACGAGATTCAATGACAACCCTAAACCACTTAAAAGTATGAACACCAATCTGAAACTCAACACCTCCCTCTCCTTCAAGGCAATCGAAGCCAAGGCCCGCAAGGCGTCCGCCTTCGCAGCAGCACACCCCGCACCCATAGCAGAGCGCACGGCCAGCCGTGAGGCAGCGTCCAGCCGACAGGCACAGGCCGTCGGGCGCACCGCCGTCATCGAGCGCACCCACCGTCCCTTCACCCAGAAACTCCCGGCGATAGAGCGCGAGATCCGCTCCATCTACCACGCCTTGTGCGCCGCCTCCCCCAAGACGGCCACCATCCGCATCGAGTATCCCAAGCAGGCGTCCTGCAAGGCCATGATCCGCGTCTATGACGGGGACGGCGCCGACACCCTCCCCAAATCCCCCCTGGAGACCTACGCCCTCTACACCGCCGCGTATGACCAGACACGCATCGGCTCCGTGGCCATCTACGGCGCAGCGGCCGGCACCCGCCGCGCCCTGATCCGCAAGCGCGGCACCCTCTTCGGCCACCGCGTGGTGAGCGCCACCGTAGAGCAGGGGCGCCGCCCCTTCGTAGACGTCAAGTTTGCCGTCTGACCCCTAGCCCCCCAACGACCGGTGTGCCCTCTAATTCCCCACCAATTCCCCACCAACGCCACGCCCACGGCCGCAAACCCACTGCGGCTGTGGGCACCGTTTACCTTTTTCCCTTTCTGGTATCCATACATGAAAAACCCCTAAACCACGTCAAAAAATGAGAATCGTCACCATCTCCAAAACCACCCATCACAATCTCTTGGTAAGAGATACTTAACTTAGGACAAAGTTAGCAAAAAAACTCTTAGCTGTCAAGTAGTTGAGACAAGAATTTTTGCAGACTCCTACCATGCAGTCTAAGCTTTGAAACGTTTTTTGACCCTGTAGATAAAGTCTGCAAACAATTATTGCTCAAAGTACTACACGCCCGTTAAGTATCTCTTACCAAGAGATTGTGAACTATCAACCTTCATCAACCGCCCATGAATGAAGCAAGTAACCCTGTCGCGTCCCGCCAGCGCCCCGTCGCTGACGACGCCGTAGGCATGCCCGGACGTGAAGGCAAGGAGATGATAACCATATTGATAACAAAACAAAAAACATATACATCAGATGCGTTGCAAAAACTGTGGTTGGGAGAATCCCGACAACCAGACCAAGTGTGAGAAATGTCACAGCAGCTTAGTTGATACAGGAACCGTCTACAACCACGCCCCCTCCGCGACCGGAGGACTGAAGGGAACAGTGGCAGAGAAGGTGGTCTTCGCCGACGAGCAGCAGGGCTATGCGCCTGCCCCCGGTGGCCCCAAGACATGCCCGAAGTGTGGGTATCCGGTCAGTGACAATTCCACCAGTTGCCCCAACTGCTTCCATGAGCTGATCGCCACCCCCACTGCGGCCGAAGTGAAGAGCCGTCCCCACATCCAGCGCAACACGCAGGGGACCGTGCTCGGTGGGCCTGTCGTAGGTCCTTCGGCAGTCACCATATTCTGCACTCTGCGTCCCATAGCCTGGGCCGGAGAGGAGGTCAATTACAATCCCGTCACCTATTCCGGTGACCAGGTGGTGCTCAACCGTGCCAACACGGACGCCAACAACAACTCCATCACCTCCCACGAACAGGCAGTCATCACCTGCGAGAATGGCGAATGGTACATCGAGAACCGCAGCGACTTGCGCACCACCTTCATCCGTGTCAACGGCAAGGTGAAGCTCACCGACGGCGATATTATCGTGCTCGGCAACAGAGAATTCGAGTTCAAGGGCCATTAACCCCACAGCTTTTCAACACCAATGTGTGCCTACATCAGCTGCAACAGATGTGAGTTTCACCCAGGATCGGTGATCGACAAGAAATACGCCGTCGAAGCCATCCTGGGCGAGGGAACGTTTGGCAAGGTCTACCGTGTCAGACGCCTGGACGACGACAAGACGTTTGCCCTGAAGCTCCTGAAGCTCTGGGCCGTAGAGTCGTCGGAGCGCGAGAAGCTCCTGCGTCGCTTCGAACAGGAATACGAGACGGGACGCATACCGAGTGAATACCTCGTGCAGTCGCACGGCAAGGGCTCCGTCGAGGGAAACCCCTATATCCTGATGGAGTATTGCCCGGGTGGCGACATCATCGCAGGCGTGGAGGCCGGGCGCGTGGACCTTGCAAAAGCCGCCGCCGAAATCCTGACGGGGCTGAAGGTGCTTCATGTCAACGGCAAGGTGCATCGCGACCTCAAGCCTGAGAACGTCCTGATAAAGACCGACGGCAAGATGGCGCTCACCGACTTCGGCATCGCCGGCGACCGCAACAAACGCCTAACGGAGCGGGGATTCACCGGTGTGCCCAAAGAGGTGCTGGGCACATACGCCTACATGCCCCCCGAGCAGGTCAATCCCCGGCGTGGCGAGGCCACCGTCCTGCCCACGACCGACATCTTCTCCTTTGGCGTGATGATGTACCAGCTCCTGACTGGTGAACTCCCCTTCGGGTCCCTTACCGACCAGAGCGAGCTATATCAGTATGTCACCAAGGTGAAGGGGGGCCAGTGGGACCAAGGCAAGCTGCGTGCCGCCAAAGGAGGCGAGCAGTGGAGCGCCCTGATCAACGGCTGCCTCAATCCCGACTTCCATCACCGCATCCAGACGGCTGACCTTGCCTTGGCCCTCGTTCCCAAAGGAAAGGGGGGCGCCCCGGGCGCAGATGGGGCGACGCCCGCCGTGCCGCAGGTGAAAGCCGGCATCGCCCTCAGGGTCATGCAGGGAGAGGAGTTTGGCAAGGTCTACCGCCTCAACGACCTTGCGAAGGCCAACGGCAGGCGCATCCTGACTCTCGGGCGCAACGACATCGAGATCTCCAACGTCCTCCCCATCAAGGAAACGCAGAGCGCATACGTCTCGCGCAAGCACTGCACCCTGGAGTATGACCCGGCGCACGAGGCCTGGCTGTTGCGTGACGGACAGTGGGACGTGGGGAGCTGCGCCCAGTGGCGCCCCTCCACCAACGGCACCTATCTCGGCTCCCGGGAGGTCGGCACCAACGGCGTGAGAATAAATCTGGGAGACATCATCTCCATCGGGGATGTCAAGCTCCGTGTGGAAGGCTACTAACCACTCAACCAATCATGGCAAAGGATTCCAACAAATACAAACGCACCCTGTCGGGCTCCCTGGGCTCCGGCATGAAGTCTGTCTTTGGCGAGCAGGGCAGACGCTATTTCGTGCTCGAACACAAGGTCTCGTCAAAGTATCACAAGGCCGGGGAGTCGCAGAAGATCATCGTCGACGAGATAGAGATCGGACGCGATCCGCGGTGCCAGGTGCGGTTTGACGACCGCTTCGACACTGTAAGCCGACGCCACGCCGCCATCGTCAGGGATGGCGACAACTGGAAGCTGGTGCAGCTCTCCAAGACCAACTCCACCTACCTCAACGGCCATAAGGTGGAAAACGAATGGTATCTCCAGAACGGCGACGAGATACAGCTCTCCACCAATGGCCCGAAGCTCGGCTTCATAGCTCCGGCTGGCGACAAGGGCCTGGTCAAGAGCATAGGTATGACGGCCCGTCTCGGCCTCTTCCGCAAGCAGGCACTTCGTCCCTACAAGACAGCCCTTGCCATCCTGGCTGCCTGCCTCGTGGCGGGATGTTGCATAGGGGGATACTTCCTGACCGACCTCAACGAGAAGAATGATGTGCTTCGTAAGGAGAATCAGGAGCAGGCCCAGCTTATCGACGGTACCAGAAAGGAGGTGACCGCGGCAAAGACCAGGCAGGACTCCCTGACCAAGGCTGCAGCCATAGAACGTGACAGGCTAAACAAGGAGATAAGGACTCTGAAAAATAACTTCGGCAAGCGCAGCCAACAGCAGAGAAACATATCCGTGGCCTCGGCTGCGGTCGACAACAATGCTCTGAGCGCATGCCTGCCCAGCGTATTCTTCATGTATCCCACCACGATAGAGGTCACTCTCCCCAACGGCGAAAAGGGCACGCTGGACTGTTCGGACAAGGACATACCTTTCTGGACGGGAGCCGGTTTCCTGCTGGAGGACGGCACGTTCGTGACCGCACGCCACGTCGTGGAGGCTTGGAACTTCTGGGCAAACGGCGAAAAGGCGGACGAAGACCTGCTCGGACTTAACGCCGTCATGAACAACGGCGGCAAGGTGAAGGCCAATTTCGTGGCCATATCCTCCTCGGGGCAGAAGCTTTATCTGAACAGTGACCAATTCAGGGTCAACCGCTCGGCCGACGAGGTTCACACAGATGAGGACGGCGTCAAGATAACGCATGGCGCAGGGGGCAGCACCGACTATGCCTTCGTGCGCGTCGGGCAGCCTGGAGGCCTGAAATACAATAAGCCTGCCAGCACGCAGCTCGACCGAGGCACCAAGCTGACGGTGCTCGGCTTTCCGCTCGGCCTGGGCGCCAACTCCCCTTCCTCCATCAAGCCCGTCTCAGGGAGCGCCACCGTCGGGGTGGACGGTCTCGACCACGGCATGATACTTACCTCCGAATCCAACTTCGACCGTGGATGCTCCGGCGCCCCCGCCCTCATGATGGACGAGAACGGCCAGTATGTGGTGGTCGGAATCATTTCGGCCATTGCCGGGCGCAGCTCGGGGTTTATCGTCCCAATCAGCAACGTAAAATAAGAAGCAAGACATGAGACTAAAAAGCATCGTTCTGATCGCGCTCGCTGTCATGGCCATGCCGATGTCAGCGCAGCTCTTCAACAATCTCTTCCGCACCACCAACCGCCCGCTCATCGAAGACGCCCTCTCGGGTGTATTCGTCAGGGTGGACCAGGGATATGAGCTCTACAATCCCGACACCGACGAATCCTACGGCAGGGAGGGAAAAGAGTATTTCAACCTCGTGTCCTTTCTGGGCGTGCAGACCCAGGCAGGGGTCATCCTTCCTGACGAGGCCTTCACCCCCTGGGCCAATGACATCGATTTCAAGGATTACGAGGGGCGCTACACACCGCGTCTCGTCGGGGCGGAGATGCGCCCCTTGACCGGCTTGGACACCATCCCCGTCACCGAAGCCCAGCTTAAGGTCACACGGGAGTTGGGAGGCCGGATGTCGCTGGTGGTTGACACATTGGCCTTGTCTGGTGCCCCCTATGCCGAGGGACTGATGATTGACACCATGCCGGGCAGCAAGAGCGGCTGGATGGTGTGGGTGTCCACCCCTGGCAAACTGGCCTCGGCCAACGACGTCACTTTGACCAGTATAAAAACTGAAATCAATGTCTCCGCTGACGGCGCCACTGTGCCGCTCGACACCCCCGACATCTCCGAGAATGTCCTTGGAGGCATCTACCTCACTCCGCAGCAGACTGCCCCCGGACAAATCTCTTTCTACCTTACTGGCGTAGCCGCTAAGGATGGCTACGAATGGATTCTGGTGACACCGTTTGCCGCCGAGATGGAGGCCGTGGATGAGGACCCTATCGTGGAGGAGCTCACGCCTATCGTGCCCCGGAAGGGACTTTCGGGCAATCCCCTCGACAAGCACGTTTACTCTCCCGACAAGACTAAGAAATTCAAGAAGTGATGAGCAAGAGACCTGACATCTCCTATCGCTTGGTGGCCTACACCGACCCGGCAGGAAAGTGCTCCCCCTTGGCGCCCAGAAACGGCAACGAGGATAATTTCTATGTGGATTTCCTCATGCCCTCCTCCACCAAGGGGATCGTGCAAGACGAGGTGATTAAGTTGGGCGAGCTGGGCCTCCTGATGGTCGTGGCCGATGGCATGGGAGGTATGAATGCCGGAGAGGTGGCCTCCCAGATTGCCGTAGACACGGTGAGGAAATGCTTCGAACCCGATGCCTTGGACGCAGGAGTGACGGACTGTGCCCAAACCAGACAGGCGTTTCTGGAGTGGGTAATCAAAGTCGCCGACAGGGAGATCAAGAATGAGGCAAAGAAGACTCCCGACTATCAGGGCATGGGCACCACCATCATCATGGCGTGGCTCTACGGCGATCAGCTCACCATCAGTTGGTGTGGCGACAGCCGGGCCTACATCTTCAACGAAGAGTCGGGGATAAGGCTCGTCTCGCGCGACCACTCGTATGTGCAGGAGCTGGTCAACGATGGCCTCCTGACCTACGACCAGACCTTCGACCATCCTCAAAACAACATCATAACCCGAAGCCTTGGCGACCCCTCGTCGAAGGCAATGCCGGAAAGCAAGACGATCCGCGTGGGAAAGGGGGACATCATTCTCCTTTGCAGCGACGGGTTGACGGGGGTCTTACGCGACCGCAAGACCTACGGCCCTGACGGCAAACCCTATCCCGAAAACAATCTGGAGGATATCATCCGCGCCCATACCGGGTCGATGAAGGAGTGCCGCGAGGCTCTCTGGAAAGCCGCAGAGGAGGGGGGGTGGTATGACAACGTCACCGCCGTGCTCTGCCAGATCACCGACGGCCCCGAGAGCCAGTGGAGAAAGATAAAGGACCAATCCCGAACCCCCTCACGGGGGAGGAAAGGGAGCAGGAAGTCCCTATATGTGGGGCTTGGCCTGTTGGTGATCATGGCCCTGGCGGCATGCGCTTTCTTTCTCTGGCGGCCGGCCTCGTCGCCGCAGCCTGATCCCGTTGCTGCCCCCGCAGATTCCCTTAGCTGCCAGTCCGCTCTCCCGGAGGGGGAGGTCAAGGAGGTGCCCCAGGAGGAAGTGTCCAGCGATGAGACGAAGGCTCTCCCCGAGCCGGAGGAAGTGAAGGCTGTTCAGAAAATCGAAGAGAAAGTGAAAGAGAAGGCATCATCTGAAGGGTCTAAAGAATCGACTATTGTTACCAATGGTAATAAAAGGGCCTCTCAGGAGGAACAGCAACATAGGCCTCTGAATGAAACTAACTCCAGCAGGCAACGCAGGCATGAAAGGGAGAACCGTGAAGGTGTCGTTAAACCAGATACCTTTTCCATATCCAAACCTCAGCCCTAAACAATAGCCATCATGTCGATACTCAAGCAAGACACAAAGATACATGACCGGTACGTCCTGAAGGAGCTGAAGGGGCGCGGGAGCTTCGGCGAGGTCTGGAGGGCATACGATGAGGAACTCCGCATCGAGATTGCCCTCAAGATCTACGTCTCCCTCGATTCACATGGCATCGAAGAGTTTAAGGACGAATATCTCATCACCCGCGATATCCATCATCCCCATCTCCTGACTGCTACCTATTTCGCGGTCTGGGAGCATCATCCCTACCTCATCATGGACTATTGCGGCCAGGGATCCGTGGGGACTAAGGCCGGCGCGATGGAGGAGAGGGAGATATGGAGATTCCTACGCGATGTCTCTGCCGGGCTTGCTCATCTGCACACTCTCAATCCTCCCATCATACACCAGGACATCAAGCCCGACAACATCCTTCAGGATGACTCCGGTGCCTACAAGATCACCGACTTCGGCATTAGCAAGAAGCTGCGCGCCACAATGCGCAAGCAATCCTTGCAGAATACCGGCATGGGAGCCACCGCCTACATGGGCCCCGAACGCTTTGATGGCAATTCCACCCTCGTCATAGCCTCCGACATATGGGCGCTTGGCGCCTCCATCTATGAACTCGCCACTGGCGAGCTCCCCTTCGCCGGATTGGGAGGGCACATGCAGCGCGCCGGCGCCGACCTGCCAATCCTCGACAAGAAATGGTCGCGCGACCTAAACATGGTCATGCAGTCATGCCTGGCCAAAGACCCGGCCCAGCGTCCCACAGCCAAGCAACTGGCAGACTATGCCGAGGCCAGGCTTCAAGGCCAGACACCCGTGGCCGCGTGGAAAGCGCCGGCGCAGGCAGCCAAGTCCGCACTTCTGATGCAGGGAGCTATCCTGCGAGGCAAGGCATTTGTGGAGGGTTCCAAGACACTGTTGCAAAAGAGCCTGGAAGGTGTGCGATTCGGTGCCCGAAAGGGAGTCGAGGGGCTGAGAAAAGGTGGGCATGTCCTGGCAAAGGTTGACAGGAAGATCTGGCTTGGCGCCGCCTCGATTGGGGTCTTGATAGCGCTTGGGGCCGTGTTTGTGCCTTGGGGCGCCAAGGATGACGCTGAGCCGATGTTGGCTGAGAATGTCGGGAAGACTGGGAGTGATAGGAGCCTTGGGAATGATGGGAATGACGGGCACCTCACAGGCTCTGCTGTTGAGGCTTCCCAGGGAGCCCCCTTGGAAGAGCCCAGTACTGTCAATACTGCCTCTTCCAATGATGACAAGGCATCGGCGACACAAGCTCCGGAGCGCCCCGACTCCAAAGCATCGGATAGGCAGAAGGAGGAGGTGAACAAGGCTGCAGAGGAAGGGGCGGGCCAGGCTCCACTGACGCGAAAGCCGGAAGAGGCGCCAATCGCAGGCAACAAGGAGGCTGCCTTCAAGCGTGCAAAGGCCAACGGCGACTATGCCACGATACGTAGCCTTGCCGATCAGGGCTATGCCCCCGCCTGTGGTTCATATGCCACCTATTGTTTCAACAAGGAACGGTATAACGAGGCCGCATCCTATTCCCAGAAGGCTGCAAATGCAGGTAATAGCGAAGGGGAGAGGGTGCTGGAAAAACTTCGCCAGCTCGGCTGGTGACCCACATCTGATCTAATATGAAGAATCATAGACATTCGTTGCTCCTATGGGTGATGCTGTGCATGGCGACCCTGCTCCACGCACAGGACGCCTCTTTCTACCGGAAGTATGCCGAGAAGGGCGACAAGGAAGCCATGTATAAGCTTGCCGACTGTTATTTTACCGGCACCGGCGGAGTAGGCGAGGACCCGACCCAGGGGGTGGGATGGCTTGAGAAGGCGGCTGCAAAGAAATATGCCCCGGCCCAGATCAAGTTGGCCGACTGCTATGTAAACGCCATCGGCACCCCCAAGAATTATCTGAAAGCCTGGGATATGGCCCATGATATGATAGACCGTGGGCAGCCTGTAGGCTACTATATCCTGGCTGGCATGTACAAGAACGGCTACTATACGCCCAAGAACTTAGGCGCATGGCGACAAAACTTGGAGACGGCAGCCGACAAGGGAGTGGCAGAGGCGCAGATAGAGTTGGGCATGGCATATTTCACCGGCACGGATGATCTCGAGAAGCCCTATGATCTCGAGAAGGCTATGGAATGGTTCAAGAAGGCTGCTGCCCAACAGAACCCCACTGCCGAGGAGTATCTCGCCAAGTGCATGGAGCTGACAGGCGATCCGACCAAGGAGAGGGTACACGCCTTGCCTTACCATAAAAAAGAGGCCCTGCTTGGCGACCATACGTCGCAATATATTGTGGCGTTGGCCTACTACGAAGGCAATCACACAGACATCTCCTCGGAGGAGGCCAGGAAATGCATTGACTCCGCCGTCGCAAGCAAGGACCCGAAGGCATACCAGTTGTTGGGCGACATGTGCTTCGAGGGTATCGGCCGCCAGCAGGATTACAAGAAGGCGGCTGAGGCCTATCAGAAGGCGATCAGCCTTGGCCTGAACGACCGCGCCATGGCCTTGGCCAAGATGTATCAGAAAGGCTTGGGGGTATCCAAGGACATTCAGAGAGCTTACTCTACCTATCACCAAGAAGCGAAAGCCGGAAACGCAGAAGCCATGTATGAGTTGGCCTATTGCTACGAGAAGGCATTGGGCACTACGCAAAATTTGCCCGCGGCATATGCATGGTATTTGAAATGTGCCGGGGAAAAGGAGGATGGAAGGGCGTTGGCCAACCTGTATCGCATGAAGAAATATGGCATTGGCACCACTGCCAACAAGGCTGAGGCCAGGGATTTTCTCCTCAGGGGGGAACGCACAAACGCACCCGAGGCACTGCATGCCATGGGGGAGGAGTATCGCAGGGGTGACTATGTCTTCGCCAAAGACATGGCCAAGGCGATGGAGTATTATGAAAAGGCATGCGAGGCCAAGAGCTACCCCACGATGGCCCTCCTGGGACTGGCCTATTACCATGGGGATTCCTTCCTGCCGCAGGACTACGCCAAGGCGTTTCGCTACCTGCGCGAGGCGGCCGCACATCCTCTCGCAATCTCCAACCCCACCACTCTGGCAGCCGTCTACAAGTTCCTTGGCGCATGCTACCGGTTCGGGCGTGGCACCGAGGTGGACCGTTACCTGGCCAACAAATACACCGGGCTGGCTGCCGAGGCAGGCGACGAGGGCTCCAGGCAAGCCACGGACAATAGGTAAGCCTGGTAAATAGTTCAACCCTCGGCAATAGGAAGCAATGACATCCAACCACTAACCAAAACAGAAGAAATGGAAGAAATAAAAGAAGGCCTGAAGATCGAAGACCGCTTCACCCTGAAGACGTTCAAGGGAAGGGGCAGCTTCGGGGAGGTGTGGCTCGCCCGTGACGAGAGCACCGATTCGGACGTGGCCGTGAAGATATACATCTCGCTCGACGACAAAGGAGTCTCGGACTTCCAACGGGAGTATGAGATAGCCAGGGACGTCCACCATCCCAATCTCCTCACAGCGACATATTTCGGGATATGGCGCAGACGTCCCTTCCTTGTGATGAAATATTGCATGGATGGCCCGGTGTCAGCAAAGGCTGGGAGCATGGACGAGTATGCCATCTGGCATTTCATACACGACGTCTCGGCCGGCCTGCGCCATCTACACGGGCGCCAGGACCCGATCATCCACCAGGACATCAAGCCTGACAACGTGCTTGTGGACGAGGAGGGTCGCTATCTGATCTCCGATTTCGGCATCAGCATGCAGCTACGCGCCACGCTGCGCAGGCAGTCGCGCCTTGCCGGCAACGCAGGGGCCACCGCCTACATGGGCCCGGAGCGCTTTTCAAGCAATCCCTCCCCCGTCAAGGCTTCCGACATTTGGTCGCTCGGAGCCTCGATCTATGAGCTCGCCACCGGCCAGCTCCCCTTCGAGGGTTTCGGCGGAGGAATGCAGAAGAACGGGGCCGAACTCCCTGTGTTGGGTCATCAATGGTCGAAAGACCTCAACATGGTGATGCGGTCGTGCCTGGCCAAGGAGACCTGGGACCGCCCCACGGCCCGGCAGTTGATGGAATTTTCCGAAGCCATCCTCGATGGCCGCCCTGCGAACCCGACCTGGCGCCTGCCGCAGGACGACGACGAGGAGGTGCTCCCACCCCCTCCGCCCATTGAGCCGGAGGTGACGGACGGAGGCGAGGGGATGCCCTACCCGGCTCCCGAACCTCATTCCAACACCAAGCGCATCTGGATTGCGGTGGCATGGCTGGCCGCCCTAATCCTCCTTCTCTTCCTGATCTGGCCATCCGAAAAGCAGGACCAGCCCTCCAGGGAAGACTTTATCCAGATTACCCCGCTGGAAGAGGAGGAACCTGTGCAGGAAGTACCCGGTGACATCCCCGAGATCAAGCCAAAGGGTGAGGCTCCGGCGCCTCAGGTCGAACAAACGGAGCCGCAAGCCAAGCCCGGGGCGTCGTCCACAGCGTCACCGACTGCCGCTACGAAAGAGGCCTCCAAGCAGGAGGCGAAGCCTGTCGATGACAAGGGTGCCAGGTTGAAGAGTGCCCTCGCCAATGGCGACTACGTGACCGTGCAGACCCTTGCCAACCAAGGCTATGCTCCCGCCTACGGCCCCCTGGCGTGGCATTTCTTAAATGTCAAGGACTGGAGTTCGGCCGACTCGTACGCCAAGAAGGCCAAGAATGCCGGCTACAAGGATGGCGCGCAAGTCATTCAGGTTCTCCAAGACATGGGATATTATGACTAAGACTAAACAACATTAACCGATATGAAATTCAAACAACTCTTGATGCTCGTGCTGCTGATCGGCACGACATTCGCCTTCTCGGCACAGAACGCCTCCCTCTACCGGAAGTATGCCGATAAGGGAGACAAGGAAGCAATGTATAATCTTGCCCTGTGCTACTGGCAGGGCACTGGTGGAGTGGATGAGGATGTTAGCGAGGCAGTTGTCTGGCTCTCGAAAGCGGCCAAAAAGAACTATGCCCCCGCCTTGGTGTCGTTGGCCTATTGCTATATCAATGGCACAGGAGTCCTCAGAGACTATAAGCAGGCCTGGGACCTGGCCCAGAAGGCCCTCAAACAGAATGATCCGGGAGCGCACTATCTGATTTCACAGATGTATAGGGATGGGCTGTATGAATCTACCAACTACTCTCTCTGGCTCAAGTATCTTACCAGCGCGGCCGATCTTGGAGATGACGACGCTGAGACCCAGATGGGTATTCTCTATCTCCAGGGGTTGGATGGGTATGTCAAGAAGGATCCCTACACAGCTGTGAAATGGCTTAAAAAGGGTGTTGAGCACGGTAATGCCACTGCCGCCTATTATCTCGGAATATGTTACGTAGAGGGCAATGGCGTGCTCAAGGACGAACAGGAGGCTTTGGGTCTCTACTATGCGGCTGCCAACAATGGCAACGCGAAGGCTCAGTGCGAAGTGGCAAAAGCCTACCTGGTCGGTAATCATGTCGATGTAGATTATAACGAGGCCCAGAAATACCTTAACGCAGCCCTCGCACAGCAGGAGCCTCAAGCCATGAAGGTCCAGGGAGACCTGTATTATTATGGCATCGGAGTGCAGGAAGACAACGAGAAGGCCGCCGAATGGTATGGAAAAGCCTCCGATGCTGGTGATATGGAAGCCATAGCCATGTTAGGAGGGATGTATCTACATGGCCTTGGAGTGCCTAAAAACGAATCAAAAGGCTTTCAGTATGTCAAGCAAGCTGCCGATGCAGATATTACTGAGGGATTGGTGAGATTAGGTTCCTGCTATGAGAATGGCCAAGGGGTTGCCAAGAACCTCGGAACTGCCATTTCATATTATCTTAAAGCAGCAGACAGGGGCAACAACTATTCGCAATATCGCCTATATAGACTCTATCGAGGTGGCGAGGGCGTTGCAAAGAATAACTCTGAGGCTCTTCGCTACCTGAGAATGGCAGCAGAGGACGGGTATTCACAGGCTCTTCACTCCCTGGGATACGAATATAGTGAGGGAGAGATTGTACCCAAGGATGAGCCAAAGGCGTTGGAATACCTGCAAAAGGCCTGCGATGCCGGCAACTATTACTCAATGGGGTTGCTGGGACTATTCTACTATGATGGAGACTACCTTGTGTCAAGAAACTACGACAAGGCATTCAAATATCTTAATGAAGCGGTCAACCATATAGCCGTGTTTGATGATGAGATGCTTGGCAATATCTTCCGGGATTTGGCGGCTTGCTATCGTTTTGGCCGAGGCACGGAAGTGGACCACAGCATGGCCTCATATTTCACGGAGCTTGCCGCCCAATATGGCGACATTGGATCGGCCAATGTAGTAAACATTTGGAGATAAACCTGAAATCAACTGAGGAAACGAACAAGCATGACAATCATGAAGAAGTTTTTCTTAATCATTATAGTTGTTCTGACGAGCTGTGTGGCCGCGAGCGCCACACAGCTCACTCCGGCGCAAAAGAAGGCCAAGACCGAGATCTTCAACGCCCTGAAGCGATATGCCACCAATATCCAGGATACTGGAGACGAGGACATGTCTTTCAAATATGATGGAACCACCTATTTTGCCTCGGTCCATGCCCAGAATCCCACCACGCTCTATCTGTCGCTGACGGGACTGTTCTCCTTGCCGGAAGGCTTTGACCCAGTGTTGGCCAACGAGGCTGCCTACCAGGCCGGAGGCGGCAAGCCGGTATGCACCTACTCGACTGGAAAAATTGCAGCGTTCTCTTGTGAGATGTACACCAAGGATGTAAAGAGTTTCATTGCCGTAATCCCGGAGATGCTGGAGGCCCTTAGCAGTTCGGCCGACAGCTTCTTGGATGAATATCACAAGTTGGAAAGCGAGCAGGTGTCCGCCAACACTGGGCTCCTTCCGGGCGATGTCAGAGTGTTTGACCATCCGCAGATTGCCTCAAAGGTTGATCGTGAGTTATCGGTGGAGAAAGTCACCCTGACTCCGGAAGCCACTATCCTTGATATGAAATCCTACAATGGGGGGATGTACCAATGGTGCAGCATAGACAAGAACAGCTACATCACCGCAAACGGAAAGCGTCTCTATCTCACCAATGCCGAAGGTATCGCGTTAGCTCCCGAGCATACGAATTACCCGAGATGGTTCACCGGCAATAATGTATCCCTCAGTTTCAAGCTCTACTTCCCTCCATTGCCCGCAGGCACCACTTCCTTTGACTTCTCAGAGGGGCCCGACGGCTGGTGGGTCAAAGGCATAGAGCTGAAAGAGGGTGGCAACCATAAAGAAGGCATGGGATTGGAAGTGCAAGATGCAAATCTTGAGACGGAGTACTACAGATGGAGTATCTCTGGAATAGACATCCAAGATGGTCAAACAATCCTCTACAAAAGTGTAATACCAAAGGAGAGAGGTACTTACATGTACAGCACCAAAAAAGAATTTATCGAAGATGCGGAGACCGGATTGAGATTTTACTTGCAGAGCAGCAGCCTCGGTCTTGAGGATACTCCTCAGGTTTCATATGACACCAACCCAATTACGTTTTATGAGGTCTATCCTGTTCTCCCTTCTCATGTGAAGTATATCAACATATCTTCAGGCACCCAATACTATGTAAAGAGACTAAAAATTCGATAAGAAACTAACGACAGAATAAAAATGGAAAATATGAAACGTCTGATATACGTGTTCTCAGTGCTGGTGATTGCAGTGCTGACACTGGCTGGATGCCAGGATGAGAATGTGAAAAAGCTGAAAAAGGACATTGCAATGGCTAATGCGATGTGTCCCATCAACCAGGGCTCCGCCGGGGATCTCTTAAGCATCGAGTATAATGAGAAGGCCAGGATGGTCTTTATGTACTATGCATGCAATGAGGAGTATGGAAACGCCCTCTTTCTTAAGAAGAATCGTGAAGCCATGCTGAACAATATCAGACTCCTCTTACAGGCTGGGGCAAGTGAAGAGATTCTTAAGGAAATGATCAATGCAGGGGCTGGGCTGGTAATGACATTTAAACTCCCTTCTACAGGAAAGACAACACGCTTGGAGCTCACTTACGAGGACTTGAAAGCCATCAAGGACAATCCCATGTCGGAGCATGAAAGAAGAATGATGTTGATTGAGAATAAGATGGCAATTCAGAATAACACTTGTCCTCAAAAGATAATGGAAGGTATGACTATCACTAAATATGCCCTTGTGGATGATAGGGCAGTGGTGTATGTAGAAGTGGATGAGGAATTGCTGGATTTTAATTTTCTTAAGAAAAACGCCAGTCAACTAAAAGATGACATGACAGCTGATTTCGCGAATTCCTGGCAAGATCACGCCATGCAGAAAGATATGAAACTCTTTACCTCAGAAGGAATCGGGATGCTGTATAGATATTATGGCAACAAATCAAAGGATTGCGTGGATATTGATTTCACTCCCGACGAGCTTTTCCAATTCGTGGAGAAATAACTTGAGCAGCCAACAACATTTCAAATCACTATTGACATGTGTAATATCAACCAATGTGCGCGCTGTGGCCGTGACTTCCACGAGTGTGCCCACTACGAGGTCCAAGACGAGACCCTATGCCGACACTTCCAGGCGCCTATTGACAACTCAAAGATGTTCTCACGCTGGTACAAGTTTTCCGGGCGTATCGGTAGGCTGGAATATGTGCTTACGTTAGTAGGTTGCGTGGTGCTGTATTTCTATATGGCGCTGCTTGGAGGATTTGTCTTGGGAGCATTGGGAGTGGAGGTACTTACGGAAGGTGAGAAATATGTCTTTGCCATTGTATGTATGATCCCTTCGGCATACATTGCGATAGCCGCAGGCGTGAAGAGAACCCATGACACAGGTGTGTCCCACTGGTATTCCCTGGTGCCCCTGATACCCATCTTCTTTCTCAACATCTTCACCATAGTCATTTTCGGAGCCGGATGCATCTATCTATTCAAGGATGCAGGAGAGGACGGTGTAAACGCACATGGTTCCAACCCCGTCCAGCCCTACCACGAGCAGTTGCAGTGGGATGAGGCATAAGTGGCCTCTACTTGTGCTCCCATTGGAATAACCTGGGGACAGGTCAAGTGTTCGGGTAGTGGATTGTTACAGAAAGATTAAACTTTCCTCCTGATTTTAACTTTCGGAGGAGGAGGGGTGTTTACCTATCGAAAGCAAGAGAAATTTGTTTCATGATGTTAGGTTAGTTAGTTAAGTATTATGGAAAACACGTGACAGACGCCCCACTGCGAAGCGGGGCGTCTGTCACGTCTATGGGTGTGCCCGGGGCAACAGTCAACCACATTCAGGCATAGGCAAAATCCGGTATTGGGGAATTTGCAGATGTGCCCGAAAATCCCTAATTTTGTGCAACAATCTAATCTGGGATAATATGCTTATGAAACGATACCTGACGCTTCCTGTGTTCCTGCTCTGTGTCACATCCTCAGCCGTGGCAGTGGAGCCAGACTGCCCGCGTTGCAGTGGCACAGGAATGCACTGCGAAGGAGGGCAGAATGAGGTATAGACAAGGCTTTAGGGGATTGCTTTTGGCCATGACACTCTTGATGGGGTGGTGTGGCTTGGGTTTTTCATGCCCTACGCCATCACTGTCAAGGGTCGACTCCATGGTCATGGAGATGGTGGAGTTCATCCAGCCCGAGACTCGTGTTGCAAGGGCGCAGAAACGCAGGGCGGAGGGGAGGATCAAGGCGTTTCCTCACCGCATCGTAAGACGAGACACCGTCACCTATTTTTTCGAGACTGCCTACGCCATGGCCTACTATGAATTCTGCAAGAAGAACTACAAGAAAGGATTGGCACTGTGCAAGGAGTTTGACGAGGACCTGTCATATGATTTTTTGAGCTCGCTCACCAAATACCCTGCGGTGACCGGCACCACCTCCATTACGCTCACCAAAAAGGGGAAGATCAAGTCGAAGAAAGACAAGAATAGCTGGAGCATTCCCCTACCTGTGACAACAGACACTGCCGTCTGGAACACACGGTCGCCTGCACAGTTTGTGGATGCCCTTCTCGATGAAATTCCCATGGACTTGGCCTATTCCTCTTATCATCGCCTTCTGGCTTTCTATCATGCCAATGGAGGGAAACTGGAATGGCTGAACACCTATGGACGCCCCTCATTTTTCCAGCGATGCAAGGAAGCAGGAAGGGAGGACGTGTTGCATCTCATATACAGGATTTGGAATGTGTCGGAAAAGGACTTCGAGGTCAAGGAAAAGGAAGGCATGAACTTTACTTATCGTCCTATTTCTATCGATTCCAGGACTCTTGAAGGCCTCCACGAGTTATTGAAGTCTCTGGACATAGGATATAACGAGGCCAAGGCAGACTCTCTGATAGCGATAAACCAGGATCCCTCCCCCCATGTCCTATCCTTGTTGCGGCTTTGCTATCACCAGAACAGGTATCGTCAACTTGTGGACTACGGCATGACGTATGCTCCCTACATAAAAGGGAAGAAAGCTAAGGTGACTTTCCATGACTACTGGGCATTGGCCTGCTCCCGCTTAGGGGACTATGAGGAAGCGGTTCGACACTATGACTTCGCCCTTGCCATGACGGACCTGGCAGCCACCCGCTCCACGGTGAGCCTCAACAAGGCTGCAACACTCGGGGAAATGGGTCGTACGGAGGAGGCCGTGGAGATCTTTCGCAGGGAGTGGCAGAATCAAAAGACACCCTTTGAGAAGTTTGTATGGCACGACAACTTAGGGTATGTCTACAGTTTCACTGACCCAGCCAAGGCTCTCGAACACTACGAAGAGGCTGAGAGATACCTTGACCAGGGGACTCTATTTGACGAACGCAAGACTCGTCACTTCTGCCGGAAGGCCCAGATGCTGTCCTCCAATGCCTATCTGCGCCGCCAGGCCATAGAGCGTGCGCTCGACTACGGCAGAGTGAGGATGGGCAACAAGGTGGCCAAAGGGATGGGGTACGTTGAGCTGGGAATTTTCAACCATGACGCCTTCAATCACGAGGAGGCGGAAAGCAACTTCCAGATGGCTGCCGCCTGCTACGAATGGCTGGCGCCAGAAGACACGCGCATGTATCGCTTGAATCTCTATCGCTCGCGCAATCTCTGCGCCTTGGGCAGACATGATGAGGCAGCCGGGATTCTCTCCCGGCAACTGGCAGTGCAGGATTCCGTCTTTGGAAAATCGAATCTGGAGAGTGTCAGGACATTGGGCGCGTTGATATCGGCTAAGGCAGGGGCAGGTGACTTTAAGGGGTTAGCCGACCTTTATCAGCGTTATCTCCTAATCTCAGAGACGCAGTCAGGCGCAGTCTCGGCCTACGATGACCTTATCACGAAGACTGCCTACCACATCGCCGCCGGAGAACCACACAGAGCGCTTGCCATACTAAAAGAAGGAATGCAAGGACACTTGACGGCGCTCGAACGCATTGACTTGTCCTGCCGGCTCGAATCCATAGGACGTCAAACCCTGGACGGCGCGGAGTATTCGGCTCTGTGCCAGGAAATCATCACCCCCTTGAAGCGTCAGGTCGTGGAGACTCTCCTGCTGCTGACAGACGCTGAGAGGAAGGCTTTGCAGAGACCCGTGCAGACGCTGATGGACGGCTTCGTCGCGGGGGGAGAGGTAGAGAGTGCGCTCGCCCTGAATCTCTTTCGCAAGGGTCTGCTGCTCGCCACACGTCAAAGCCTTGAAAAGGAGTTCGCGTCCAGGCGGTCCACGCGAAAGTCATACCGGCAATTGAAGTGGCTGCGCAAGGACCTGAATCATGCGGTGGCCTATAGCGACACGGCCAACATACCCAAGTTGCGCACCTCCATCTCCAAATTGGAGCGCGATCTGTGCGCCAGGATTTCTCATGACAAGAAGCTCCGTGCCGAGATCGACAGGAACCTCTCGCAAGTCGTGCAGGCCCTGGGGCCGGATGACGTGGCTATCGACTTCGTGCGCTACCACGACGGGACGGCACCCTCTTACGGAGCCTTTGTCATCACCCCTACTGGCAATCCGATCCTGGTGTCGTTAGGGTCGGAGACAGAGCTGCTCAGAGAGCCTGTAAAAGTGTGGAGTCCCCTCATCCCGCATCTCAATAAAGCGGGTGACGTCTACTTCTGTCCTGATGGGGCGCTGAGCGGCCTGGGCCTGGAGTTCCTGGCAGCCGAAGGTGCCGAAATGATGGAGGGGTACAGGCTCCACAGGGCCTTTCATTTGGCCGACATCATGCCATCCCGAAAAATTGACGGGCGAGTGGTGGCCGTGGGGGTCGCAGACCACAACTCGCCAGTAGGGGAGGGGGACACTATTTCCAGGGGAAGGTGGGTGGATCTGCCTAATGTCAAATACGAGTTAGAGGACATTGCCAGCCACCTTCCCTTCGCCAGTGGCATCCTTTTCGATGATGAAGCCTTGGAGGAGAACGTAAAGTCCTTGGACGGCAACCCTATCAATGTTTTGCACTTCTCCACCCACGGCTTTTTCCGGAGTGAAAAGGCTTTGGAAGAGGCTGCCGGCGACCCATCCAGTTTTGACTACAACATTGCCCGGCGCACATTGTCGTCGGGCCGGAACTCACTTTCCGGCCTTGTGCTCCGGCGAGGCAACCTCTCGTGGAGGGCTGAAAGGATTCTCGACGACGAAGACGATATCCTGACAGCGGAGGAAATAGAAGGCCTGGTGTTCCCGGATCTGCAACTCACCGTGTTGTCGGCCTGCGAGACCGCCCTGGGCAACGTCGACAGCGAAGGTGTCTGGGGTTTGCAGCGTGCTTTCCGCATGGCCGGGAGCCGAAGCGTGCTTTGCACGCTCGCCAAGGTCGGCGACCGGGAGACGAGCCTCTTCATGGAGGCGCTCTACGCAGGGTTGGCCGACGGCATGACAGTCTATGACGCTTTCCGGCAGGCCCGCAAGGCGCTGATGGCAGCCTATCCAGACGAACCCCGGGCCTGGTCATCCTACGTCCTGATCGAATAAACCTGGCAGAGGCGTCTGAATCCCAGACATCCGATAAGTATGCGTTCGCGACCTTGAACTTACTCGGGTAGGGAAACCGTTTACCTTTTGACGTTCCAGGTATCTATATGTGAAAACCAACAAAACCTCGATACACATGACCCTGAATTCCACATCGTTAATCCTCCCTCTCCTCTGCCTCCTTTTCTGTGCCTGCAGCAAGACCAGGGAGCCTAAGGAGTTGTTTGACCAGCAGCAGTCAGGAGTCTGCATGGTCCTCAATTCGTACTACTATGAGATTGAGCTTCCCAATGGCTCGACATTGTATTGCTCCGGCATCGATGATGACGGTGATCTTGCTAATCTGACCTTGGAGCGCAAGGAGGCGGAAGAGAAGAAGTCGATGGCTACGGGCACCGCCTTCTTCATCGATGACAAGGGCACCCTGATGACCAACCGTCACGTGGTCAGCCCTGAGGTGTCGGACGAAACTATCAGGAAGGCTGCATCTTCTTTTCTGAAAGAATTGAAGGAGTATGCCCAGTACACCCAATTTGAGTATGCGCAGCAGTACGACAGGCTTGAAGCCGAGAAGTCGCAATGCTACTATGTGGACTTTTGGGGGGATTACAACGTAGACTCCAACAGGTATTATCAGATCGAAGCGGCCCAGCAACAGCTCGCCTCCGAGTATGACCAGGCTCAGCGGATCGTCAATGAAGTGTCTCGCATGGACTTCTCCCAAATAAAGGTGCGCCCCATCAACGAGATTGGCATAGCCTACAACGACACCTACGTCACTCGACTGGAAGATTTCCTTGAAAGCAATCCTTGTGTCGTCACCAAGTTGTCAGACAAGGACGAAGTGGACCTGGCTTTGATACAGTTGAAGAACAAGGTCACTCCGGATGGCAAACACATCTTCAAAATCAAGGGTAGGGATGTCGAGGAGGAAGGATTCGTGGAGAAGGTGTTGGCCGTGTTCGGTGGGCAAGACGATGACGCGCTCCAGGTGGACCAAGACTTGATCATGATCGGGTTCAATGCCGGGCTGGTGCTTGGCAATACCAAGCAAGGCATCCAGGCTCAGATGACTTCAGGAAAGATCTCGCAGCATCCTGACGGCCATAAGATCCTTTACACCATCCCCACCCTTCAAGGATCAAGTGGCTCCCCCGTCATAGACCGTGAGGGGTATGTAAGGGCTGTCAACTTTGCAAAACTCAGAGGCACCGACTCATTCAACTTTGGCATTCCCGAGAATCAGATTCTGAGGTTCCTTGAGCAATGATTCCCCTCTTAATCATTCACCCTCCTGATCACATTCAAGCTATGTGAAGGACTGCATGCAACGGAGTCTAAGGGGACTCATGCGATGACGATAGGCAGTATTGATAAAAAAATGGCCATTGCTGTGGCGTGTTTGAGAAAATCTTTGTAACTTTGCATTCGTGGCAGACCCCCGTTGAGGGTATGCCAGAATACATATCGAAGATGAGCGTCAAACACTCGGTTATCTGATGCTGAAAATCTGGACAATTTTCAATCTACGCAGATAACAAGCAATGGCGCTCACGCTGAAGTGTATATCTCAGTTTCTATAGACTGCTATATATGCCATAAGCGTGAGCTTTTTACTTGTTACTCGTAGATGGCAGTCCAGAGCCTCAGCATGGTGACATAGTGATGAGGTTCACGCTTCTTTCGTACAGTGATACTTAACTGAGTGACTATGCTTCATATGATGAACATAAGAAAGATATTGATCTTTCTGTCAGTGACACTTTCCTATACCGCACAGGGGAGTGGCAAGACATATGCATTGGAAGAAAAGTGGGTAAGCTGTGGCAAGGATGTCCAGCTTCTGGACCCTTACTATGCTCCTGGAGAGACTTTCACGTGGGATGGTCCTGTCAAGGATGGCAAGGCGCACGGACACGGAGTAGCCACGAAATACGTCAACGGTCAGTTTGAGTCCAAATATGAAGGGACCTACCGCCAGGGAGTACGCGAAGGGAAGGGCACGATACAACATCCCTGTCGTCAATCAAGGCCCAGTCTACAACTGCTTCGTGATCCTTACCCACTAATGGAATCAATGGAGAATTATTAACATATCACGAATGGCTACAATGGGAATGACAACGATCATAAGCAGAATAAAGGAGATGGCAGTTTTACTGCTATCTGTCTTCTGTGGTTCATTAGGAGTAGCTCGAACAACCATCTCTGACCGCCTTAATTATGTATTAGAGACGATAGATATTAACCTCTTTAAATCTACTACGCTAATCATGAAATTTTTCTTTCGCGATTGGCTTCATTTTATTCAAGAAATGAGAAAACATTAAAATTATATCAGTCTGTTATTGAGTATTACCACTCAAAAAACGGGTATTTCAATGTGTTATTTAGATGTATATACAATTTTATCAATAGAAAAAGTGGAAATGAAGTTGGCAAGATATTTTTTATTGTTTCTTACGATGTGCTATTCTTTAATAAGTAACTCACAAAGTGCATTTTATAATCTTGGAAAAAACTATGCTGAGGAAGGTAATTATGATGAGGCTATTGGCCTTACTTATCAAAGTGTACAAATAGATTGCAATAGTTCGGATAAATACAACTTGTTATTGGATTATAATGCACTTTGTAAATATTATTCTTATAAAACTCAGTCCGATAGTTGTCAAAAATATGCGCAACTGACGATTGATTTGTCTAAGAAAGTTGATAGGGTTGATTATTCAGATATATTACGCAACCTGTCTCATCACTTACATCGTGCGGGATTATACCAACAAGCCGTGGACCATCGCAAGGAAATTGTAAGGATTATTATAGATCGATATGGAGTGAATACCCCTCAACTACTTAGTGAATATCGAATCTTATCTTGCTATTGTAGAGATATGGATGATAAAAAGAACGCGGTTGAGTATGCTAAGAGAGAAGAACACCTGGCGTATTTAATAAGGTCTGAGAATAGTGTTTCTGGCGATGTAATATCATTTGAAGATAGTTTCGGTTGGCTTCGACTCATAATTCAGGATTGTGAGGATCCAATTGAAGGAATAAATTATCTCCTAAAATGCCTGCATGAGCAAAATGATGTAATCGATATAGATAACAGGAGACATACCCTAAATACTATTTGGGCAATGAGTAGAGATAATGATTTCTTGGAAGGATGTATAGCTGTGTATAAAGAAAGGATCCTCAACGGGAGTATTCAAGAGAAATTTGAGAATTTTATAAATCTAGTGGCTGAAGGAAATAATTTTAGCAATGATGTTCATGCTTCAGAATATCCTGCAGCTTTATATTCTCACGCTATAAATAATGAATTACCAAATTTGTTCTCTAATGAAGATATTACTGCACTTTTAGGCGCATTAACTTATTACTATAGCGAAACTGGCCCAGATTTGAATTATTACAATATTGCTAAATTGAATTATGAATGGCGTTTGAAACATAGATTAGATATCGGTTTATCTGATATGTGGGTCTTAGTGGCTGCGTCTTCTATTGCTGGCGCTACTCAATATATTATTTCACTGGCGGAGGAAATTCTTATGGACCATCGTCATGATGACGACCAAGAAGTACTAAAATATGTGAATGAGTCACTCGCTCATTCGTATTTGAAGTTAGGTGACAAAGATAGGGCAAATTATTATTTTTCAAATATGGGTAGTCCCGATGATTTTGATGTTCTATATTCAAAGGCAAGCGCATTTATCAAGCAAGGTGACATAAAAGAACTATTTCCTGTTGCGGAGAAGCTAATAAAATTCAATAATTTAAGTCCGGAGTTACGCGAATTAGTATTGTCTTGGCTTATGCTTTCTGCCCGTGATAACCGAAAGAAGGATATAGTAACAAAATATGCCGAAGAATTTGTTGGTTTTCATCGAGCAATGATTATAAATGAGTTGCCCCTAATGAGTGAGAAGGAACAAACACATTTTTTGCGTACTAATCCTCGGTATTCACATATCCCTTTTTATGATCTCTTAATCGGGATTAATAATAACACAATAGATTGGTCTGCATCCCAAGAAGCCTATGATTATGCCTTATTAAGCAAAGGCGTATTACTTACGAGTCAAAATGAGTTCAGGGATGCCATAAGAAATTGTCCTGATAGTGCTTTAATAGCTAACTGGTCTTCATTGCAAAAAAGTTCTGCCTCATTTGCACTTCAAGATGAGATAATTAAACGAGAACTAATCAAATATGCTTCACAGACGACTTCATATTTTAAGAAGTTATCTTACAGGTGGTATGATGTAAGAAATGCATTGAGGGATGATGAAGCGGCTATCGAATTTGTTAAGTGCTATAATTTTTATAATTTTACCGATATCACTTCAAATCCTTATTATATTGCTTTAGTTATTAGAAGAGAGTATGATCAACCTCAAACTGTAGTTTTGGGACCTGCGGCTCTTATAGATGGATTCAATAACGATGAATTATTACACAGGAATAATACGAATATCTTTGAAACTTTATGGAAACCAATACAACAGTACGTATCAGATATTAAAAATATTTACTTTTCTCCATGCGAAGAGCTGAATTCAATTGCAATTGAATATGCGTCCATGGTGAATAATAAACGTGTATGTGACCAATGGAATCTTTTCCGTTTATCATCTACGAGGGAAATAATTGATAGGTATAATTCTCCTTTATCTCTAAACGCTGTTTTATTTGGTGGTTTAAAATATGATCTGGAAAGAGAAGAGATGATAGCTGAAAGCCGTTCAGGTGATTATCATCCGACATCAACTCATAGAGCAGTGATGTCCAATAATCTACGATATGGAGTAAGAGATTTACCTGGAACTATAAAAGAAGTGGATAAAATTTTCAAGCTCTTTCCTTCTTCCTATAAACCCAAAATGATTATGAGTGCATCTGGTACAGAAGAATCATTCAAAAGACTCACATATTCTAAATTCGATATCATCCATCTTGCAACTCATGGCTTTTTTTGGTCAGAAAGAGAGGCGGAAAATCGAAAGTACGTAAATTTTATTAAAGCTGCTCAACTTCAATCCTCAAACTTTGAGGATAATGCAATGACTCGTTCAGGCTTGTTATTCAGTGGAGCAAATCTTGCGTTGAAGGGGGAGACGTTGCCCGACGATGTGGAAGATGGTGTCCTCACCGCCTTAGAACTCTCAAACATGAATCTTGGAAACGTAGACATGGTCGTCATGTCAGCCTGCGAAAGTGGTCTTGGCGAGACTTCAGGCGAAGGAGTCTTTGGCCTCCAACGAGGCTTCAAACTCGCAGGGGCAAAAACCCTCTTGATGTCCTTGTGGAAAGTCGATGATGAAGCCACCCAACTCCTGATGACTGAGTTTTACCGCCATTATCTCTCAGGCAAGTCAAAAAATGAAAGCCTCAAGCTTGCACAGAAGTCCTTACGTGACCATCCAGAGTTTTCGGACCCTGAATACTGGGCAGCGTTCGTATTGTTGGATGGGTTGAACTGAATCATCAATCAATGTGCTGTTTATGAAAAATTTATACGAATTCTTAGTATGTGGGATATTGGCGTTATTCGTTGGCTGTCAGGTGATGAATGCCGAGACAAAGCGTGCGCTTCTTGTCGGCATATCCGACTATGGCAACGCTATGGAAGACCCACATATGTGGGCTAATATCAGTGGCGCCAACGATGTCTCTCTTCTTGCTCCCCTCCTGGATGCGCAGGGTTTCACTGTTACGCGTCTGGTTGATGGCAAAGCTACGCATGAAGCCATCGTGGCGGCTTTGGATTCGATGGCACGAGTGTGCCATCAAGGAGAGATGATATACCTGCATTTTTCCATGCACGGTCAGCCATTTGAGGACTTGAATGGCGATGAAGAAGATGGGTGGGACGAAGCCCTTATCCCTGTCGATGCAGAAATGCATTATGCCGAAGGAGTGTATGAGGGTGCAAATCACCTTCTCGATGACGAGTTAGAATCATACTTCGAGGCCATGCGTTCCGCCCTTGGGACGGAAGGCAAGCTGGTCGTGGTTTTGGATGCCTGTCACAGCGGCACCGCATCAAGAGGGGACGAGGAACATGTTCGTGGCATACGTGAAGGGTTCACCCGGTCTGGCAAAGAGTATGTGCCTGATCGCACACGAGAGACTAACGACTACTTCATCATTCCCTCCAAGGAAGGGCAGGCCCCCATTTTGATTATCGAAGCCTGTCGCTCCTATCAGGTTAACAAGGAAGTGCGAGATGTAGAGACTAACACCTGGTATGGCTCCCTTTCCTACTATATTGCCCAAGCAATGAAGGAGAATGTTGAAGTGGGCTCCGACATCTGGGTCGAGGCGATACGAGCAGGTATGGGGAGCAATCGAAAACTACGCAAACAAAACGTAGTCGTCGAAAAATCAGAGCGAGGAGTCTAATTGAGCAAAAAATCGTACTATTCTTAATCTACTTGAAATCTATACCCATAAATAAATGCTGGAACGAATACTTTTATTAACTTTGCATCTCGAAAAGGGAGACTATGGCACAGGATTATGAGGAGATAGTGCGCCGGTGGTACAATAGGCTGCGCCCGGATTTCCTTCGCCGGCTTACGGCGAAGTATTCCGGGCTTTCGCTCTATGAGGCTGAAAACCTGTATCAGGACACGTTTGTGGCCGTGCAGGAGAACCTTCTGCTGGGGCGCATCAAGGAGGATACCTCCTGGAGCAGCTATATCATGACCATCGGCATGAACCTTGCGAGCAAGGAGTGGAGGAAAGCCGGCATCACTGACTCGGCTGACGCCTTTACCAGCGATGACGAGCCGGATGCACCCTCAGCCACCACCGCCAGAAAGGTGGAGGATGTGTTGAAGACCTTGCCGGAAGACTCCGAGGGGGTGGCCCTCAGCCGGGATCCCGAAGTGCTCAGGGTGCTCGGCGACGAGCTGGAGCATACCCCCGAGCCATGCAAAGGGATAATCCAGGCCTACTACTACAGCGACTGGTCAATGGAGGAGATAGCGGAGGAGAACGGATATAAGAATGCCGCCACCGCCAAGGCCAAGAAGAACAGTTGCATGAACGAACTCATCTCCCGCCTCACGGCCGCCCTTAGAAGAATCGGCTACGACGTCACACCAAAAAAATGGAGGAAAGATGGCAGACATTGACATTTTCGACAGATACCTTAAGGGTGAGCTTTCCCAGGCTGAGCGGAAAGCCTTCGAGTCGCGTCTGGACTCCGACAAGGAGCTGGCCAGTGAGTTCAACGTCTATGTGGCGGCTGTCATCGGCATATGCAAAGAGGCTGAGCAAGACAACCTGGAGTTTGGCATGGCGATGAAACGCCTGACCAAGGAGCAGTTGCGCGCCATCATCGGCGCCCCCAAGGCTGCGCCCTTGCCCTACGCACCCAAACGATTCCGCTTCAAGCCCTGGATGCGTCAGGTGGCTTTGGTGGCCGCGGAGATCGCCATTCTCGTGGCAGTGGGTGCTTGGATGTACCGGCAATCGCGATATGACGTCTATGATGCCATCTATGCCTGTGCTGACAAGGACATGATGGACGTGCGCTCCGGCCAGGGGGCACCCGTGAACATTGACAATCTCACGGTCGCCGAGCTGAAGGCGGAACTCCCCGCACTGGTCAGCAGGTATGAAGCCTCCTCTGACGAGCTGGAAATGGCTGACAACGGCTATATACTGGCTCTCGCCTACCTGCGCCTGCATGACAGGGACAATGCACAGAGGGTGCTCGAATCGCTCGTCGATAGGTTCGAGGGCAACCCCGATTTTGAAGCCGATGTCAAGACCTGGAAATCGATACTTGCGCTGATCAAATGAGGAGGCTAAGCATACTGTTGGCCTTTGTTGCCATGCTTGGCATAGGCGCGGCCCATGCCAAGAACAGGACCCTGCTGATAGGCATAGGAGCCTATGACCGTAAGGCCACTGGCTGGACCCCGTTGCATGGTGACAACGATGTGGCTTTGCTTGAAAAGAAACAGCGAGCCAGGCACTATGATGTCGTAAGTCTCACTGATGCCAAGGCCACCAAGGCAGGTGTTACCTCGGCCTTGTCGCGGCTTGTGGCCAATGTCGCGACAGGCGACAACGTGTATCTTCATTTCTCGGGCCATGGCCAACTGGTCCAGGATATGAATGGGGACGAGGCGAACGGCTACGACCAGACCTTCGTATGCTTCGATGCCTGTTTCTCTCCAAACTATAAAACTAATGGGAAGTGGTATAGGGGGCAGAACCATCTTGTGGACGATGAACTGTTTCCCTATCTTTCCGAGCTTAAACGCAAGGTGGGAAAGACAGGGAGCGTTATGGTGGTGTTTGACGCCTGCTACAGCGGTGGGGCGGAGCGGGGAAATGTGGAAGACGATCCGGATCCCGACAGTGAGGTGGAATGGTCAGACACTGTGCGAGGCACGGACGATGAATTCCCGATGAATGAATCAAGCAAGACATATCTGAGAAGTCTCAAGCGACCGGGCACCTATCCTTCCTCGGGAGGCACGTTGACGGTAATCTCCGCCTGCGGGAGCGAAGAGTCGAACTACGAATGTAAGGAGCCACATTCCGGGCGCAGATATGGCTCGCTCAGCTTTTGCATCGGGAAGTTGCTGGATTCAAATGTGGCGATGTCCACATGGGGCGACTATTTCGCCCAGGGCAAGCATGGCGCCCTCAAGATATTGCGTCCCACCCAGCACCCGGTCGTAAAGGTGTATTGACGTCTTCTGTGTATTTATGCGCACTAATTTAATGGGGAAAGGCTGAGATTGCCCGTTTACCTATTCCGTCTGTCGGTATCATTAGTTGTAACATCAAAGACACGACAAAATGATAACGACACAAGAATTCAACCAGGCAGCCCAGAAAGTCCGTTCGGACTTCGCGAGTGCGCTCCCGAAGATGATCAGCTACAAGACCAGAGTGCAGCGGGCAATCCTCCCCTATCTGGGCGAGAAGGAATTGGCGGACGTGTGCGACTGCCGCATCAACGAAGGGGTAATCGACAAGCTTTGTGAGCTTGCCAAGGATGAATGGGCCTGCTCGGGCGACGCCGTATCGCTCTACTGTGCCGCCATGGCCGTGGCCACCATCGTCAAGGAGTACGATTGGGGCACGCACTATCTCGTCGGCGACGGCCTATGGCAGATGGCCAACCGTATCCAGACCGCCTAAGCCAGGATGCATCATGGAGAAAGAGACCTTTTTCTTCACGCATAAGGATGTGCGCCTGACAGTCACAGTCCCTGTCGAGAATGGGGCGGCCATCACCAACCGGTACTGCCCTCAAGAGTTGCTCACCGGAGGCCTGACGTTCCTGAAAGCCATCAACGGCGAAAGCGTCGAGGAGTTTGTGGCTGACTGCCAGAAGCAGGTAATAGTCATGGGGGAGACAGGAGAAGGCACCACGAAGCTCGACAGGCATGTCGGAGGCCTGATGGCCGTGGTGATGGAGCATCTCGCACGCTGCGGGCGCCTCATCTTCGGCGACCTCCTGATCTACGTCGATTGCTTCGCCCACCTGCTCATAGCCGATGGCTTCTCGGAGGATGAGGTGCGGAGCATATACCCGAAGGTGACGCAGGCGATAGTGGCTCTCTATCCAGACGACGTGAAAGCCACCGAAAATCTCGCCCAATTCACACAAACCCCCACCTATCTCATCCTATGCTCCCTGGCACACGACTGACCCATGTCGCTATCAAGATCAATTCACCACTAAAAGACACAGCAATAGCATTATGAAGACAAGTTTCTATTTCGTCCTGTGGATTCTGATATATCCGGTCCTGGGACTCATCCACAACAGTTTTATCGACAATTACTCGTTCATCGTGGCCTTGGGCATCGTATGGGGCATCTCATGGATACTCAAGCAGGCAATGCCGGAGACACTGAACTATGAATGGGGGTTGGAGAATGAAGCCATCCTTGAGGACGTCTACACTGGCAATGTGGCCTCCTTTGGCAAGCGACTCCTACGCGACACCATCATCGAGACCGTGACTTCCATATATTTTCTCGTCACGACATTCGTGATCGGGATGGCATGCCTGAGATATGGCTCAGCCGACGTGATTGCACTTGCAGTGTTTGCGGTGTTTACTTACGGCAGCATAACCCGGGCCATACGCTTCAACAAGGCCCGTCTCTCACTCCGTCGCAATCCCACGCAGGAGCAATGTCGGGAGATTGCCGATGACACGTATCAATTCCCCTATGAACTCTACTATAACCAACGATGCCTATGCACCTCCTGGCAAGAGATGCTTCCTCCGCGTCCCCGGCACTTCAAAGCCTTTCAGATATTCTCTCTCGTCATGGCCTGCCTGGCCATAGTGCTCGGTCTCCTGAATCTGATTGGTGCCATTGGACTCTTTTTGTCAGACTCCTCCGTTATGGCCGGATCGGTGGCAAGCATGTATTTCCTATACGGAGGTCTTGCCACTTGCTTTGGCGTCAAGGATTGCGTTTCTATCACACGGGCCTTGAAGCGTAGGAGCGTCCCCCGAGAAATGAAGTCTTAGGGCTAAAAAAGAGGCTTAGCAATTCTTTTTCGGGGGGCGAAGGGGGAATTTTCTTGCAAGGTTGGGGAATTTTTTGTAACTTTGTCACTCTAAACTTTCTAACGCTATGTTCGCAACATTTTTTTTCATCTGTCTTGCAGCCGCCATCGTCTATGGCATCTATTACGTTAATCATCGTCCTGCCGAAGGGAGTGTCCCTGCCATGGCTTGTCAGGCTCCTTCCGACTCTGAGGAGGCGCTGGGAGGGTCGTTCGCTGGTCGTCCTTCCGACTTCGGTGAGGGTCACGCCCGTACCTCGGAGGACAGTCCTCTTTCGGCCGAGGAGTTGATGGCCGTCACCCGGCGCCATATGTATGACACGCTGGTGGCTCTCCGATGCCAGCCGGAGCTGGATGGCGAGGACGGCCTCACGGTGGAGTATCAGGGGGAGACATTCAACATGCGGTTCTGGGGGCGCTTTGTGTCGATATGGGATCTTGGCTGGCTCTATGTACGCGAGGATGAGCCGGACCTGCCGTTGCTGCGCCAGGCCATGAACGTGACCAACTTCCGCCAGGGTCTCCCCTCAGTCATGCTCTATGATCCCAACGAGGAGGGACAGGTGTGTTTCTGCAGCCGACGTGACATTCTGTTGCCTGCCGACTACCCTGACAGCGAGGAGTATGTCCGCTCGATGCTCCTCTCCTTCTTCCGCGCCAAGGAATATTTCAAGGACGAGATCCGCAGCTTGAAGAATAACTCCAATCCTGTCCCGGATGCCTTCAAACCCTCCGAAAACTGATTCTTAGAAAAAAACGGCTTACCTTTAAAGTAAATTTTGTCGGAGGGTTGTTATAATGGTAGCTACCATTATAACAACCCTCCGACATGACTAATAGAGCAGTAAAGTTAGAAGCGGTCCAAAGCAGTGATAGAGCCAGTCTTTACACTATTGTTTTTGAAAATGACGACATGTCGGAATTTTCAAAGTTTCTTTCACGCTTCAAGGATAACGGTAAATTGCAACGGGATTATCAGATTATCTTGTATGCGTTGAAGAAAATCTTGGAAAATGGTGTGCTGGAACGATATTTCCGAAGAGAGGGAAAGTACACAGACAGAGTTTGTGCCTTACCAGTAGATTCAGGAAAATTGCGTTTGTACTGTTTGCGTCTTTCTGACAAGATTCTGGTACTTGGAAATGGGGGTATCAAGAGAACCAGAACGTATAATGAAGATTCTGAATTGAATGGCTATGTGATGGATTTACAAAAGTTTGATGCGCTCCTGAAAGAAGCTGAAAAAGATGGAAGCATCCATGTCGAGGAAACAGCGATTACAGGAGCAGAAGATAAAATTTTTGAACTATGAGATCTACGGCTACATTTTTTGATGAATGTTTGGCACAGGTGCCAAACGATGTTAAGCTGGAGCTTGACATGTCCTTTGCCTTGGCAGATAAGATTGACGCCATTCTTAAGAGCAAGAACATCTCTCAAAGGGAATTGGCCAAACGTATGGGGAAGACTGAAGCTGAGGTCTCCAGATGGCTTGGTGGCACTCATAACTTCACTCTGCGCACAATCGCAAAGATTTCGGATGCTTTGGGCATCAAGCTCGTAAAGATTTAATCAGCATACTGAAGTAAAGATGATGAGCAAAAAGATACTGGTATTTTGCTTGCAGGTGTTGGCGCTGACACTGATGTTCAGCTTCCTCTACTGGCTCATGGGATTGCTTGCGGATGGCACCCGGAGCTTTGACTGGACCATACTGGTGCAGGGACTGGTGTTCTCCCTTATTTTCATACCGATATCAAACCGGATTTACAGACGCCGCAATAACCCATCCCATGAAGAATAGACACTTGCCAATACTGGTGCTGCTGGCGACCCTGCTGCTCGCTCTTGCCGCCTGCTCGGGAGGTGGGGGGAGCCGCCTTGAAGACTTCAACGTGGAGCTGTATAAGCCCCAATACGCCTCGGGCTTCGAAATCAAGGGGGCCGATGGGCGCAGTAGCACCCTGCTGACTATCTGCAATCCCTGGCAGGGTGGGGAAGAGGTCGTGACACGCCTCTTCATCGCCCGCGATGGCGAGAAGGTCCCGGAGGGGTTTGACGGGCAGGTGCTCGACGGCGACGCCAAGCGCATCGTCGCCATGTCTTCGACACACCTGGCCATGCTCGACGCCTTCGGGGAGGGACGCAGCGTGGCGGGCGTCTCCGGCCGTCAGTTCATATCCAACCCCGGCATTCTTGCCCGGGGCGACAGCGTGGGCGACGTGGGGTATGACGGCAACATAGACTACGAACGCCTCGTTTCCCTCGACCCCGACATCGTGCTCCTCTATGGCGTCAACGGCGCCAGCCAGATGGAGGGAAAACTCAAGGAATTGGGAATCCCCTACGTCTACATAGGCGACTATGTGGAGCAGTCCCCCCTTGGGAAGGCCGAATGGATGGTGGCCCTTGCCGAAATCACAGGCAAACGCGCCGAAGGGGAGAAGGCATACGAAGGGATACCGGAAAGGTACAACGCACTGAAGCAACGCGTGGCCGACTCGGCACTCGACGCCCCCTCGGTGATGCTCAACGCCCCTTACGGCGACTCCTGGTTCATGCCCTCGACCGGCAACTATCTGGTGCAGCTGATCGAAGATGCCGGCGGCGCATACATCTACGGCAAGAACACCGGCAACTCCTCCGTGCCCATCGACATGGAGGAGGCATACAAGCTCACCGCCGAGGCCGACATGTGGCTCAACGTCGGCACCGCCGCCTCGCTCGACGAGGTCGGGCGGATGTGTCCGAAAATGACAGACACCCGATGCTACCGCGACGGCCAGGTCTACAACAACAACCTGCGCTCCACCCCCGGGGGTGGTAACGACTTCTACGAGTCGGGCATCGTCAATCCCGACCTGGTGCTTCGCGACCTGGTCAAGATCTTCCATCCCGAGCTGGTGGAGGAGGAGTTCACATACTATCAACGCCTGAAATGACATGCGCACACGCACCTCGCTACTATTCCTGGTCCTGGCGGCCCTCACGGCGCTGCTCTTCTTGCTTGACCTGGCGGTGGGGAGCATCTCCATACCCCTGCGCGATGTCTGGGCGGCCCTCACTGGAGGTGACTGCCCGAGGGCAACGGCGCGCATCGTCCTCAACATCCGCCTGACCAAGGCGATAGTGGCCGTCATGGCCGGCGCTGCCCTTTCGGTCAGCGGCCTGCAAATGCAGACCCTCTTCCGCAATCCCCTTGCCGGCCCTTATGTGCTTGGCATCAGTTCCGGAGCCGGGCTGGGCGTGGCCTTGTTCATACTCGGAGCGCCCCTCTTCGGGCTCCCCGCCGCGCTTACCTCCGTAGGCATCGCGGGAGCCGCCTGGATAGGGTCGGCCCTTGTGCTGGCCATCATCGCCGTGGCCGGACACCGCATCAAGGACATCATGGTGATCCTCATCCTGGGCATGATGTTCTCGTCGGGGGTGAGCGCGGTGGTGCAGATCCTGCAATATCTCAGCCGGGAAGACTCCCTGAAGGCCTTCGTCATATGGACGATGGGATCGCTGGGCGACGTCACGACCACGCAGCTATGGGTGCTTGTGCCAGCGGTGGTGGTCGGGCTGCTTCTGGCCGTCGTGACCATCAAGCCCCTCAACCTCCTACTCTTCGGTGAGGAATACGCCGTCACGATGGGCCTCGACCTGCGCCGCTCCCGCTCCCTGCTTTTCCTCTCCACGACCCTGCTTGCAGGCACCGTCACCGCCTTCTGCGGCCCCATAGGGTTTATCGGCATGGCCATGCCGCACGTCACGCGTATGCTCTTCAACGACAGCGACAACCGCGTGCTCGTGCCCGGCACCATCCTCACCGGCGCAGCCATACTGCTCGTCTGCGACCTGATCTCCAAACTCTTCACGCTCCCCATCAACGCAATCACCGCCCTGCTGGGCATACCGGTGGTGGTGTGGGTGGTGCTGCGCAACAAATCCATGACCGTATGATCACCCTCAAGGATTTCTCGATAGGCTACGGCACGCGCAAACTTCTGGACCATGTAGACACGGAGTTTCGCCAAGGCACCCTGACCGCCCTGATAGGGCGCAATGGCGCAGGCAAGTCCACGCTCCTGCGTGCCCTTGCGGGGCTCAACCCGCATTACGGGGGTGAGATACTATTTGACGGCAAACCGTTGAGGTCGTTCTCGCAGCCCGAGCTGGCCCGGACGCTGGCTTTCGTGACCACGGAGCGCACGCGCATCCGCAACATGACGTGCGAGGACGTGGTGTCCATAGGGCGCGCCCCCTACACCAACTGGATAGGGCGGCTTCAGCCGCAAGACCGCGAGGTGGTGGCCCGCTCCTTGGAATCGGTGGGGATGGGGGCGTATGCCCGGCGCACGATGGACAAGATGAGCGACGGCGAGTGCCAGCGCATCATGATAGCGAGGGCGTTGGCGCAGTCCACGCCTGTGATGCTGCTTGACGAGCCCACCTCCTTCCTCGACATGCCCAACCGCTACGAATTGGCCGCGCTGCTGCGCCGCCTGGCCCATGATGAGGGGAAGTGCATCATCTTCTCCACCCACGAGCTTGATGTCGCCCTGCGCACCTGCGACTGCATAGCCCTCGTCGACGACGGGCGCCTTCACAACCTCCCCTCCGGCGAGATGATGCGCAGCGGCCACATCCAGCGCCTTTTCCGCGCCCCCGGCCTCACCTTCGACTTCCCCCTTGCTGGGGAATTTGGCCAAATGGAGGAAAATCGCTAAATTTGCCATATGAAAGTCTCTTCCGCTCCTATAAGCTATCCAATCGGCATCCAGTCTTTTCCCAAACTCCGGGAAAACGGCTTTCTGTATGTCGATAAGACGGAGTACGTGCATCTGCTGACACGCAAGCCAGGATTCTATTTCCTGTCGCGGCCACGCAGGTTTGGCAAAAGCCTGTTCCTCTCCACCGTTGAGGCATATTATCGCGGTCGGCGAGATCTCTTCAAGGGTTTGGCCCTGGATGCGCTGACCGATGACTGGGAGCCGCACCCTGTGCTTCATCTGGACCTCAACAACCGTGTCTACAACGACATGGAGGCTCTGGTGGGAAAGCTCACCTCGGCCCTTGAGACGTGGGAACAGGAATACGGCCTCCATCCCACCGACACCTCACCGGAGGGTCGCTTCGGACATGCCATCGAGCGGATACATGCACTTACGGGAAAGAAGGTGGTCATTCTCATAGACGAATATGATAAGCCATTGCTCGCCGCCTTGCACGACCATGCGCTCTATGACCGCTTCGTGGAGACGCTTAAGGGTTTCTACGGCAATCTCAAGACCATGGACGAGCACATTGAGATGGCCATGCTGACAGGCGTGGCCCGCTTCGGCAAGGTCTCCATCTTCTCAGACCTCAACAATCTGCGCGACATTTCATATGAGGATGATTTCGCAGCCATATGCGGAGTCACATCGGAGGAGCTGGCACGCTATTTCGCGGCAGGGGTCATGGATTTGGCCAAAAGCCTCCAACTCACCCAGGAGGCTACCCTCGAGGAGTTGAAAAAGCTCTATGACGGATATCATTTCGCCAAAAACATGGTGGATATCTACAATCCCTTCAGCCTTATGAACGTATTCGCGAAGCGCGATACCGGATTGTATTGGTTTGCCACCGGGACCCCCACCTATCTCCTGCACCATCTGCGCAAGATGGGGCGACCGTTAAAGACTTTGATTCCCTGCCGAATCTCGCAAGACGCGTTGGAGCGTGCCTCCCTCATCGGCAACGACCCGATACCCGCCCTTTACCAGTCAGGCTACCTGACGATAAAGGCCTACGACAGGCGTACCCGTTACTTCACCCTTGATTTCCCCAACGAAGAGGTGCGCCACGGTTTCCTGCAAGACTTGCTGACCACATTTTTCCCCACAGTGTTCAGCACGACAGGCTACACCCTTGCCGATTTTGTGGACTGCGTCATGGAAGGTAGGGCTGAAGACATGATGAAACGCCTCCAGAGTGTCCTGGCCTCTATACCCTACTCGGAGCGAGGCTCCAAGGAAGACCATTTCCAGAATCTCATATTTATCCTTTTCCCGCTGTTGGGGATGGTCGCCCATACCGAGCAGCGCACTTCAGACGGGCGAATAGATTTGAGCGTGGAGACGGGGGAATATCTGTACATATTCGAGTTCAAGATAGACCGGAGTCCGGAAGAGGCCATACGGCAGATCCACGAAAAGGAGTATTGGTTGCCATACAGATTCGCAGGAAAGGGGATTTTCCTCATCGGAGCCAACTTCAGCACCTCCACCGGACGCCTCACCGGATGGCAGATAGAGGAGATAGGGGGCGTTGACCAGACCGGATGCTCTGGCGATATGGCGTGATTTGCCAGTGCGAACCCGATTTTCGGCTACAAAATCGGGTTGGGCTTGCGAAATTGCATGGTTTTTTGTAACTTTGCAGGGAATTTTTAAGGTTAAAGTTCAGAAGGATTATATGCCTCGATTTTACTAACTGACTCGCTTCATGAATCTATCAATGAAACCAGCATATGCCGTCCTCGGAGCCGCCATGGCGCTCGCAGCCTGCTCGCAGGAGGACATGCCCCAGGGCGGAGACGGGAATGCCAGGCAGATACATTTCCGGACATCGCTCCCGGAGGCCACAACACGTGCCGACATCGTCACGGAGAGTAACCTCCCCCGTTTCTATGTGACCGCCTTTGACTTCGAAGACACAAGCTTGATGAAGGATGGCGTGATGCAACCCCTCTTCGCCAACCAGAAAATTGACATCGTCAGCGGTGCCAGCACATATACCTCCCCCTACTGTTACTGGCCCGAACTGACCAAGGAGAGCCATACCGTTTCGTTCTTCGGCTTCTACCCGGAAGTGGCGGCCACGAAACTGGTCAACGCCTCCACCGCCGGCACCCTCGACTATAAGCTGAAAGGGTTTCGGGTGGCCGACGACATCGCCCGGCAGGAGGATTTCATCACCGCATACACCACCGGAAGCATGGCCGACAACCTCTTCTCGGGCATACTGCTCCCCTTCGCCCATCAGCTCAGCCGCATAGAGATCAAGGCCTACGGCGCCC